>JBIIBL010000055.1:0-14464 GCA_044239425.1 Crocinitomicaceae bacterium | reverse complement strand
GAATGCCGATGCCTAGATTGACATACCAACCATCTTGTAATTCTTGTGCAATGCGCTTGGCAATGCCTGTTTTATCGAGTGCCATGAGCTTATTGTTTAGAACGAACAGTGCGTTGTTCGATGCGTTTTTCAAATTTTTCTCCTTGGAAAATCCGCTGAACAAAGATGCCCGGCGTATGGATTTGGTTGGGGTCTAGCGTGCCAGCCGGGACGAGTTCTTCTACTTCAGCAATGGTAACTTTACCGGCCATAGCCATCATTGGATTGAAGTTTCGGGCGGTAGATTTGTAAATGAGGTTGCCCTCGGTGTCGCCTTTCCAGGCCTTCACAATAGCGTAGTCTGCGGTTAGGGCACTCTCTAAAATGTGTGGCTTTCCGTTAAAAAGGCGCACTTCTTTACCTTCAGCGACTTCGGTTCCGTAACCAGCAGGAGTAAAAAATGCAGGAATGCCTGCACCGCCTGCACGGCAGCGTTCTGCCAAAGAACCTTGCGGAATGAGGTCTACTTCAAGTTCGCCGCTGAGCATTTGCCGCTCGAATTCATCGTTTTCACCGACGTAAGAGCTGATCATTTTTTTGACTTGCTTTGCTTGCAACAAAAGGCCTAAACCAAAGTCGTCGACGCCGGCATTGTTGGAAATGCAAGTGAGGTTTTTGGTGCCCATCTTGACGAGTTGGGCGATGGAGTTTTCGGGGATCCCGCATAGGCCAAAACCGCCCACCATGAGGGTCATGCCGTCTTGAATGCCATCGAGCGCAGCTGCTGGGTCTTTTACTACTTTGTTCATGTCTTAAAATTCAAATGGAACCTCTGATTCGTCTACGGTTTCGGGTTGTGGCGCTGCGGTGCAGTCGTAGACCGAAGGGTCGTAGTCGGTGGGTTGGTCGAAATCTCGGGTAGAAAGCGCTATACCGGGGTCTTTGTAGACGCGCTGCATGAAGTAACCATAAATTGGCAAAGCCATACGGCCACCTTGGCCCCAGGTCATGCTTTTAAAGCGCACAGCGCGGTCTTCGGCACCAACCCAAACACCAGTAACTAATTCTGGGGTAATGCCTACAAACCAACCGTCAGAGTTGTTTTGTGTGGTACCAGTTTTACCAGCGGTTGGTGCAGTAATGCCACCCCAGCTGCGGCCACCGCGAAGGCTTCCGGCTGTTCCAAAATTAACCACACCTTTCATCATTTGGAGCATTTCGTAGGCAACAGTTGCGTTGAGCGCTTGCTCGCGGTGTTCGGTTGCGCTATAGATGACTTTTCCGTTGCGGTCTGTGATGCGTTCAATAAATGTAGGGCGGATGTAAATGCCGTTATTTGGGAACACACATTGCGCAGCTACCATTTGCAAAAGGGAGAGGTCCATACTGCCTAGGCACATAGAAGGAACGACGTCGTTGGGGTTGAGTTCGATCTCCATTTTCTTGAGGAGTTTCTCAATTTGGTAAGGACCTCCAGTCTTTTGCACTGGATTGAAATTGCCCATACGCCCCATCACGGCAACCGTTACCTTATTAGAAGATTGCGCAAGTCCGTCGCGCACCGTTGGCGCAGCTGGCCCCGCTGGGCAGTATTGGCCTACCACTTTATTGGTGTTGTGGTCTACGAGGTCGAGGCAGTATTCGTCGGCAGAAAAGCCTGTGCAAGGATTCACGACTTTCATGGAAAGCGCTGCTGCGTATACAAATGGCTTGATGGTTGAACCAACCTGGCGTTTCCCTTGGCGAACATGGTCGTAGCCGAAGTGCTTGAAGTTGATGCCACCCACCCAGGCTTTCACAAAACCGGTGCGTGGATCAACGGAAACCATTCCGGCATGTAAGAAAGCTTTATAGTAGCGGATAGAGTCATTGGGGCTCATGACGGTATCGCGTTCGCCATTCAAGCTAAATACACTCATTTCGACAGGTTCATTGAATGCTTTATTGATATCTGCTTCTGTCAGGCCTAGGGCCACTAATTTTTTGTAGCGGTCTGAGTTATGGCGCGCAGAGGTCATGATTTGTTCTACAATTTCTGGCTTGATGCTATTGGAGAACGGATAGTTTTTAAGGCCTTTGTTATTGAGATCGAATTGAGGCTGAAGTTCATCTTTGATGTGTCTTTCGACCGCGGCTTCAGCGTAGCGCTGCATTGTAGGATTAATGGTGGTGTAGATTTTGAGGCCATCGGCGTCGATGTCGTAAGGGTTGCCATCTTCGCGCAAGTACTTAAAGGTACCGTCGGCCTTTTTGGCTAACAAAATGGACTGCACCTCTGTGCGGAGCTCTTTTCTGAAGTAAGGCGCCATTCCTTCTTTGTGATCCAAAGAGCGGTAATGCACCACAATAGGTGTTTGAATTAGTTTGTTGTATTCTTCGCGGGTAATTTTGGTGCGCAGCGCTTCGTTGCCTTTTTCGCTGTTTTTGAGCCACTGAAACAATAC
Organism: Crocinitomicaceae bacterium; assembly: GCA_044239425.1. Taxonomy (GTDB): domain Bacteria; phylum Bacteroidota; class Bacteroidia; order Flavobacteriales_D; family Crocinitomicaceae; genus UBA952. The sequence continues at coordinate 12,041 of JBIIBL010000055.1, read as the reverse complement.
TTGGTTGCGTCGTGAATGGGCAGTGGTAGAGTCTTTGGCGCGGGCCACTAAAATTTCTTCTTTAGTGATAGCACTTAGCGCAACGCCTTTATTTTCGGCAATTTTTGCACGGTAATTGCGAATTTGATAGCTGTACGGGTTGTAGATTGTTGGGTTCTTGCAAAGACCAACCAAGGTGGCTGCCTCTGACTTGCTGAGGTCCTTCGGACTCTTGTTGAAATAGACCCTAGAGGCATTTTCAATTCCTACGGCATTATACAAGAAATCGAACTGATTGAGGTACATCGTGATGATTTCTTCTTTGGTAAAGCGTTCTTCAAGACGCTTTGCAATGATGTTTTCACGCGCTTTTTCGCTGACGCGTCGGAATTTACCGAGGATACCACCTACATAAGGGAGCTCGAGACGCGTGCCGCTCGCACGTGCGATTTCTTCGCGTTGGCGCTGTTGTAAGGTAAAAAGCAATTTAGCCAACTGTTGCGGAATTGTAGAGGCACCTCCTGAACGGCCAAATGAGGTGAAAGAACGTGCCAAAGCTCGGAAATCTACTCCTGAGTGTTGGATAAAACGCTCGTCTTCGGTAGAAATGAGGGCATCGGTTACAAAAGGAGAAATCTCGCGGTACTTCACACTCGTGCGGTTAACTTGCCAAAAACGACCAATAACGGTGTCTTCTTTGACGCTCTTTTTGGCGAGAATCAGCGAGGCCTGAAGTTCTGGTGGGTTGTCTAGCATGGAAACCGGTGGAAGGTCGTCTTCGGACTGTAGCAAAAGAATGCTTGCCACCAAAAAGAATGGCAGCAAGGCTAAAATCCAGAACAATTTGGTCATCTTTTTTTGTTCTTGCTCATTCAAAACAGTTGTAGTTTTTTTCATAAGTTCATTATTACAACGAATTAACGTAAAACATCTTTGCGTTGTGCATCGAGTTTCAATAAGATAAATAGCATCACACTAAACGACATCATGGAAGAGCCCCCATAACTAAAAAACGGCAAGGGTATTCCAATTACCGGCGCAAAACCGATGTTCATGCCAATATTGATTGCAAAGTGATAGAATAAAATCATGGCAACGCAATAGGCATAGATTCTATTGAATGCAGCGCGTTGCCTTTCAGCTATGATAATGATGCGAAACAAAACAAAGAAGTAAAGCGCAAAGATGATCACAACACCTACAAAACCCCATTCTTCGGCGAAAGGACAGAAAATGAAGTCGGTTTCGCTTTCTGGCACGTGGTTGGAGCGCACACTAGAAACGGAGGCTTCTCGGTACCCTTTTCCAAAAAAGCCACCAGAGCCAACAGCGGCCATGGCGCGATTGCGGTTGTAGTCGTCGCCATTAGGGTCTTCTCTAAGCCCTAAAAAGAGCTCAATGCGGTCTTTCTGATGCGCGCGGAGCATGTCAAACCCTTTGTCAACTGAAAAGCTAATGGCGCTGGCGATGAGTAAGCCAAGTGTAAATACTACCATCATGCGCGAACGCTCCCGTCGCGTACTGAAACGCTGCATGAGCAGCCAAGATAGCGCATAAATAAGTAAGAGGCCAAAGATGACACCCGATGAGCCACTAAGTTCGAGGTCCCAACCGAAGAGGTGGACATTAAAAACAACGCTATCGAGCAAAAGCGTAATTATACTTAGAAATACCAGTGCAAAGAGAATCGGAATAAAGTGTGAGCCCACCCATGTTTCTTTGTAGCGAACACCTGGAATGGCATTGACAAAATTGAGTAGAATGGGGTCAAAAGTGAGCCCTTCGCGGTACATTACAAATAAAAAGGAGGTAAAGACGACGAATGTTCCGGCATCGGGTTGCAATAAAATGAGCACCATCGGAATCAGTAGAATGCTGCTTGCTGTAAGTACGGTACCTGTTGTTTGTTGCTTTACGGTAAGACCGCTGATATATTTGGCGAGTAAGAGTGAGGTCGAAATTTTGGCAAACTCAGCAGGTTGGACGCCAAATGAGCCTACTCCTAACCAAGCATGTGCGCCATGAACTGCCGGCATAAAAAGCACAATCACAAGGAGCACCAAGGTCGATAGATAAATGGGTATAGCAAACTTGCGGTAGATATCTGAATCGATTAAAAAAACCAGTAGACCTAAAAACAAAGAAAAGATGATCCAGAAAAGCTGTCTGCCATATTTTTCGGAAAAGTTGAATAGAGAGGGTGCTTCTTCGTTGTAGGCTACAGAATATACCGTTGCTAAACCCATGATGAGCATCGTGATGAGTGCGCCAAAAAGTGGCCAGTCGAGATGTTCGGTGAGGCTTTCTTGTTTGCGCATTAATTCGAAGATTGATAAGCAATTTGCGCTTCCATGATGCGTTTTTCTTTATCCGGATCGGAGATTTTGCCCTTTAGGTATTTCTCGATCATTAAAGCGCTAATTGGTGCTGCCCATGTTCCGCCCCATCCAGCATTTTCGACAAAAACGGCAATAGCAATTTTTGGATTTTTCATGGGGGCAAAGGCAAAAAATACAGAGTGGTCTTCGCCATGTGGATTTTGAACAGTACCGGTTTTGCCACAAACCATGATGTCCTCTAAGCGCGCCATTTTTCCTGTTCCACCTGCTTCGTTGACTACCCTGCGCATTCCTTCAATGACCGGATCAAAGTGTTGGTAGTTGATCATGGTCCAGCGTTTTTTTCTGAATTGAGGTAAAGATCCTTTTTTTCCAATTGACCTCACAAAGTGAGGGGTGTAGTACCAACCTTTGTTGGCAATGACTGCTACAATATTGGCCATTTGTAAAGGGGTGAGTTTGACTTCTCCTTGTCCAATAGAAATAGAGCGAATGGTTGAAAATGCCCAAGCATGATGACCATACCATTTGTCGTAGAAGGCCGGGTTTGGAATAAGGCCGGGTCGCTGGCCACTCACGTCAGTATCGAAGATGTCGCCTAAACCAAAGCTACGAATGTATTTGTACCATTTGTTGAGACCGTATTCGGCATCGGCATTGGTACTTTTTTTAACACCTTGTTGGATGATGCGCCGCACCGCCATGTAGTAGTAAGGGTTACAAGAATACTGAATGGCTTCTGCAATATTGCTGGCCGATGGATGGTTGTGGCAACCCACAAGGCTTTTGTCACAAGGGAACCCGGTGTTGGCGGTAATGACACCTTCTTGCATCGCAATAAGACTTTGCACCAATTTGAAAATGGAACCTGGTGGGTACTCAGCTTGCAGCGGACGCGGGAAGAGCGGTAGGTTAGGGTCCCTAGCAAGTTTTGGATAATTGGCGCTGATATTGCGTTTGCCGACCAGTAAATTGGGGTCATAAGAGGGCGCAGAAACCATGCTGAGGATTTCGCCAGTTGAAGGTTCAATGGCAACAATACAGCCTTTTTTCTTACTCATGAGCGCTTCTCCGTAGGTTTGTAACTCGACGTCCATACCCATTTTTAAAGGATCGGCTTGACGTGCAGTAGTATCGTATTTGCCATCGGCGTAGGATTCGATGGCGTTGTTGAGCGCTGAGGTAACAATATACTTAATGCCTTTGATGCCGCGCAGTTCTTTTTCGTAAAAACGCTCAATGCCGGCTCTGCCAATGTTGTTGCCTGGCTTGTAGAAACGGTCTTCTTCGATTTCTTCGCGATAAACTTCAGATAGGTAACCTAAGATGTTAGCGGCACTTTTATAAGGGTAGTTGCGTGCGCTGGTGGCTTCCTCGTAGAAACCTTTAAAGTTGGCCAAGTGAGGCGCAATTTGGGACATTTCTTCTAGCGTGAGTTCTTTTAGAAACGGATATGCTCGAATGGTTTGGTAATTTGGAGTTCGCTTGCCTGTTATTTTGTTGTAGTAAGACCCTTCCCCTTTGACAATTTCTCTGAAGCGATTGCGCACTTCTTGTTTGGACCAACCGATGAGTTTGGCAAAAGCAGCGGTGTCGAGATTGACGATGCTGTCCTCGACCATCATGAGGTTGTAGTAAGTCTGGTTGGTAACGATTTTTTTGCCATTGCGGTCGAAGATCACGCCTCTTGGCGGGAAGATTTCTTTGCGTTTTTCAGCAATTTCTTGAGCGCGGAGTGTCCAGGTGTCGTCGATGACTTGCATGTAAAACAAGCGAACGAGGTAGATGCCGACCACCAAAAAGATGAAACTGAGAATGACATTTCTGCGTGCGTCTAGGTTCATTTTTTCTGTTTGCTATTCAAAATGAAACTTTGAATGAGAAGTGCTAAAAGGAAAGAAAGACCCCCGCTTAGCAATGTTTTTTGCAAGATGAAACCCAAACGGCCGATTTCGAAAATTTCTAGTAAAAAGAACCAAAATGTATGCAATCCAAGGAGAATGCTGTAAACGACGGTAAACCAATTGGAGCCCATGTCTTGGGAGGTTGGTTCTTTGAGCGGGTCGTAACCTTCGCGCGGCCCATAGAATTTAAAGACGATAGGCCGTAAATAAGCCATTAAAATAAGTGAGGAGGTGTTGAGGCCGTATGTATTTGAAAAAATATCGATGACCAAGCCCATCAAAAAGGCAATGCCCATCATAGGGATTACGGTAAGCTCAAAAGGTAGTAACATGATGAAAAGCGGTTGGATCATGAGGTGAATGCCAAAACCGATATTGAGTTGGTTAAAAACCAATGCTTGCAAAAAAGCAAAAACGACGAAGCGGATGATATGTTTGTACACTATGTTCATGGCTTATTCATCATCTGGAATGCGCGCTTCGAGCGCTGTTTGCTCTGCTAAATGAAGATTTTTGATCACATAGACGCGTTGCAAACGGCGGTAGTCTGCTGCAAAACGAATTTCAACTTTCCAAAGTGCTTGCCCTTCAATGGGTTCTGTAAAACTTACTTTGCCTACGGGAATTCCTTTCGGGAAAATGCCCGATCCCCCGCGTGTTTCAACCTTAGACCACTTTTTGATGCGTAGGTCATTGTTGATACCGGTGATCATGCCATAGCGCGCATCGCGGCCGTCCCATTTGAGCAAACCGGGCAAATCAGTTTTTTTCATGTGGATATTGACGTCGATATTGATGTCTTTGGTGAGCACCGTTTTGACTAAGCTGTAATGCTTACTTGCGTAGTGAATGACACCCACAACTCCTTGCTGACAAAAAACGCCCATACCGCGCTTAATACCTTGAGCCGTTCCTACATTGAGTGTAAAATAGTTGTTTCGGCGATCAATGCTAGAGTTAATGACCTCAGCAGGAATATAGGTGTATTGCTGCTCGTAAATGGTGTCGTTGACCTTGACTTTTGATCTAGACAGCTGGTACATAAATTGGGGCTGCCTTTTGCGCCAGTAAATGTTTTCCCATTGTAATTGGGAGTTGTTTTTGCTGAGGTTGAAATGTTTGGTGAGGTCGTGCTCCCATTCGAGGAATTGAATGGCGATATTGTTGTTGGTGGTGAGGAATTGATTGCGCGGAAAACTCAGGTAGGTAACGTACCAGATGAGGGCTAAAATTTGCAGCACAGCAAAGACCAAGAAGATCCGGAAACGTTGCAAAAAAGCGATGAGATTGCGCATAAGAACAAAGATAGTAAATTTGACCCATGCTACACCTCAAAGAAACCTGCGAATTATGTGCAAAAACATTAACTAAGGATTCTTCCGAGGCCTTTATCTGCTCTTATGAATGCACGTATTGTGCGGCATGCGCAAATGAGCGTCTGAAACTGGTTTGTCCGAATTGCAATGGCGACCTTGAAAAACGCCCATCTAGAAAGAAAAAAGAGCTTATTTTACACAATCAAAATACGCTCATTTCTACCGATCGATTGCTCTTGACCCCATTTAATCAAAAGACTTACGATGACATTTTTGCTCAGGCTTCCAAGCAGGAAATCATGCAAATTTTTGGTCATCGAAATGAAGAGGAATACGAGTTGGAATGTAGCCGCTACAAAGGAGGTTTCTCGACGTACAATTTGACGATTCAATTTTTCCAACTCATTGAAAAATCTTCAGCTCAAGTCATTGGATGGGCGGGTTATCATTCCTGGGCCAAGCAGCACCACCGCGCTGAACTTTTCTACAGTTTGAAAGCAGATGAATTCAAGAGAAAAGGGTACATGAAAGAAGCGCTTATTCCCATTTTAGACTTCGGTAAAAACGAAATGCAACTCCGCAGAATTGAAGCATTTGTAGCCACTGATAACGTCGCATCAAATCGCCTTATGGAAATCTTTGGTTTTCAAAAAGAAGCTACCATCAAACATCGTTATCAGTTTGGCGATGAGGTTGATGCAGATCATATGTATCGTTTATTTCCGAACCCTGATTATCAGTAAAATAGCATTATTCGCATGAAAAAATTTAGAATTTTTATCGTTGTTTTCTTAGTTTTTGTAAACACCAACTATTCGCAAAACCTCGATATTGATTTACTTCGAAAAATCAATTTGGATCGAAATCCAGCGCTAGACCCATCATTTAAATTGATCACCAATTCGGTTTCGCCAGTGGGGCTTGCTGCGCCAGTCATTGCTTTTTCCACCGGATATTTTACCAATGATAGCGCTCTAAAAATGAAGGGGATTTACCTGGCTGAATCTGTTTTGGTTTCTGGTTTTGTTACAATTTCCATGAAGTATGCCATCCAACGAGACCGCCCCTTTGTCACCTACCCCGACATCCAAAAACTCACCGGCGCCGGAAGTCCGTCGTTCCCTTCAGGGCATACTTCCGAAGCCTTTGCAACGGCAACCTCATTAAGTTTAGCTTTCCCGAAATGGTATGTCATTGCCCCGTCGTTTTTGTGGGCAGGTGCCGCTGGTTACTCGCGCATGCATTTAGGTGTGCACTACCCAAGTGACGTACTCGTTGGCGCTTTGGTGGGTGCTGGAAGTGCTTGGTTGTGCCACGAATTAAATAAACGGTATATCAAATGATTGCATTTCTACAACAACTCAAATTCCGCAATGAAACCATGTTTTATTTCGGTCTTGCTTGTCTTTTTCTTTCCATTCTGTTTTTCATTTTGTCCCGAACTACAAATACGGAAGTCTATGGTGTCAATGCCTGGTTCAAGCCGTTTAAATTTGCCTTCTCCACACTGACATTTGCTTGGGCAATGGCTTGGTATTGTGCCTATTTACCGAATTTCAATGTGTCGCTCTTTAATTGGTCAGTAATCATTCTGTTGGGCTTTGAGATCGCTTATATTGCTTTGCAAGCTGGCCGAGGGCAGTTGTCGCATTATAACCTGAGTACGCCAGTTTACTCCATACTTTTTTCTATGATGGCACTTGCAGCCTCTGCGGTCACAATTTATACTGCATATGTGGGTTTTCTTTTTTTTAGCAATAGTTTCCCTGAGTTACCCACATATTATGTTTGGTCCATTCGCTTATCCATCGTTTTGTTTGTCATCTTTTCTTTTGAAGGCTTTGCTATGGGGTCGCGACTGAGCCATACTGTTGGCTCCTTAAACGACAACTCGAATCTGTTTATCCTCGGCTGGAGCAAAACCGTCGGCGACCTAAGAGTTGCGCATTTTATTGGTATGCATGCTTTGCAGGTGTTGCCGATATTATCTTTCTATCTTTTGAAAAACACCAAGCTCACCATTGCTGTTGCATTAATCTATGGCTTGTTGGCCTTGCTCACACTTTTGCAGGCGTTGAAGGGGAAGCCGTTGTGAGATTCTTTTTCGATGTGATTACTCGCTTGCGCTCGTGAACCCTTTGGGTAGGGCATCAAAGTATTCAAAAGCAAAGCTGCTGCGCATCTTTTGCCTTTTTTGTATTTACAATGCTTACAAAAGCCAGCTTTTGACGCTTGCAAAACAAAAAAGCCAGCCTTTCGGCTAGCTTTTGAATACTTTGGCGGAGAGGGCGGGATTCGAACCCGCGATAAGCTTTAGACCTATACACACTTTCCAGGCGTGCTCCTTCAACCACTCGGACACCTCTCCAGGTATTTTGTGGAGTGCAAAGATACAAAGCTTTTTTGATTCTAGGAAACCGGACGCATGCGCAATTGAATCACGAGTGCTGAAAGGATTGTGATGCTGCCAATGGAAAAAATGGAGGTATTGACAGACCAAAAATCGGCGAGGAGGCCGGTGAGGATGGCGCCCACTGCATAGCCGAGGTCTCGCCAGAGGCGATACACGCCAATGCTTTGGGCGCGCTGGCTAGGGTGGGTGTTGTCAGCAATGGCAGCAAGAAAAGTAGGATAGACCACCGCAGTGCCGAGCCCAAGCACCACGCTGAGGCTTGCGAAAGCAAAGAAGGTTTGTGCCCAAATGAAGCCAAGTATGGCGAGGCCTTGTAATAACATACCCCAAAACAAAAGTGGTTTTTTAGGGAATTTATCGGCGAGTTTCCCTGTAAATAATTGGCTGAGACCCCAAACACTTGGGTAAATGGCGATAATTTGGGCAAGTTCGGCTATTGAAAAACCTTTACCTAGTAAGAGCATAGGAAACAAACCCCAGATCATGCCGTCGTTGAGGTTGTTGACCAAGCCCCCTTGGCTAATACTCCCTAAATTTCGATGTTTCCAGGTCGTTTCTTTAAAAATATGAGCAAGCAAAGGAACATTGCTTTTTTCACTTTCAAGTTGGACAAACCCGCGTGTATCTTTGATTAAAAAAACACTAGTTAGCAGCCCAAGAATTGAAAGGAGAATGCCAATGAAAAAAGGGTATGGTCGAATTGCGTAATTATTGGCAAGACTTGCACTCAAATAAGCAACTGCGCCAACAGCAAGATAGCCAGCCGCTTCATTAATGCCCATAGCGAAGCCGCGGTTTTTGGGGCCTACTAAATCGATTTTCATAACCACTGTACTGCTCCAGGCCAGGCCTTGGTTGATTCCTAAGAATACATTGGCAAAGATAATCCAGGACCAGCTGGGTGCATAAATCAAAAGGAAGGGAACGGGCAGGGCAAATACCCAGCCGATCACAAGCAATTTTTTGCGTCCGTATGTATTGGCAAGTGTTCCTGCAAAATAATTAGTGAGCGCTTTGGTAATACCAAACACGACAATAAAAGAGAGTATGGCTGTCTTAGCAGCGAGATGAAATTCTGTTTCGGCTAATTCCGGCAGAATACTACGCTCCATGCCCACCATGCCGCCCACAAAGGCGTTGACCAAAACGAGTAAACTAAATTGTTGCCAATTTTCTTTGAGGCCAAGTTGTTTTAAACTCATTACATCAACAGCAAGCCAATCGAGAAATAAATGAAGATACCAATGACATCGTTAAGGGTAGTTACAAATGGGCCAATGGCTAGTGCGGGGTCAATTTTATAGCGGTTCAGGAGCATTGGGAAGATCGTTCCAAAAATAGCAGCAAATAAAATCACGGTAAATAGCGATAAACTCACCACAACTCCTAAATGGATATCTACAAATACAGTAGCGATTAAAAAGATGAGACTCGAAAGGATGAGACCGTTCATGAGGCCTACGCTTCCTTCTCTGATTACTTTTGGTAAAATTCTTCCGAGGTCTTTGTCGCCTCTTGCAAGTGATTGAACTACGATTGCCGATGATTGTACGCCTACATTACCACCCATTGCGGTAATCAGCGGAATAAAGAAGGCCATAGCTGGAATGGCTGTTATGCTCGCTTCAAAATTAGAAATCACTTTTGCGCCAATAGTACCACCAAACATGGCGATGATCAGCCAAGGCAGGCGAGAAAAACTTAATTTCCAAATTGGAGCGTCAGAATCTACTTTGTCGGAGATACCCGTTGCCATTTGGAAGTCTTTGTCTGCTTCTTCTTTGATGTAGTCCACGACGTCGTCGAGGGTAATGCGGCCAACAAGTTTGTTTTGGTAGTCGACCACCGGAACCGATACGAGGTCGTATTTTTCCATGACTTTAGAAACCAACTCAGCGGTGTCGCTGGCCTTGACAGAAATGATTTTTTTACTTTGGTAAATGCTGCCAATTTTGGTGCGGGCATTTGCAAAAAGCAGGCGTTTGAGCGAGAGCACTCCAAGGAGGTGTTCGTCGTCATCAACAACAAAGATATTATAGACTTTTTCTACGTCAGCGGCTTGCTTACGAAGTTCGATGATGGCACGATTCACGGGCCATTCTACGTTGGCCTGAAAGAACTCTTTTTGCATGAGCCCCCCTGCGGTGTCGTCGTCGTAGTTGAGGAGGTCGACGATATCTTCGGCAGCTTCGTCGTCTTCCATGTGGGAGATGACTTCCTGAATTTTGTCGTCGGGGAGGTCACCGAGGATATCGGCGGCGTCGTCGGAGTCGAGGTTTTCGAGCTGGTCGGCCATCTCTTTACTAGATAGCGAGGCCAAGAAGCGGTCACGGACTTCTTCTTCGAGCTCCATTAAGATGTCGGCCTGGGTGTCTTCGTCTACCATGAAGTAGATGAATTTGGCTTCGTCGTTGGTGAGCTTATCGAGAATTTCGGCGATTTCGGCGTAGTGGAGTTCCAAGACTTGCTCTTGGATCCAAAGTTGATCTGCCGCGACAATTTTTTGACGCAGTTCGGCAATAAATTCTTTGGTTAACTCAAAACGCACCGGCTTCTTTTTGACAAAGATACGGAATTGAGTTGCAAAGGTTTTAACGCAAGGTTAAGTTCTGGCCGAATTAGTCGTGGCAGAGTCCCTCTACCTCGTGAAAGATATCGTGCGCTTTGGTAATTTTCTCTAACAAAAGTGCATTTTGAGCCTCTATATTTTTGCTTGGCTTCTGCACTAAAGTATGTATTTCCAAACATTGTTTTTCAAGACGGGTAAGGGCTTCCTGAACGCGTTCGTTGTTGGCAGATACAGGCGGTGTGGAATTTTTCAGTAAGATCGCTTTCGCGTAGAGTTCGCCGCTTCGTGTGCGCAAAGGAGCAAAATTCTTTTCTTCTGCAGGATGAAAAGTTTGCGCCATTACTTTGTGAAAATCTTTGATAGCCAACCAGTTGTCTTTTTCTAATTCTTTCAAAAGAGGATCCGTTAGCGCAGCAGCGTATTTATCAGAAACAGCTCCCCAGTTAATGAGGTTCCAAATGCCGCTGAGGTAATCGGCGCGCTTGTTTTGGTACTTTAAATAATAAGCGTGTTCCCAGACGTCAATACCGAGGATTGGAATACCTCGGTCTTTACTGATGTCCATAATCGGGTTGTCTTGATTGGAAGTGCTGTAAACAGCTAATTTGCCTTCTGGTGTAACGACCAACCAAGCCCAACCACTTCCAAAACGAGTAGTTGCTGCAGCATTGATAGCCGCTTTCACAGAATCTAGACTTTTAAACTGATTGACAATAGCTATTTCTAAAGTTGAAGAGATCGGTTTTTGCGCTGCTGTTGGCGCTAGAATATCCCAAAACAGACTGTGGTTGTAATGACCACCCGCATTGTTGCGCACACTTGCTGAACGAAAACTGGCATACATAAGAAGGTCGTTCATGCTGATTTTCTCCATGGCAGTGCCTATAATGGCTTTATTAAGGTTATTGACGTAAGCCGCATGGTGCTTACCGTGGTGAATTTCCATGGTTTGTGCATCTACGAAGGGCTCGTATGCGCTGGCTGCAAAAGGTAAATTAGGGAGGGAGTAGACCTGAGCAGAGGCAAAGAAAGAAAATAGGGTCAAGAAGGGAAGTAAAAAAAATAGCGGTTTCATAAGTATTTGTTTGAAGTGTAAAATTACCTCATCTTGCTACGGCCACTTGTTAAAGGCTCGTTAAATATTCTGCAAATCGACCATGCGCATCGCAATAAATGCCTTGAGTACGCGCTCGCCCACATTTGGCACCTCCACATGGATAAGGTAAACGCCAGATGCAACAGGAATTCCAGCGTGATTGGTAAGGTCCCAATCTTGGAAGGTTTGCGGGCTGTCTTTTTTGATATTTCGAATGAGTTTGCCGTTGGAAGAATAAATGCGGATCTGGCACTTTTCAGGCAAGTTCGTGATCTTGATGCGGTTGTCTAGTTTGTTGCGCTCATACTCAGAGAATGCGTAGTAAGGGTTAGGCACCACGTTGATCATGGCCAAAGCTTCTTTGAGCATGTCTTGAGAACCAACTTGAGTTGCGATGTCTTCCATAGACCAACCATACATAGGTT
>JBIIBL010000096.1:0-6352 GCA_044239425.1 Crocinitomicaceae bacterium | reverse complement strand
CACGCCAATGCATAAACTTTTCGCACTTCTTTTAGCCTCTTGCTCCTATTTTACAATATTGGCACAATCCATCACTGCCGAACCCGCTAGCTTTTATGGGCTCGGTGAAATGAGTGCAAAAGGACACGGTATTTTTGACGGGCTGGGTAAAAATGCCATCAATGTTTTTGATTCAACAGTGCTCAATCATTACAACCCCGCGACCTACAACCGCCTTAGCAAAGGCGCCACCCTCTACACCGTGAGCATTCACTCCAGACAATCTTGGTACAGCAATGCCACCACCCAACAATTTGCGGCAACGCCAATGGTAGAGCAATTTACTTTAGGTTTTAAAATCCGCAAACAAATGGGCTTGTCTTTTGGCTTGCGCCCGTTTAGTGCACGCGGTTACGAAATCAGTCAAACACAATTCACCGGACAAGACTCCATCCGTTATAATTACACAGGAAACGGCGCTATTCAAGACCTTTACCTCGGTTATTCTTTCGGACTCATCGAAAAATCAACTACCAAATTCGCAATTGGTGCCAACGTTTCCTATCTTTTCGGAACGCTCGTCAATGAGCGCAGTTCTGTTTTACTCACCGGATCCACTTCAGCTGGTGGCATTGAGCGCAACTCCCTGATCATGCGTGCTTTTCACACAGAAATTGGCACTTACTTTACACAACAGCTGGGTAAAAACCATGCATTTAACATCAGCGCGGTGTACCAACCCGAACTCAGACTCGGTGGCACGTATCAACGAGAACTCTACAGCTCAGCAACGATTGGTGTGCCCAACAGCTACGACACCGTTCTTTTTAGCAGCCAAGCTTTTTCAGCACAACTTGCCCAAAGCACTCAATTTGGCTTTTCTTACGCTTGGAAATTACCCAAATACAAAAGACAAACCCGCGAACTACATCCGCAACTACAGCTTTTTGCTAGCTATAGCCTGTTTGGCTCACTGAGTCAAAATCAAAATTTACTTACTGGTTTTGATCAAAAAGACTACAACCGCATGAGTTTTGGGCTTCAGTACCAACCAGAATTCAAGGTGATCGAAAACATCGCGACACTCAAACCGCTCGAAAAACTGACCTATCGTGTGGGGTATTACCAGCAAACACTCCCCTACACCAACAGCGGCACCCAATACGAAGAGCAAGGGCTTACCATTGGCTTTGGCCTTCCTTTATTGGCTCAGGTTTCTCTTTCTTCCTTAAATGTGGGGCTCACCTTCGGGCAGCGCAGTATTCCAACAGGCATCTGGAAAGAACAATTCATTGGCGCACGCGTTAGCATCATACTAGCGCCTTCTAATTTCGAGAAATGGTTCCGCAAGCGTCAGCTCGATTAATGTCTATCGCCAAACGCCTATTATCGTTTATTTCCTTCTTGCTGTTTTTGGCAGCCTGCGAAAACGACGTCGCTGTGGTGCAGCGCATCAGTTTTGAGGCCGATGCCCCAACAGAAAGCACTAAAAATCTAGTGCTTACTTACGCCGAGGCCGGATATGCCCGCGTGGAAATCCATGCAGCGCTGGCCGAAACCTACCGTGGCAAGGAGCAACTCACCAAAATTAAAGACAGCTTAAAAGTTTACTTTTTCAATGAAAAAGGGGATGTCGTTTCTACACTCAGTGCGCTGTACGGAGAAATCAATTACAATACCGGCGAGCTCATGGTCAAAGACTCCGTGCGCCTTTACAACCACAAGAAAAAACAAACCCTCGAAACCGAAGCACTTTTTTGGAATCAAAAAGACAGCAGTATATACTCTAAGTCGGCGGTCATTGTGCGTTCGCCAAAAGGTAAAATTTTCGGAAAAGGCATCCGGACCAAACAAGATTTCAGTAATTACGTCCTACTCGAGCCCGTTGGCTCTTGGCAAATAGACAAAAACCAAAATATAGAATAAGATGGCAAATAAAGATTTCATCAGTCAGTATAACAAAATGTCGGGCAACCTCTGGTTGGTGATAGCAGGCCTTAGTTTCATAGCAATCACCTACAAAATAGCAACGGAAGGCGCGCAAACTTGGTTGGCCTACTATGTTGTTCCGGTAATGGCGCTTTTGATGTATGGCACCAAAAAATGGATGATGAAGCGCATGCAGCGTCATTTAGAAGAAATGGTCCAACAAAAAAACGAAGAAAAGGTGTAACCTTTCTGTACTTCAAAGGTCTTGTTAATGTGAAAAAACGCGCTTTATTATTTTTTATTTGCCTAATCGGCACCTCCTACGGGCAAAAACTCCTGAGTGGCTTCGTTACCAATGAGCTCAATATTCCTATGGCGGGGGCTGAAATTTTTGTGAAAAATGCAGCTGACCTGCGCACCGTAGCCGACGCCAATGGCTATTACGAAATGTTCCTGAACCCTGGTGAATACTACCTTGTGTTTACGGCCAATGGGTATCAAGACCGCGAGTTTTATTTAGGAATGAATGATGCAGCCGCCAAACAAGACATGCAATTGTTCCCGATGCGCTTAACCGACGTACAAGACGTACGTGTGAGCGCCAAGAAAACAAATGTAGGGCGAGACAAAATCATGAAAGTGGTAGAACACCGCGACCTACTCAATCAGTGGTCCTACCCGCACGAGGTAGATGTCTATATCAAGGCCACCGAACAACGAGAAAACACAGCAAAACCTAAAAAGGAAAACGAAAGAACTGATCAAGATCCCACCGAAAACCAAAATAAAGTACCAGAGTGGCTCAATAAACTCCAGCTGGTAGAAGTTGAACTACACCGCTCTTATTCTCCTCCTAATCAGGTCAAAGAAATCCGCAATGCCTACAAAGCATTTGGCGATGTATCGCAGCTGTACTATACTACCACAGTTAAGTCTAATTTTAATTTCTTTGAAAACCTCCTGCACCTCGACGACCTTCACCAAACACCTGTTAGTTCTCCTATTTCTGCCCCAGGAATTGTGGCTTACAAGTATAAATTGGAAGAGAAATATGAGGAAAACGGCTATATGATTTCTAAAATTAAAATCAGCCCCCGTAACACCGCTACCTCAACGCTAGAGGGCTATATTTGGGTGATCGATTCTTTATGGTTGATTCAGAAACTAGACCTCACCATGAACAAAGGAAATTTATTGATCTACGATTATTTCCGTATCGAGCAAGATTACACAATACAAGGAGATAGCCTTTGTGTGCTCAATAAACAACTCCTTACCTATGGTGTCAAATACAAAACGGAGGTAAGCCAGTGCAAAACAGAAGCGCTTTACAGCAACTATAACTTTCAACCAGCGTTTGCCAAAAAATACTTCAATTCTGAAGTAGCTGTAACCAGCCAAGAGGCTTACGAACGTGACAGCACCTATTGGGTGCAGAAGCGTGCCATTGCGCTCACCGACGAAGAAGTCAAGTATATGCGCGCCAAAGATTCTATTCGAGACTACCTCAACCGCAAAGAATACCTTGACAGCATTGACGCTGTATTCAATAAAGTTACAGTCCTTAAAGTACTTTGGTTTGGCGTAGACCACCGCAACAGAGAGCTCAAACAACAATGGACCATCGGTTCTGTGGCCTCTACTGTACAACCCGTCGGTATCGGAGGCCCACGTGTTGCGCCCAGCTTTGACTATTTCAAGAAATGGAAAGATGAACGCACCCTTGATTCTTATACCCGCATCACTTACGGTTTTTTGAACAAAGACTGGAAAGGCGACACCTGGTGGAAATACCGCTTTGACCCCTTTCACTTTGGTTTTCTGCGCGTAGCCCTGACCCATGATTTCGATGTCATTCGGGGTTTTGACGCCATTACCCAGATTTACAAACGAGACAACTTCTTTGAATCTACCAAACTGAATATCAACCTTGAATACGAACTTTTCAACGGTTTTTACGCCTACGCCAATTCTCAGTATACCAAACGCCGCAGCATAGAAGGTTATGAATTTCTGGATGGCATCGATGAAGCCTTGCCAAATAACGACCCATTAGCTTTTGACCCCTACAACGCTTATATTATCAATTTTGGTGCTTCGTACACGCCCAAACAACGCTACATGCGCGAACCTTACCGCAAAGTTGTTTTAGGCTCGGCCTATCCTACTTTTTCGGTGCACTACGAGCGCGGTTTACCCAAAATTTTCAATAGTGCAGTAGACCATGCTTACTTGCAATTTGAGATCATGCAGAACTTCAAGATTGGTACTTTGGGGACTTCATCGTATCGCGCATCGGTCGGGAAATTCTTGAGCGCGCGTGCGGTCTATGAGCCAGACTACAAATTTCAGCGCCGCAGCGACCCAATCTGGTTTTCGAATCCACTCTACTCCTTTCAGGGCTTCGATACCACGCTGCGCACCATAGATTACGTCATGCAAGCGCATTACGTGCACCACGACAACGGCGCAATTCTCAACAAATTGCCTTATTTCAAGAAAACGCGTGTGGGTTTGGTGGTTGGTGGTGGCGCCATGTACATCAAAGAATACAACTGGCAACACTACGAAGTTCTAGCCGGCTTAGAACGCAATTTTAAACTCAGCAGAAGACGACTGCGTGTTGGTGTGTATGGAGTGGTTTCGGACGGAAATAAGATTACCCCTACCACCGCATGGAAAATTTCGTTTGCGATGCTCGACGACCGCAGCATGAAATGGAATTTCTAAAGTAGTTCGTTACTTACTTCTTCCACTTTTTCGGAGTTTTTGTCTTTTGGGAAGAAGGTTTTTTGACGAATAATTGCCCATATAAGGCCCACTGAGATGCAGAAATCGGCTAAGTTCCAAATAGCAGGAAACACATCTGAACCACCTAAATATGGCAAGCCTGCGGGCCAGCGCACATTGAACTGGAACATATCGACTACATTGCCAAACAGAAAACCCTGATGGCGAAGCTCTACGGCATATTTGAAATGACCAGCCGAACATATGGCTTTGTTACCACTACCTGCCAACTGATTGAACGGCACACAAGGGTCGACGCTGAAAAACAAATCGTAAAACATGGAATCGAGGAGATTGCCGGTAGCACCCGCCAAAACCAAGGAAACCACGATCAAAAACTCCCGAGAAGTACCGAGCTTGATTTGCTTGACCATGTAGCGGACAATCAAGAAAATTGCTGCTATTCGAAATAAACTCAAGGAAAGTTTGGCCCACATGCTAGCGCCGAAAGTTTGACCAAAAGCCATTCCAGGATTTTCGGTGTAGTGCAGAACAAGCCAGTCGCCTAGCAACGGTTTGAATTCGCCAGGAGCAAACTGAGTTTTAATGGTTAGTTTGATCCATTGATCGAGGAGCAAAAAAACAGCGACTAAAATAGCACTGAAGAGAAGTGGTTTCTTCACGCGTTATTTTTGGGCGTTTTTGGCATCGATGCTCATGGTGGCGTGCGGAACCAAACGCAAACGCTCTTTTGGGATAAGCAGACCTGTAACCCTGCAAATACCGTAAGTTTTGTTTTCAATGCGCATGAGTGCGGCATTGAGACTTTGAATAAACTTCTCTTGACGTGCAGCTAATTGGGCTACTTCTTCTCTCGATAAGGTTTCGGAACCATCTTCCATCATGTTGAAAGTGCGGCCGGTATCATCGGTGCCGTGGTCGTCGGAATGCGACAATGACCCTTTTAAGAGATCGAAATCTTCATGTGCTTCTTTCAGTTTGTTTTGGATGAGTGTTTTGAACTCTGCCAAATCTGCATCTGAGTATCGATTTTTTGACTTTTCCATGAGGTGTTGTTTTCAAAAATAGGAGAGCAAATATATTATTTTTTACGTTTTAAGCAAGTGAAAAGACATTGATTTAACAAGAACTTAGCTTGTTTTAAACAATAGCAGCAACTTATTCACAAGATAGTGGCATGCAGCAGCATAAATGGTAATTTTGATCATGCTCAGATTGTTCTTAGACAACCGTGTTTGGGTCTTGCTTTTGCTTCCCGCCATACTTGCATTATACCTCATTAGTTATTTTCTAGGCTACCAAGCTCCATTTGGCCAGGTGAATCCGCCTACTCAGTTACTCCCGTATTTTGCAAACCTTTCTATGGCTCACGTACTAGCGCATTTTTTGATGCTATTGCTCAACGCAGTCGCTCTAAATTGGGTTTTCAATGGCCGTGAATTTCTGGAAAAAAACACTTTTATTGTCAGCCTCAACTACCTCATTTTTGCTAGTTTTTTCCACACATGGGGACAAGCAAGTTGGCTCTTTGTGGCACATCTTTGCTGTATCCTTGGTTTAGGGCTCTTTTTTGGCGTTAAACCCCAGCAAAATTCTAAAAAAGCAGCTTTTAACGCTAGTTTTATCTTCGGAATCAGCGTCTTATTTGAACCTGATTTCATTGCATTACTACCCAAACTATACATTATGTTTC
>JBIIBL010000002.1:0-72842 GCA_044239425.1 Crocinitomicaceae bacterium | reverse complement strand
TCACAGCGTTCAAGCCTTTACGGCCTTCTTGCAATTCGAATTCAACTTCGTCATTTTCTTTGATTTTGTCTACCAAACCGGTAACATGAACAAAATACTCTTTGTTCGTGTCTTCTTCAACAATAAAGCCAAAACCTTTGGTTTCGTTGAAAAATTTTACATGTCCTTTACTCATTCTAATAATATTAATTTCGGTAAAGGTAAGGACCTATTTGAGTTTTTCACTATTTTTCTCAAATAAATCCGTTAAAATTTTGATTTAAACTCCATGCTTCGGCCTTTTGGGCAAACCAGGGCTTGATTTTAGGCCAAATAGAAGCAAAGAGTTCAGATTGT
The DNA here is from genome assembly GCA_044239425.1 of Crocinitomicaceae bacterium. GTDB lineage: Bacteria > Bacteroidota > Bacteroidia > Flavobacteriales_D > Crocinitomicaceae > UBA952. The sequence continues at coordinate 72,506 of JBIIBL010000002.1, read as the reverse complement.
CTGTAATTGGCTAAATCTTGTTCGGATTGCCAGATGGAATAGGTGAAAATCAGGCAAGGGTCTTTTATATCTTGCAGCAATTGCATACCCTTACAGCCCTCGAACTTTGCTACTTCCCATTTAACCGTTTCAAAATGAGCGAGAAATGCAGAAAGGTGCTCTGCTTCAAATTTCATTTTCACTACGCGTACGAGCATCAGAACAACGATTGGATATTTTCTTTGGAACCTTGTGGTGTAAATTCTATGTGAACGGGGTCGCCGATGCGCATACCAAATAACTTGCTTGCACCGCCAAAACCGTCGTTGGCACCGCGGTTAATAGCAATTTCTAAACGGCCCGAGCTATTGAATATGGCCACGCGTTCGCCCTGAGACACCGCGTTGTAGGTCGGTGAAATTTCATCGATGAAGTATTCTTTCTTTTGATACTTAATGATAAAAGGGACGTCGTTTCCAAAACGTTCGAAATCGGCTTTTGTAATATTGGTAATTAGGTTGCCAAAACTATCGATATGGATGACAATGCCGCGGATAAGTAGCTGATCGATGGCTGGTTTTTGATCGAAGGCGCGTTTGTAAGTGCGCGATATCTCACAAAAGCTGGATAGCGCTTCTTTGTTGGCAATGCGCTGCGCTAAGTCGATGAAACAGGTCTTGGTGGTGAAGCGCCAAGCATCTGGATGGCCTTTGATAGCGGTATAGAGGTAGAATTCATCTGGAAAGTCTTCTTCTAGAAAGCTGCCAAAAAATCCGTTGTCGTTGCAAATGAAGTATTGGTCTTTGAATTTGAGTATGCCAGGATAGCGTTCTTTTTGCGCTTCAAATTGTGGTTCGCTGTCTACGCCGATGATGTGAATAGTGCCAGCTGGGAATTCTTCAAAACAACAACGCAATTGGAAAGCGGCTTCTCTGATGTTGAACGGCGTGATGCCATGACTGATGTCGATCACGTGCGCTGCAGGGAACACTTGAAAAAGTTTTCCTTTAATTGCTGCTACGTAGTAGTCGTGGTAGCCGTTGTCTGTAGTGAGCGTAATGATTTGCATAACTGAGAAGGCAACTTTGTGCTCAGAAATTCATAATTTTACCAAAAGTAATCGAAATCGTTAGAAACCCTTCAAAAAACCACCAAATAAATTGAGTTCAGGTCAACGTCAGATCAGCATTGAAGGCATTAATCCGGCCGAAATCTACGGCATCAACAATGCAAACCTCAAACACATCAAGAGTTTCTTTCCAAAGCTCAAAGTCGTTGCACGCGGTAACGAGCTCACTTTGGCTGGCGACGACGAAGTTATGGACGAATTCGAGCGCAAATTCGCACTGGTCGTTCAACATTACCAAACCTACAACAGCCTCTCCGAGAACAATATCGACAACCTCATGTTGCAAGACGGCGCCAAAATGCTCTCTCAAGACGACGGCTCCGAAACACTCGTGCACGGCAACGGTGGTGTCAAAATCAAAGCGCGCACCGTCAATCAAAAAAAGTTGGTTCAGGCCGTACTCGAGTCCGATATGGTTTTTGCCGTTGGGCCGGCTGGTACGGGCAAAACCTACACAGCCGTTGCAATGGCCGTGAGGGCACTGAAAGCCAAAGAAGTGAAGCGTATCATTCTCACGCGCCCAGCAGTTGAAGCAGGTGAAAACCTAGGCTTCTTACCCGGCGACCTCAAAGAAAAGCTCGACCCTTACCTCATGCCGCTCTACGACGCACTCCGCGACATGATACCCGCAGAGAAGCTCGCCGACATGATCGAATTTGGTGTCATCGAAATTGCGCCACTTGCCTTCATGCGCGGCCGAACCCTCGACAAAGCTTTTGTGATACTAGACGAAGCGCAAAATACCACCCAAATGCAAATGAAAATGTTCCTGACCCGCATGGGCATGACCGCAAAATTTATCATTACAGGCGACATGTCACAGGTAGACCTCCCCTCTCGTCAGCGTTCGGGCTTGTCTTATGCGCTAGATGTCCTCCACGACATCAACGATATCAAAATTGTGCGCTTGGGTCAGTCAGACGTTATTCGCCACCGCTTAGTCAAGCAAATCATCGAAGCATTTGATGTAGCCGAGCACCAAGAAAAGCTCGACAAGCAGGCTAAACTTGACGCCCAAGAAAAAAATAAAAAACAGAATTCTTAATAATACAATTTATTTTATGCAAGCCCTCACCAGTAATTCATTTCAGTTTCAAGGTCAAACCAAAGTCTACAACGGAAAGGTTCGCGATGTCTATACCCTAGACAACGGCCTGCTCGTGATGGTCGCCTCTGACAGAATTTCGGCTTTCGACCACATCCTTCCGAAAGGAATTCCTTACAAAGGACAAGTACTAAATCAAGTGGCTACTATGTTTTTAAATGCCACCAAAGACATCGTTCCCAATTGGTTGGTCGCCACCCCAGATCCCGCCGTTGCAATTGGGGTAGCTTGTGAGCCTATTCGCATCGAAATGGTCATTCGCGGTTACTTAGCTGGGCATGCCGCCAGAGAATACACTGCTGGCAAGCGCGTGCTTTGTGGTGTTGCTTTGCCTGAAGGCCTCAAAGAAAACGACCGTTTGCCAGCTCCTATCATTACACCAGCCACTAAAGCAGACGAAGGTCACGACGAAGACATTTCCAGAGAAGATATCCTTGCCCGCGGTTTGGTTTCACCTGAAATCTACGCCCAAATGGAGCAATACACACACGCACTTTTTGAACGCGGTACGCAAATGGCTGCAGAGCGCGGGCTTATTTTAGTTGACACCAAATACGAATTCGGCTTGCACAACGGCGTAGTTACCCTCATCGACGAAATCCATACCCCCGATTCATCGCGCTACTTCTATGCCGACGGCTACGAAGCGCGCCAAGCAAACGGCGAAGCACAAAAGCAACTTTCAAAAGAGTTTGTGCGTCAATGGCTCATCGAAAATGGCTTCCAAGGCCTAGACGGGCAGCAAATGCCATTCATGCCCGACGACTTCGTTCAGACCATTTCTGAGCGCTACATCGAACTTTACGAACGCATCACTGGCCTTTCTTTTGAAAAGTCCGATACTCAAAATATCGTTGCCCGCATTGAACATAACGTCAATGCTTACTTGCAAAACAACTAAACTATGTCTGTACACGCAGCTACACCCAAAAAAATAACGACCCACACACTTCAAGAAATGAAGCATGCGGGTCAGAAAATCTCGATGCTTACGGCCTATGATTACTCCATGGCACGCATCGTAGACGAAGCCGGCATAGACGTCATTCTCGTCGGCGACTCCGCTTCAAACGTCATGGCTGGTCACGAAACTACCTTGCCCATTACCCTTGATCAAATGATCTACCACGCGTCTAGTGTAGTGCGCGCTGTACAACGCTCTTTGGTGGTGGTCGATATGCCTTTCGGTTCTTACCAAGGGAATTCTAAAGAAGCTTTGTCGAGCGCTATTAAAATAATGAAAGAATCGGGAGGCCATGCCGTCAAGATGGAGGGCGGTGCCGAAATCCTCGACTCCGTTCGTCGCATTCTTACTGCAGGTATTCCCGTTATGGGGCACCTCGGCCTCACGCCGCAGTCTATTTATAAGTTCGGAACTTATGTGGTGCGCGCCAAAGAAGAGGAAGAAGCCGCAAGGCTCATTGCAGACGCCAAAGCTTTGGAAGAAGTAGGTTGTTTTGCAATTGTTCTGGAGAAAATCCCGGCCGCACTTGCTACACAGGTTGCCCAAATGGTGCAAATTCCAGTTATTGGCATCGGTGCAGGAGGAGGCGTAGACGGCCAAGTGCTCGTGATCCACGACATGCTCGGGATCAACAACGAATTCAATCCGCGATTTTTACGCAAATACAACAACCTTCACGCACACATGCTGCAAGCCTTTCAAGACTACAAAGCAGATGTACAATCCGGCGACTTTCCAAATGTATCGGAGTCTTATTAATTTTTTTGGCCTCCTCTTTTTCTTTTTTCTACTCGGCTGTACAGACCAAAAAACTACCGAGCATTCAAAAAAAGAAAATTTATGCCAGCACAGCCAGTACCTGCGCATTTTTAAAAACCTAAAAGGATACAAGGTCGAAATCCTCGATCCAGATCACCAGCGCAAGCTGCACGTGTTTCAAATCCAGAAGCCCTGTGCGCGTATAGCGGTTCTCAGTGCTACCCACGTGGGCATGCTTGCGGCGCTTGGTCAGCAAGAAAAAATTTGTGTGATATCCAATGCTAAATACCTTCATGACCCTCGGGTTAAACGACTTCTTCGACTCAAACGTATAGAAGATTTACAAACAGAAATTGGGTTTTCAGTTGAGAAATTACTCCAAAGAAAGGCCGAAGTGGTGGTTTACAGCGGTTTTGGCAATGAGAGCCAACAACTCAAAAGACTTCCTTCCAATATGCTCAGTATTGCCAATTTCGAATGGCGCGAAAAAACACCTTTAGCTAGGGCAGAGTGGATACTCTTGTTTGGTGCTTTATGTGGTCAGTTTGACGACGCCCAACAGTTGTTTGAGCAGGTAGAAGCTAATTACAGCCACATCAAAAAGGAGGTCCAACAAAATAACCATTCCAACCAACTTCCGGTGCTCCTCAGTGGAAACCTATACGGCGACCAATGGATTGCACCAGCTGGGCAAAGTTTTGAGGCCCGTATTTATAAAGATGCTGGCTTGGCCTATTTATTTAGTAAAGAGCAGGGCACGGGCAGTGTTTTCAAGAGTTTAGCAGAAATCCTCAGAAAAGGACCCGCCGTTGGTTTATGGCTCAATCCCGGTTTGCCGAGCAGAAAAGCAATTTTAAAGCAGTATCCGAAAGCTCAATATTTTCCATTTTTCAAAAAGCCAATTTACTGCTATACTTCAAATACCAATAAATACTGGGAGCAAGCTGCCGTACACCCCGATTGGCTGCTCTCCGATTTGAGTCAAATTGCAGCGGTTCAGACAAAAAAGTTGCATTTTTATGCTTTATTGAAATGAAGCAACGCAGCATACAACTTCTTTTAATTATTGGAATTCTACTCCTTTTGTTGAGTTGGGTGCACCTCTTTGTGCTCCAGCAAGAGCAAGGAGCAAACAGCGCATTGATCTTTTGGGAGTTTCAAGTACCGCGCTTACTGAGTGCGCTACTCGCGGGTGCAGGGCTTTCACTGAGTGGGCTTTTGATGCAAAACCTTTTTCAGAATCCAATGGCAGGCCCTTATGTCCTCGGGATCAATTCGGGCGCAAGTCTTTTCATTTCTATACTTATTTTGGGTGCTGCACCTGCGTTTTTAAACGAGCTCAGTTATGTAAGTGCCGCCATGATCGGCGCATTTTTGGCGGCTAGTTTTATGTTTGTGGTCTCCAAACGTATACAGAATATCCAATCGCTGTTGGTCATTGGACTTATGTTTGCAAGCTTTACGGGTGCTATTGAAGCTGTCTTGCAGTCTTTTGCGGCCCCAGAGCAAGTCAAGCAGTTGTTCATCTGGAACATGGGTTCGCTTCAGCAAATGAGTGCTGCGCAAGCACCATGGATGGCCACACTCGTTGTTTTTGGCATTGCCACGACCTTGTTTTTAGTGAAAGGTCTGAATTCTATGGTGCTCGGCGATGCGCATGCACTCCAACTTGGTATTAAAGTCAAGCAACTCAAAATTGCTATTCTATTTGTAACCGCACTTCTTGCGGGTAGCATTACTGCCTATTGCGGGCCAATAGCTTTTGTAGGTTTAGCAATCCCCAATTTATCGCGCGCACTTTTAAAGACGCAAGACCACCTCTTGCTCATTTTGTTTTCGGTCTTGGCCGGCAGTTGTTTTCTCGTTGCAATTGATGTGCTTATCTTGCTACTCGATCCTTGGTTGAGCCTTCCTGTGAATGTCTTGACAGCCGTTATTGGCGCGCCTTATGTTGCTTACCTCATGTTACGCCAAAGATGATTTCTATTCAACACGCACAAGTCGGGTATCAAACTACACTCATTGACATCGCGCAATTAGCCCTTCCTGCAGGTCAAATTTATGCGCTCATTGGCCGAAACGGGTCTGGGAAATCTACACTGCTGCAATCTTTGATTGGGCAGTTGCCTTTGCGTTCTGGCAGCATTTCTATTGGCGCATTTTCGCTGGAAGAGCTGCAAAAAAATGCCGCGCTGCGCTCAACGCAGGTTGCTTATGTAGCGAGTATGTTTGCGGGGGTAGAGGCCTTGACGTTGCGCGCTTATGTTTCGCTCGGGCGCGTACCTCACTTGGGTGCTTTTGGCCGTTTGCAGGTAAGCGATTTACAACTTGTAGATGAGGTGCTCCAAGCGCTCAACTTAAGCGACTTAGCCCAAAAGGATACGCGAAAGTTAAGCGACGGCGAACGTCAGCTAGCCAGTTTGGCACGCGCTATCGTTCAGGATACACCTTTGATGGTTCTAGACGAACCCGCCTCCTTTTTGGATTATTTCAATCGGGAATTATTGCTAGATCAACTCCAACAGTGGGTACAGCAAAAACCTGAGCGTACAGCTGTTTTTTCGAGTCATGACATCGATTTGTGCTTACAAAAGGGCATTCCGATGCTTGTGTTGCAACAACAAAAACTGACATTGCTCACCAAGCCAACCAAACAAGAGGTAATAGCCTTACTTTAGATGGTCATGATGTCTTTCTCTTTTAGCTCGAGAAGTTCATCGACTTTTTTGATGTAGCTATTGGTGATTTTTTGCACTTCTTCTTCGGCATCTTTTGACATATCCTCAGATAAACCTTCTGATTTGAGGTCTTTGATCATGTCTAAGGCGTCTTTGCGGTTGTTGCGGACACCAATTTTTGCGTTTTCAGCCTCGGTTTTGGCACGTTTCACTAAATCACGGCGGCGCTCTTCAGTAAGTGGCGGCACAGCAATAATGAGTTGTTCGCCGTTGCTTTGCGGATTGAGGCCAAGGTTGGCATTGATGATGCCTTTTGCGATGTCGTTAATGAGGGGTTTTTCCCAAGGCTGAACAATAATAGTGCGTGCATCAATTGTATTGACGTTCGCTACTTGTTGCAAAGGCGTCATGGAACCGTAGTATTCTACCATAACACTGTTCAACATGGCAGGGCTTGCTTTACCTGCGCGGATTTTGAGGAGTTCGTTTTCGAGGTGATTCAAGGATTTTTGATTGGCTTCCTTGAATTCGTCGTAGATCATTGAAAGTTCTTCTATCATGATGCGCTAACTAAAGTTCCAACATGCGCTCCTTCCATTAACTTGCGTAAATTACCGGGAGTGTCCATGTCAAATACGATGATGGGTAAATTGTTTTCTTTACAAAGTGTAAAGGCGGTCATGTCCATGACATTGAGGCCTCTTGCATATACTTCGTCAAATGAAATTTGATCAAATTTAACTGCTGAGCTATCCTTGAGTGGATCTGCAGTATAGATGCCGTCTACGCGTGTTCCTTTCAGAATCACCTCTGCATTGATTTCAATGGCGCGCAAAGAAGCAGCAGAATCTGTTGTAAAGAATGGGTTGCCTGTCCCGGCTCCAAAAATAACGACTCTACCTTTTTCTAAATGACGAACTGCCCTGCGGCGCACAAATGGCTCGGCAATTTCTTTCATTTCAATAGCAGACTGCAAGCGGGTTGTGACACCAACCGACTCTAGCGCTGACTGCAGGGCCATAGAGTTGATCATGGTGGCGAGCATGCCCATATAGTCGCCGTGGGTGCGGTCCATGCCACCTTCTTCGGCTTGCACGCCTCTAAAGATGTTGCCACCCCCAATTACAATTGCTATCTCAACACCGAACTGATGTAGTTCTTTGATTTGAAGTGCATAGGCGCTGATGCGAGCGTTGTCTATGCCAAATTGTTTGTCTCCCATTAGAGACTCACCTGAAAGTTTGAGGAGTATGCGTTTGTATTTCATATGCAAGACAAATATACTATGAATCGTGTTTATTTGGGTTTAGGGTAAAAAAAAAGCTACCGATGTCGATAGCTTTTTTAAATATTGATGTTTGCTTAGCTCAAAGAGAAACGTTTGAACTCAGAAACAGTAAGACCTGTTGAGGTGCTGTTTAAGAATTGTTCTACTGTGAGTTTGTTATCGCGAACAAATGCTTGACTTAACAAAGTGTTTTCTTGGAAGAATTTGTTCAAACGACCCATGGCGATTTTTTCAGCCATGTCAGCTGGTTTGCCTTCTTGGATAGCTAATTCTTTACCGACTTCGATTTCGCGCTCAATGGTGCGCTCATCTACGCCATGTTTGTCGATAGCGATAGGAGCCATTGCTGCAACTTGCATTGCAACCTGACGACCTGCTTCAGCGACATCTTCGCCAGCAACTGTTAAGCCAACAAGTGTAGCTAATTGGTTACCTGGGTGGTTGTAAGCAACAACGTTTTCGGCACGAACAACTGCGTAAGCAGAAAGATCTAGTTTTTCGCCGATGACACCAACTTGCTCGGTGATTTTGTCTTCGACAGAAAGTCTGTTGTCATAAGCTAAAGCTTTCAATTCTTCAGCGGTTTCAGGGAGTTTGTTGAGTGCGAGGTCTACTAAAGACTGAACGAATGCAACATAACCGTCGTTTTTAGCAACGAAGTCAGTTTCACAGTTAAGGGTTAAGATCACACCTGCTTTGCTGTCTGCAGTAGCTTGTGCCATAATAAGACCTTCTTTAGCGTCGTTACCACCGCGTTTTGCAGCGATTTTTTGACCTTTTTTACGAAGGATATCGATAGCTGTTTCGAAATCACCGTTGGCTTCAACCAAGGCGTTTTTACAATCCATCATACCTGCGCCTGTCTGTTGGCGCAATTTGTTTACATCTGCAGCTGTGATAGCCATGTTATGAGAGTTTATGGGTGAATTATTCTGCGCTTTCTGTAGCGTCTGCTGCAACTTCTGCTTGTGCTTCGGCAGGAGCTTCGTCTTTGTCAGTAGCTTTCAAATTTTTACGGTCTTCTAAACCTTCTTTGATGGCACCACAAATGGCGTCGAGAATCAAAGTGATAGATTTAGTAGCGTCGTCGTTGGCAGGAATAGGGAAGTCTACCAATTTAGGATTTGAATTGGTATCTACCATTGCAAACGTAGGAATGTTCAAACGACGTGCCTCTGCAAGAGCGATGTGCTCTTTAAGGATATCGACGATGAAAATGGCTGCTGGTTGACGCGTCATGTCTGCGATAGAACCAAAGTTTTTCTCGAGTTTCTCGCGTTGACGGCTTTTGAATAGTTTTTCGCGTTTGTTGAGGGTGTCCCAAGTACCGTCTGATTTCATTTTGTCGATGAGCGACATTTTGCGAATAGACTTACGTGTAGTTTGGAAGTTGGTTAACATACCACCAGACCAACGCTCCGTTACAAACGGCATGTTGACTGCTGCTACGCGCTCAGCAACGATTTCTTTAGCTTGTTTTTTCGTAGCTACGAAAAGTACTTTTTTACCAGATTTAGCAATTTGCTTCATTGCAGCACATGCGTGATCTAGGTGTACGAGTGTTTTGTTGAGGTCAATGATGTGAATACCTTTCTTCTCTTCGAAGATGTAAGGCGCCATTGCAGGGTTCCACTTGCGCTTAAGGTGACCAAAATGTACACCTGCGTCGAGTAGGGATTCAAAAGTTAATTTAGACATATTGTGTTTTTGTTTACGTTCCTATTAAAAAAAGCAACATTGGAGGGGCCAAAATGGCAAGTGCTCCAATGCTTGGATGCTAAACAGTCCAGTAGGCGGATTAACGCTTGGAGAACTGGAATTTCTTTCTTGCTTTTGGCTGACCTGGTTTCTTACGTTCTACCATACGTGGATCACGTGTCATGAGGCCTTCTACTTTGAGCATTGGTTTGTAGTCTGCAGATACTTCTACAAGCGCACGGGAAATCCCTAAACGCACTGCTTCTGCCTGACCATTGATACCACCACCAACAACGTTCACTTTGATGTCGTACTGACCAGCTGTACCGGTAAGTGCAAATGGTTGGTGAACTTTTGCTTGAAGAAAGTCAATTGGAAAAAATTCGGTCATCTCGCGTTTGTTGATCGAGATTTTGCCGTTTCCTTTGGTTAAATAAACGCGGGCTACCGCTGTTTTTCTTCTTCCTAATGCGTTAATGACTTCCATACTAATTATTTGAGGGTATCAAGATTCAATAATTCAGGTTGCTGCGCTTCGTGGTTGTGTGCAGCACCTTTGTAAACTTTGAGGTTGGTGTAGAGTTTGCGACCAAGTGTGTTTTTTGGAAGCATACCTTTAATTGCCTTCTCGATGAGGCGCTCAGGATGGTTTTTGAGCATGCTCTCAGCAGATGTAAAACGCTGACCACCTGGGTAACCAGAGAAACGAACGTATTCTTTATCTTGGAGTTTGGTACCTGAAAAGGCGATTTTCTCCGCGTTGATAACAATCACATTGTCACCACAGTCCGCATGCGGCGTGTAACAGGTTTTATATTTTCCACGGATGACTTTGGCAACTTTACTTGCCAAACGTCCGACTGTTTGACCTTCAGCATCCACTACATACCACTTCTTATCGGCAGTTTCGGTATTACCAGCTAACGTTCTGTAACTTAATGTGTTCACGGTTCTTTCTGTTAAATAAAAAACTTAATTTCCCTGAATTTAGGGGTGCAAAGATACAACTATTGTGTTTATTTACAAATGAAAAGCAGAAAAAATCTAAGATTATTTTGCTTTAAAGGCTGAAATCGCATTTCTAGTGAATTCACTCAGGACCAAACGTCCACTAATTGCGGCGCGTTGAACTAGAAGTTCATCCCAATTTTCGGTGCCTTCCCAAAAGATTTTTTTGAGTTCTTGCATGGCTTCTGGGTTAGATTGTGCAAGTTTGGTACTCAGTGTTTGGATGGCAGCGTCCATGCTCGCTTCATCTTCGTAAATTTCGGTGTAGAGTCCTTTGTCTTTGGCCCATTGCGCACTGCGCCATTCGGTGGCGTTTATAGCGAGCTCACTCATGGCAGAACGGCCTATTTTGCGTTCTACAGCTGGCCCCACAACAAATGGCCCGATGCCTACAGCGAGTTCAGATAATTTGACTTCTGCTCTATTGGTTGCAAAGCAGTAGTCGGTAGCCGAAGCCAAGCCAACACCCCCACCGACTGCGCGTCCTTGCACGCGTCCGATGATAAGTTTTGGTGCTTTTCTGCAGGCGTTGATAACTTTGGCAAAGCCTGAGAAAAAGGCCAGACCAGTTTCGAGGTCTTGAATACTAATTAGTTCGTCAAAGCTAGCGCCTGCACAAAAAGCTTTGCTGCCCTGTGATTGGAGTACTAAAACTTTTGTGCGTTCATCTGCGGCGAGTTCGGTAATGGTGTCTGCTAAAGTTTGCAGGATGTGCCCGGGCAGGGAGTTGCTCATCGGGTGTCCAAAGGTGATGAGCCCTATGCCTGTTTCTGAAATTTCGGTTAGTACAAAACCGTCTTGGTGTGTGTTGTTCATTCTTATTTTAAAGTAAAGCTATCTGTTCCAATTAAAAGACCTTCGCAGTATATGCGAACCTTATAAGTTCCTTTTGCCGCATCTTCTCCTTTGAGTTCGTAGTAAATGGTGAGGTCTAAAGCTTGGTTTTGGTAGTCGACATCTTTGCGTTGAGAATATGCGGAACTTCCGTTTTCTGTTTCGGTCACAAAATTGCTGCTGCCCTGCAGTACCTCGCCATTTGGAGCGGTGATTTGCAAATAAACACTTTTGCGTCCGGCTGCAGTCAGGACGTTTTCTGAAAGTGTAAAACTACTGCGGAATTGAACAGCGCTCTTGGCGCGGTCCGTGACTTCCATGGTGTTGTTGAGGCGTTGCTTGAGCGCTTCTGATTGAATGTTGTAAGCTTGTAATTTGCTGCCTTTTTTAACTTGTTGCTGCGATGCTTCTGCTTGCTGGCGGTAGGTATCGCGCTCTGTTGTAGTGGTGGAAAGGCGCACATTTGTTTCTTCCAAACGACTTCCTAGGTCGATATTGAGGGTGTTGAGTGAATCAATAGTGCGGGCATAACTGCGCATGATTGAACGCAGGGTTTCGTTTTCTTTTCGAGCCTTGACGAGGTCTCGGGCCGTCATTTTGGAGCGGTCTAATTTTTTGAGAAGTTCGGTGATTTGTGCTTTTTGTGCATTGAGGCTGTCTGCTTTTGTTGCATCTTTTTCTATGAGTTTGTTGTAGTTGCGCAACATCTGATTGAGGTCTTGCTTGAGGTCTTGTTTCATGCTGCCGGTATAGCCAGAAAGCGCAGCTTCCATGTCGGCCATGTCGGAGAGTAATTCTGTATTCTTGTTATTGCAAGTGTTGAGTGCAGCACGTTGTCTAGACCAAGCAAGCGTTAGCCCTGCAAGACCAGCAAGCAAAATAAATATGAAAACGAAATAAAAACTATTTGATTTCTGAGGTGCTTGAGGTTGTGTTTCCATGTGGGGGTAGTTTGATAATCAAAAATACGAAAGAAATTGGTGTTATTTGTGCGTTTGTGAATCTAACGTGAATCTAATGATGAAATTGCCAACTCACTTCTTTGGTGAAGCGCAAAATGCTGTCTGGGCCAACAGCCGTGAAACGGGCATCGCTGCTTGCTGGATAAGCCCCGCTGTGATGCATGGCCTCTACAACGCTTACACCGGTAGGAACACCATTAAGAATGACGCGTCCCACTTTATCGTTTATAAATTCTGCTAGGATGGGGTCTAGTGTCGTTTTGTTTTTTGTGAAAACACTTGTGGTGAGTTGACCATCGATTTGGTCAAATAGTGCTTGGAGTTGCGCTTCGTTTTCGAAAGCACACAAAACAGCAAAGGGCCCAAAGACTTCTTCTAGTAGCGTGGGTTCCTTCAAAAGAAGTTCAAGTTTGGCCTGAGCCAAGCTCCAGCGACCTAAAACACCTGTTTTATTTTGGGCCGATTGCTGCTTTATGACGCCTTTGATTTGAAAAACTTGGCGTTTTCGCGCTTCATACTTTTGAAAAATATCGGGGTGTAACATCGGGACCGCAACGTGGGTAGCAAGGGCGTTGAGGAGCGCGATTTTAAAAATTTCAAAATGCTGCTGAGCAACGAGCAATAGACCTGGTTTGGTGCAGAATTGACCAGCGTCTGTGCAAATGGAACGCGCTAATTGCTGTGCAACTGTTTCTATTTGATCTGTGTCTATATCTGAACAGATGACTACCGGATTGAGGCTACCCATTTCGGCAAAAACAGGAATCGGGCTCGGTCTTTGTGCGGCGAGGTCCATGAGGGCGCGGCCACCTTTGATGGTGCCCGTAAAGCCAATGGCTTTAATTTGTGGGTGCTGGGCAAAAGTGGTGGCCCAATGAAAGGTGTTGTCTATGACATGACTAAAAATAGTTCGGGGCAGTTGGAGTTCTTGCACAGCGCGTTCGATGCAGCGCGCAACGGCAAGGCTCGTACCTACATGCATAGGGTGCGCTTTGACCACGACACAACAACCCGCGGCCAAAGCAGCAACGGTATCGCCACCCATTGTGGAATAGGCAAGCGGAAAATTAGAGGAGCCCAAAACTAAAACAGGTCCGAGGGCCGTTCGCTTTTTGACAAGCGTTTTGTTTTCAGCCGGGAGTTCATTTTGCTTTTCCCAGGCACATTTTTGAATGTATGCGGCAAAAAGCGAGATGGTGTGTGTGAGCCGCGCAAACTCTGTTTCAAAACGTGCGGCAGAGAGACCGCTTTCTTGGCAGTAAATTTTTTGAAGGTCAGTTTTGTCGCTTTCTAGAAAACTGGCGCTGCGCAGCAATAACTCCTCTCTTAATTGAGGGGTAGTGTTTCTAAAGAAGGATTGATCAGAACGGATGTTGTTTTCCCATTCTGGCAAGAAGGAGGCAGGTGTTGGGAAATACAAATGGGTATCCCAAGTGTTTTGGGAAGCTTGAAAGGTCCTGAAACCTTTTGACATTGGTTTAGGCCTCGGTAAGCTCAAAGTGATAGCTTTCCATGATTTGGTTGGCTAACATTTTTTTACACGCGGTATCAACCATTAGTTCTGCCTCAGCCATGCTTGCGGCTTCAACAAATAGTCGGATGTGTTTGCCAATGCGAACGCCATCGATTTGGGCGAGCCCGATGTTTTTCATGGAATTAGTTACGGCTTTTCCTTGTGGGTCTAGAAGCGCGTCGAGAGGCATGACGTCGATTTCAGCTTTGAATTTCATGTTTTTTGAATTGAAAATTTTCAATGATGGATAAAATCAGGTACAAAATTACGATTATTGGAATGGCCCAAACCAAAAAAAGTGGAATACTTATCAACGAAATGAGGAGTAATAAGTAGCGATATTGGTTGCCGCTCCAGGCAAAGTTTTTGAATTTGAGTGCCAATAATGGCAATTCAACGACCATTAATACAGCAAACAACACCGAAATAATGCTGAGCGTATAACAATCAAAAACACCGTAAATGAACGCAGACTGATGGCTCCAATTAGGAAGTTCAAACCAAAAGTAGAGCGGAAAGAACGCATAAAAAATAGTGGCAGTTGGGGTGGGAACGCCAATGAATTTGTCGGTCTGGCGTTCGTCGATGTTGAATTTGGCCAAGCGAAATAACGCAAAGAAAGGAATGATGAGCGCTACAAAAGGTAAAAATTGGATGGAGGCGTTGTAGGTGTTGTTGCGGCCGTAAAAAAAGGCGGCTTTCCAGTCGATAAGTTGGGCTACGACATATTCTTGAGCCACGCCGCCGTAGCTTTGAACGCCCTGTGCGTTTTTCATGAGACCGCTTTGGTCAATGCCAATAATGATCATGACAAACATGAAAATACCAGGGGCGACGCCAAAACTCACGAGGTCGGCCAGAGAGTCGAGTTGCTTACCGAGGAGGCCGTTGGTTTTGGTAAAGCGCGCCACAAAGCCATCTAAGAAATCGAGTATTGCGGCAATGGCCAGCGCATAAACAGCCCAGTCGAGCCGACCACTCAAACTGAAAATAATAGAGCAAATGCCGCCTAGTAGGTTAAAAGAGGTAATGAGATTAGCCAGACCAAACATGTGTGCGTTTTTTGTAAAAGTACCTATTAAACACAATTTTTTGTGCAATTTTGAGTTTTTGTAACATGTTTTCAATCAAAACCACTTTCCTTACAGCTTTATTGGGTCTTTCTGTGGCTTATGCACAAGATTTCAATCCAAAATACGCCAATGAATTCCTGAACATGGGCGTTGGTGCCGACGCACTTGGCATGGGTTCTGCCGTTGTTGCCGATGTACAGGGGCTTACGGCGGGTGTCTGGAACCCAGCTGGCTTGTTGCAGCAAACGCAGCAAACAGAAATTGGCCTCATGCACGCCTCTTATTTTGGTGGTTTGGCTGCCTTTGATCATTTGGGTGCGTCTAGGCGCGTCAATAACCAAACTGTGGTTGCCCTCAACCTGCTCCGCCTCGGGGTAGACAACATTTACAACACCACCCAACTCATAGACAACCAAGGCAACATTGACTACAGCCAACTCCAAACTTTCAACAGTGCCGACTACGCCCTCATTGGTTCGATCGCTAAGCCAACGCGTGTAGCTAACTTGAGTTTGGGGCTGAGTGCAAAAGTGCTCTACCGTCACATCGGATCTTTCGCAAAGGCTTATGGCTTTGGTTTTGATGCGGGCTTGCAATACCGCCCGAGTAAATATTGGTCTGCAGGAGTGAGTTTGCGCGATGCCACAAGTACATTTAGCGCCTGGACCTACAACCTGAGCCCCGAAATGCAGGCCACTTTCTTAGAGACCAACAACGAGCTGCCACAAAATGGCATTGAACAAATGCTACCTAGAATGGTCCTTGGTATTGCAGGTAAACTTCCCCTCAAGAGTGAAAAATACGAACTCGGTGGTCAGCTCAATGCCGAAATAACCACAGACGGCCCGCGCAACACGCTGGTTTCTGGCAAGGTGTTTTCTATCGATCCCAGAGCAGGCTTGTACCTGAACTACGACCACAAATTAACCTTGCGCACAGGTGTGTCGCAGTTTCAGTACTACCTAGATTTTGACGACACCAAAAAATTGGGCCTGCAACCGCATTTAGGAGCGGGTGTGGTGCTTCAAAACTGGACCATCGATTATGCTTTTACGCGCTTAGGTTTGGGTGGTGAGGGTTATTTCACGCATCTCTTTTCCCTGAAATGGGCGTTTTCGGCCAAAAACTGATCAGAAAAACTTACAACTGAAAATCGCGGTGTCGTCTACATAAGGAAGGCTACCTTTCCAATCTTCGAGTTTGGAGAAAATGATGTCATTCATGTCCTCCATTTTGAGCGTAGAAAATGCACGGACTTGCTTGATGAGTTGCTCCACACCAAACTGTGCGCCTTTTTCATTTTCGAGTTCAACCACGCCGTCGGTGAACAGGACCATCGTAGATTTGGCTTGCAACTGCATTTTACCCACTTGTACAAAAGGTAGTTCATCGAGCATGCCCAGGCCAATACAACCTTCAGTGAGTAAGGTCGTGGTTTTTCCACTCAAAATAAATGGCTGGTTGTGCCCCGCATTGACATACTGCAATTGCCGCGTGTAGGCGTTGTAGTGGGCAATAAAAAACGTAATGAATTTTTCTCCTTTCGCATTTTTCATGACCAACTTGTTGAGTTCCTCCATGAGGAAGGTCAGTTCAAAGCGCTGGTATTTAAAGAGCGTGCGAATAGTGGCTTGAAAATTAGCCATGAGTAGTGCCGCAGTGATGCCCTTGCCACTCACGTCGCCAATACAAATAATATATTCTTCGTCGCCGAGCGGAATAAAGTCGTAGAAGTCGCCACCAACAGCATGCCGAGGGATGTAGCGCCCGGAAATATCCATTTTCTTGTTGGAAGGCAACTCTTGCGGAAACAGCAGTTTCTGCATTTCTGAAGCCAGTTCGAGTTCTTTCGAAATTTGTTCTTTGATCACGTTCTGAGCACTTAACTTGCGGTTTTCAAGTGCAACGCAAAGAATATTCGTGAGGGTATGGGCAAAAGAAAAATGGGCAAGTTCGAGTGCTTCTGTCTTGCTATTTGTGGAGAGGAGTAAATAGGCGAGTGGCTTGTCTTGATGATCTATTGGAATCACCGCTTGAAAATCTTGAAGAATGGCGCTATTGGATGAGGCAACAAGGGTGATTTCTTTAAAGCGCGAGAGTTCTGAGGTTATCTCGTTTAAGACCAGCTTGTTTTTATAACCACTTTTCACGGGGAGCAACCAATCTTCCTGCTTGAACAGTAAAACAAAGCGGCTAAAATGCAATTGTTCTTTGAGAATGAAGGTAAAGATCCGATACAGCTGCTCAACCGCTATATTTGCATTAATGGCGTTGGTCAGCTCTAGAATGGAGTGCAAACGGTGGTCCTTGAGTTCAAGGTGAGTTAAAGCTGATGACTGGCTATTTTGCATATTAGATGCCTATTGTGACAAATGTAAAAGCTTTCTCCTTGCATAAATTGAGACCGCTAAGAACTTATGAAAGCGAGGTTGTTCAAAGTGGCTTTTTGAATTTCCTGCAATTCTGTAAAAAAGTTCTTGTTTTTCAAGAAGAAATACCTATCTTTGCATTCCATTTTCGAAAAGTAATACAAATGAAAAAAGATATCCACCCTTCAGATTACCGCCTAGTAGTGTTCAAAGACATGTCTAACGAGTATTCGTTTATTTGTCCTTCTTGCGCTGAAACCAAAGAAACAATCTCTTGGGAAGACGGCAACGAGTACCCATTAGTGAAGCTCGATATCTCACACAAATCACATCCGTTCTTTACTGGTATCGCACAGTTCGTAGATACAGCAGGTCGTATCGACAAATTCAAAAACCGTTACGGTCGTCACATGAAATAATTGAGACTACGCTAGGTTTTACTTATCTAGCTTCTACATAATGAAAGGCTCCAATTTGGGGCCTTTTTTTATGCACTTTGGTTTCTAAAGTTTGCTAATTAGTTTCTAAAGTAGATTTGCTAGCGCGCAAATTTAGCGGCGGCCCGCGAAAGCCGATCGTTCATGGCAAGCCCGAGGCCATGGTTAGGGAAAGGTTCTACATAAATTTTTTGAACTTGGGCTGCATCGGCTTCGTGCAGCGCTGCATATAAATTGCGGGCGGCTTCGGTGAGCGCAGCATCCTGACTCAAGACCAAGTGTGGGCCTGTTATAAGTTCATTTTTACCAATTGTAATTTGCAGCGCATTTTGATTTTCATTTGCTGGTTTGAAGCCTAAGAACAAGGGAGTATGGGTGGCGTAGTGGTACTTGACCATCCCGCTGGTCAGAACACCATTGTGCTCATGTACTTTTGCAGCTGGGCTGTAGCCCAATACTTCTGCGAGTGCTTCTGTGGTAATGCCGCCGTGTCGGTAGATCAGTACGCGCTCATTCTCTAGGCCAATGATGGTAGATTCCAAACCTTCCCAACATGCCCCGCCATCCAAAACATAAGAAATGCGACTATTGAGCTGTTCAAATACGTGCGCTGCAGTTGTGGGACTCAGTTGACCATATAAATTAGCGCTAGGTGCAGCAAGTGGCCTTTCGAGCGCAGAAAGGAGTTCTTGCAGCGCTGGATGCTTCGGAAAGCGAATGGCAACGGTGTCTTGCCCGCCGGTAATGAGTGGGCTCACCAAACTGCTTTTGGCAACAATAAAGGTGAGTGGGCCAGGGCAGAAAATACTTGCTAATTTTTGAAATACTTCTGGAAATTCTTCTATGTAGGGCAAGGCTTGTGCTAAGCTGGCAAAATGTAAGATCAGTGGGTTCGATGTCGGGCGGCCTTTGGCCTTGAATATATCGAGAACGGCGTCGTCGTTGTTGGCGTCAGCGGCCAGACCATAGACGGTTTCGGTAGGGACCGCAACGGTTTGGCCACTTTGAAGTAAAGTGAGTGCTTTGCTGAGGTCTGTACCAATCTCGGTGTTCATGAAGCAAAGTTAGTGTAAACTTAAAAAAAGTACCTGTTTTACTTGAACAAATGATTTTTGCGTGTACCTTTGTGTAGAACAATTCTAAATAAGATGCAAGTCATTCTCGCCGACAGCAATGAGCTCATCCGTTTGGGTTTAAGAACCATCTTAAACGCCCAGATGGGTATCAGTATTGTTGGCGAAGCCAAAAACCAAGACGAGCTCTTAGCCCAACTCAAAACCTTTGGCGCCGACGTCGTACTCATCGACTTCACCTCCCACGGCTTCAGCATCGATATCGTTCCAAAAGCATTGTCTAAATTCAAAGACCTCCGCTTTGTAGCGATCACCGAGGCTCAACACGCGCCAATTCTCATTGACGCGCTCAAGTCTGGAGTCACGAGCTATGTCAAAAAAGATTGCGAACTCGCCGAAATCATCGACGCCGTTAAAGAAACCGCTCAAGGCAAGCAGTTTTTCTGTGGTCAAATTTTAGAAACCATCCAAAAAGCGAACATAGACGTCGACGAACTCCATACCGAAGATTTCAGTTGTGGACCAGTGGTGCTTTCCGAAAGAGAAAACGAAATCATTACGCTCATCGCCGAAGGGCAAACCAACGAGCAAATTGCCGAATTTCTTTTCTTGAGCAAACACACCGTCAATACGCACCGCAAAAACATCATGGCCAAATTAGGTGTAAAGAACACGGCCGGCATCGTGATGTACGCCGTGAAGACAGGTTTGGTGTCGCCAAATCGCTTCTTGTTTGCCCCTAGTCTGAACTAGTTAAAAGGCAACGCTAAATTTCAGATTGAAAAGCCGCTGCGTGAGGTAATTCGGCACCGAATAAAACTTCCCTTGCACATCCTGGATCCATTGCTTAGAAAGTACGTTGTTCACCCCAAGAATATTGAAGATCTCCAAAGAAATGAGCGCTTGATCGAGTGCTTGCCAACCTTTTTTTCCCTGTTTAATTTCGGATTTGTTGTGCAATAAATCGTAAGACAGCCCGAGGTCTACTCTAAAGTAAGAACGGATGCGCAGCGTGTCTTTGTAGCGTGTAAAGTCTGGCGGTCCGTAGGGAAGTCTAGAGCCGTATTGCAAGCCCATTTGTACTTTAAAAGCTTCGTAGCCTGGCATTTGGTCTTGTACCAGTGCGCCAAAGGTGAGCCATTGGTCGGTTGGGCGCGGAATAAAACCTGGTAAAATGACCGCGGAGTCTACGACGGTTTGGTCTTCGCTATAGCCAAAAATGATGCGTTCCCCGGCCGCGTTGTAGTAGTTGGTGTAGGAGTCGCCAATGATATCTTCTTTGGTGGAGAGCAAACCTAGTTTGAAGAACGATTGGATGCCTTCTACAAACTCGCCGTGCACATTGATGTCTAAGCCATAAGCGTAACCAACCGCATCGTTGTTGGCGTAGTAGCGGGTACGCACGTTTTCAATTTCATAAGGGTTGAGGTCCCAGAGGTATTTGTAGTAGAGTTCGGTATTGAGTTTAAATGGCGTTTGGCGCCCCCACATTTGGAACAGGAATTCAGAACCTGCCACTACATGCAAAGATTTTTGAGCTTGTACACCTAAAGCTAATTGGCCGTCAAAAGTCCGGAATTCGCGGTAAAAAGGCGGTTGGTAATAAAGCCCTGTTGACAATTTAAAGAGCAAGCCACGGCGAACGGCCTTGCCATTTTGCCACATGTAGGCAGCCGGCGCATAGGAGAAGCTTAGGCGGGGCGTGAAGTAAGGTTCTTTGTTGATGCTCGTGTAGCCACCGCGGAGCCCGAACTGAAAATTCAGCCTGCGGGTAGAGATATCGAGGGTGTCGGTCCAGGTTTTTTGTTGGTCTCCTTCTTTATAAACGCCCGACACAATTTTGTTGCGCTGCACTTTTGTCCAGGAATTGGACCATTGTACAAAGGCGGTGCTGCGGTAGCCATCCAGCGCAAGGTTGCCTTTGATGGTCTCGAACAAAACAATTGAGTCGGGTTGTGTTTGCGGGAGGCTGTAACCCGAAGAGTCGATGAGGCGCCACTCGCTGAGCTGATCTTTGAAGTGGTCGGCTTGTACCTGAAAACCCCATGAAATTTCGTTATAGCGTTTTCGGTTTTTATTGACATCGGTAAAACCGTCTTCGATTAAATAGCTGCCGTTGTGGTAGGCCGAAAAAATTTGGGCGCGCAAGCGGTTGCGGCCATGGTTGAGAAAGCCGCCCACGCCGAGGGTGGCAATAGAGTCGCCAAATTCTTCTTTGGAGGGGTCGGTCTCGAGTTCATTGATATAGTATTGGCCGAGGATGTCAAAATACTCGCGTTCGTCTGACTCAAAAGCCGTGGCGTAAAAATCGAGTTTGAGTTGGTCTTTGGTATATTTCAAGGAAGTGCCGCCCATAAGGGTCTGGAAGTTCGAGTTTTCTTGACCTTCAAAATAAATCATGAGGCGGTATGCTTCGTTGGCGGTTCCGAAATCGGACTGTGCGGTTTGGGGCGCAAAGCGGTATGCGTTAGTCGAAAAGTGCCCAAGGAAACTCCAGGTCCAGTTTTCATTGAGTTGGTAGTTGGTCAGGATTTGCGCATCGGCAAAAACCGGGTTGTAGGCACCTTTGGTGGGCAGCGTATTGAGAAAGTAACCGTTAGATCTGTAGCGCGCCCCAACTAAAAAATTAAAGCGCTGACTCACGGCTTCTTCTACGTGCGCCTCCACGCCGAGCAAGGAAGCCATTGCTGAAGCATGAAAAGCGTCAGGGGTTTTGTAGGTAATATCCAATACAGAGCTTAGGCGGTCGCCGTAGTTGGCTGCAAAACCACCCGCGCTAAAGCGGACGTCCTCGACTAAAGAAGAATGGATAAAACTCATCCCTTCTTGCTGACCGCTGCGCGTTAAAAACGGACGAAACACCTGAAAGCCATTGACATAAACTAAGTTTTCGTCGTAGTTGCCACCGCGCACGTTGTAATTGGACGTGAGTTCGTTGTTGGAGGTAGCGGCGGTGGTGAGGGTGAGGGTTCGTTCTAAGCCCACAATTCCTTTCAAGTTGAGTTGGGGCAGTTTTTCGATTTCAAATGGGTTTTGCCCTTCTTGGCGTACTATTACGCTGCGGTTGTCTTGGATGGCGAAACTTTGATCAGGTAACTCTTGCAGCGTTTTACTGTCGGTTATGAGGGTGTTTAAAGTGAGTTTAGTTTCTTCGAAGAAATACTGAATTTCAAGTATTTGCCCTACTTGGATGTTTTCAAAAGCGTAATAACCTTCTTGATTTGTGGTGGTTTCTGCTGGGATGTTCACAGTGCGGTTGTCGCGCACCATGAGTTGTATTTTGGCACCCACAGCAGGTTTCTTTCCTTTGAGGTAACAATGCCCAAAGACTGTGATGTCTTGTGCCCAATAGAGCAGGGGTGAGGTGAGCAAGAAAAGAAGTAAAAGTTGCTTCATTGCGACAAAGTTACAATCCTTAACGACCATTTCCGCGCTTTATTTGCTTTTCACTCATTTTCATGTAGCATAAGTTTGCTTACATTTGTTTTATGTTGCCTCAAGACAAAACAATCATTGGCCGCAGAGAACTCGCTGCATTGCCCGACTTCGGTCTGGAGCAAGTAAAGGTAAAGGTCGACTCCGGCGCCTACACCTCAAGCATTCACGTGAGTTCTTGTTATGAGCAGCAAGGCAAACTTCATGTCGTTTTTCTCGACGACAAACATCCTGGTTTTACTGGGCACGAAATGCATTTTAAAAAATTCCGCACCAAAAAAGTCAAAAGTAGCAATGGCGAAGTGCAGGAACGGTATTTTGTTTTCGGCACCATATGTATTGCAGGCCTAAGCATCCAAACAGAATTCTCCTTAACCGTCAGAAAAGGCATGCGTTATCCCATTTTATTGGGCCGAAAAATACTCAACAAATACTTTCTGATCGACACCAGTAAAAAATACCTTTATCATCCAATTCAACAACCCGCATGAAAATTGCCATTCTCTCCAGAAACTCCCATTTGTACTCTACACGCAGGCTTGTAGAAGCTGCAGAAGCAGCGGGCCATGAAGCACACGTGATTGACCACCTCAAATGCAATATTGAAATTGAACAAACGGGACCAGCGCTTTATTACCACAATCAATACCTAAAGGGTTTTGATGCCGTGATTCCACGCATAGGTGCATCGGTTACTTTTTACGGAACAGCCGTGGTTCGTCAGTTTGAAATGATGAATGTCTTTACAGCCGTGGGTTCACGCGGTATTATCCATTCCCGCGACAAACTCCGCTGCTTACAGGTGCTTTCAAAAGAAGGCATTGGCTTGCCTAAAACGGTTTTCACCAATTACTCGAAAGATGTCAAACATGTGGTGAAAAGTGCAGGCGGCGCTCCGGTAGTTCTGAAATTACTCGAAGGAACCCAAGGTTTGGGCGTTGTTTTGGCCGAAAACCTCAACGCCGCGCAGTCGGTTTTAGAAGCTTTCAATGGCCTTAAAGCACGTGTCATTGTTCAGGAGTTCATCCGCGAAGCCAAGGGTGCCGATATCCGTGCATTTGTAGTTGACGGCGAGGTAGTAGGTGCCATGAAACGTCAAGGTTTGCCGGGTGAGTTCCGTTCTAATTTGCACCGCGGCGGTAGTTCAGAAGTCATTGAGCTCAGTACCGAAGAAAAATACACCGCCATTCTCGCCGCCAAAGCGGTTGGTTTAGGTATTGCAGGCGTAGATTTACTGCAGTCAGCACGCGGCCCGTTGGTCTTAGAAGTCAATTCATCACCAGGCCTCGAAGGCATCGAAAAAACAACCCAAACCGATATCGCAGGCAAAATCATCGCCTACATCGAAAGAAATGTCAAGCGCTAGAAAGACCATCCACAAAAAAATGAACATGCTCGGGCAAGAGATTTTGCCGGGCAAGAGCGTGCAACTCAATTTAGAGGTGGCGCATTTACACACGCGCACGCCCATTCAGGTGCCTGTTCTTGTGGAGCGCGCCAAAGAAGATGGCCCCACCGTTTTGGTCATGGCAGGCCTCCACGGCGACGAACTAAACGGCATCGAAATTGTGCGCAGATTTTTGCGTAAAAAGCTTAACAAACCCACCAAAGGCACCATTGTTTGCTTGCCGATCTTCAATATTTTTGGATTTCTGAACCTCAAGCGCGAGTTGCCCGATGGCCGCGACCTCAACCGCAGTTTTCCGGGTAGCAACTCGGGTTCGCTGGCCGCGCAGTTTGCTTTTCACTTCATGAAAGAAATTGCACCCCACTGCGACTACATCATCGACTTCCATACCGGGGCGGCCCAGCGCAACAACTTTCCTCAAATCCGCTGTGTGTTCTCCGACCAAGAAAGCGTCTCGCTCGCCAAAGTCTTTAATCCGCCGTTTATTTTACACTCGAGCCTCATTTCAAAAACCCTGCGCGAGAGTATCGTGAAACGCAAGAAGAAGATTTTATTGTTCGAAGGCGGAAAGTCCAACAACATCGAAGAAAACGTCGTCGAAGAAGGCCTCAATGGGCTCAAGCGCGTCATTAGTCATTTAGGAATGCGCAACTACAAAATCGATATTTCCAAAGACCGTCAACCTATTTTTATCGGCGAAAACAAATGGATGCGTGCTCCTTCAAGTGGCATGTTTCAGTGTTTCGTCCCTAACGGAACCAACGTTCAAAAAGGAGAAGTCCTTGCCTTGGTGACCGACCCTTACGGCAAATACGAAAAACAAATCAAGGCCAGCCAAGCTGGTTATGTCATTTGTATCAACGAGGCATCGGTTGTCTACAAAGGCGATGCGATCATTCATATAGCCAAAGAAAAACCCCAACTTTAATCTATTCCAACAGTCACTATGAAAAAAGTTCTATTTCTTATTGTTTTGAATTTATTTACCCTCCAATTGCTGGGGCAAAACAACTTTACGCCCCAACAGTTTTTGGGCTACAATATTGGCGAACAATTTACGCGCCAGCACCGTGTGGTAGACTACTTCTTTGCCCTTGAAAAAGCTTTTCCGAATCATATAAAAGTGGTGAAGACGGGTCAAACCTATGAGAAACGCGACCTTTTGTTGTGTTACATCGGCACACCTGACAACCTAAAGAAACTCGAAGAAATCCGACAAAAGCACCTCACCCAAGCGCCCGATGAAAAACTGGCAATTGTGTGGTTGTCATATAACGTGCACGGCAATGAAAGCTCCGGAACAGAAGCTGCCATGCAAACAGCGTATCGCTTGCTGACCGACAAAATTGGTTATCTAGAAAATACGGTTGTCATTATGGACCCATGCTTGAACCCAGATGGCCGCGACCGCTACGTGAACTTTTATTACCAATATGGCGCAAACCCAATTGACATGCAGCGTTTCAGCGCCAGCCACAACGAAACATGGCCAGGCGGGCGCCCCAACCACTACCTCTTTGACCTCAACCGCGACTGGGCCTGGATGACCCAAATTGAATCTGCGGTGCGCATGCAACAATACAACCTATGGTTACCTCACGTGCATGTAGATTTCCACGAGCAGGGCATCAACGAGCCATATTACTTTCCACCCGCAGCAGAGCCTTATCATGAAGTCATTACCAATTGGCAGCGCGAGTTTCAGCAAGAAATTGGCAAAAACCACGCAGGGTATTTTGACAAAGCAGGTTGGTTGTATTTCTCCAAAGAAATTTTCGACTTGCTCTACCCGAGCTATGGCGACACCTACCCAACTTACAGCGGCAGCATCGGAATGACCTATGAGCAGGGCGGAAGCGGACGCGCGGGCCTTGCGGTCATTACCCATGTGGGCGACACCCTTCGTTTGGGCGACCGCGTGGCGCATCATGTCACCACTGGGCTTTCAACCGTAGAAACGAGTGCGCGCAACGCAGATAAATTGGTTGCTGAATACCAAAAGTTCAGAAAACAAAAAGATTTCAAATACGACAGCTACGTCATTAAGGGCAGCAACAACCAGATCGCACCACTTTTGGCCTTGCTCGGCAAAAACAATATCGATTGGCAAATGGTTTCTACCAGCACTCAAGCGCTACCTGCCAAAGGTTTCCATTTCAAAACCGGAGCACAAGAAGCATTCAAGTTAGAAATCGGGGACATCGTGGTGTCTACCCAACAAGAAAAAGGAACACTTGCATCGGTCTTGTTTGAACCCCGCACCAAATTGTCCGACAGCCTCACCTATGACATCACAGCGTGGTCCATGCCTTACGCTTACGGTTTGGATGCCTATGCAGTTGAAGGTCAGTTAAAGGCCACGCCATATGTAGCAACTGGCGAGCGCAAATCTGATTTCGTGGCAACGGAAGGCTTCATGGGCTATGCCGTTCGCTGGGAAACCATGCAAACTGCTCGCTTTTTAAATGCGGTACAGCAAGCAGGTTTGAAGGTTTATTTTCATGAAAAAGGTTTCAAGCTCAACGGCCAAACTTACGCACCCGGAACACTCCTTTTACTAGCTGGCGAAAACAAGCGCCCAGATTTCCACAATGTCATCAATGACTACGCGGCGCGTTATCAAGTTGACATCAAAGGCTTGCTCACGGGAATGGTCGATAGTGGTGCTGACTTCGGTTCTTCGGCTGTGAAAATGGTGCCGAACCCAAAAGTGGGGATTCTAGCGGGCGACAGTTTTTCATCATTAAATGTCGGCGAAATCTGGCATTTCTTTGAGCAGCAATTGAACAAAGCCGCACACCTCATCTTTGAAGACGACCTCAATGGCGCGCTTTCAAGCCTCGACGTTTTGTTTGTACCAGAAGGCGGCTTTGACATCGCAGGCAACTCAGCCCTCACCAAGTGGGTACGAGAAGGTGGAACCTTAATTGTAACGGGCGGTGCAGTAGATGCCCTTGCCGACCAAGAAGGTTTTGGCCTCAAGCGCAAAGAAGGAACCTCAGGGCCAAGCGCTTCCATCACATACGGCAACCAAGAGCGCGACCAAATCTCAGACAACATCATTGGGGCCATTTACCCTTGCGTCCTGGACAACTCCAACCCAATGGCTTTTGGCTACAATTTCTACTACACCCTCCGCCAAGGCGCCAGCGTCTATGAGCTCGAAGGCAAGCCCGTCTTTGAACTAGAGAAAAATGCCCAGGCCGTCAACGGTTTTGTAGGCGCACGCGTCAAAAAACAACAATCTGAAGCCGATATCGCGGGCACAGTCCAATATGGCCGCGGCACCATTGTCTATTTAATCGACAATCCACTCTTCCGCGGCTTCTGGGAAAGCGGCAAGCTCATGGTAGTGAATTCGATATATTTTGTGAATCAGTAGGTTTTCAGGTACAAAACCTATATTTTTTCACGAGCCAACTACCTATTTTAGAGCGTATTTACGTTATCCGTGTAATGTATTATTTTATTGTTATGCGACTACTTTTATGCTTTATTTTATTTTCTGGATTTTCTTTTGGGCAAAACTGGTCACCGAGCGGCGCTCAATGGCATTATTCCTATTATGGCTTTTTCCCGGGCTATGTAGATATCGCATACACTGCAGATACTATTATTGATGGACAGGCAGCAAAAAAGCTGACGAAAACTTATCACGGCTTAGGTTGGGGTATGGGAATTAATTCTACAGAAATTGGCACAGAATATACCTATGAAACCAATGGTGTAGTCTATTTGCGTTTTCAAAATCATTGGGATACACTCTACAACTTCAATGCACAGGTCGGTGAAAGCTGGCGCATGGCAAAACAACCATTGATAAGCAATATCATTCCTCCAAATAGCCGTATGAAAGTGTTGTCAACGGGCACCATGATGATCAATAATGAAGCAAGAAATTACTTTGTTATCGACAAATGTGATTCAAATAATATGTCGTTTGGATTTTTACAGGATACACTTATAGAAAATATTGGCTTCATTCGTGACTACATGCTTCCTTATGACCAATATGATGGTGCTATAGACGCCAATGAAGGCGGACCCTTGCGCTGCTATTCTGCCAACAATTTTGCAACTTATCAGCCGCATTTTACAGAGGTTTGTGATTATATCATGGGTACAAATGAACTAAATGCTAGCGCTTCTTTTCAAGTATTCCCCAACCCCGTCTCAGATCAAATTAACATTCCGGCTGCTTTCGCCATCGAATTTACAGCATACAGCATTTATTCAACCGAAGGCAAAGTAGTGCAAGCGGGCCAAACGACAACACAAATCGATGTAGCCAACCTTCCTGCTGGAAGCTATATGCTTTTGATTGAGAACAAGACGCAAAATCGCTATGCGAAGGTGTTGGTGGTGAGGTAGGGTATTAGTCTGATATCACACCTCAAAAATCCCATGCTTAATCGCATACAACACCATGCCGGCGATGTTTTTGGTATTGGTTTTATACCTGATGCGTTCTCGGTGCCCCTCAATGGTTTTGACCGACACAAACAATGCGGCAGCCATTTCCTGATTTGTTCTTTCCTGACAGATGAGCCTCAAGACTTCTATTTCGCGTTTACTAAGGCGCAGTGATGGATCTTGGTTGTCGTCTAATGGAGAGAATTCTTTGGACATCGGTGCTTTTAAATAGGTTCGAGAAACGTTTTTTTTTCTCAACCGCATGAAAACGGATAAATAGCACTTATTATTTGAATGAACTGTGATTTAGGGTGAAAACCCTTGGTGGGTTCAATTGTAGTCTTGGCTTGCTTTAATCGTCGTAGTGATACTTACATTTTACAACAATAACTTGTTGTTCTAGGACTTGATAAATTAATCGGTGTTTCTGATCAATTCGGCGAGACCAAAAACCAGTATATTGAAATTTTAAAGGCTCCGGCATACCAAGCCCTTCAAATGGATTTCGGAGAATATCCTTAAGAAGTTGGTTTATTTTGACAATTTTCTTTTTGTCTTGGCTCATCCAATATTGGTAGTCATCCCATGCCCTTGGGGTAAAGCTGATATTCATTCTGGGATAAAATCAATCATATCCTTTCCAATTTGTTGGATAGAAGCATCTAAGTGTGCTTTGTTTTTGATGGATGATAGTTCATGACTTGTGGCGCACAATGCGTTGTACTCTTCTAATGACATCACCACTACAGCTTTACCTTTCCCTCTGTGAATGATTAGAGTATCCACATTGGTAATGACTTGATCTAAGAACTGTTTGAGGTCTTTTCTGAATTCTGAATAAGTTGCACTTAACATGAGTACCGATTTAGGTACAAAATTACGTACTTTTAACATAATAGATAGTTTACTTCAAAAATAAACTAGACCTAGCAAAGTTCATTCAGTAGATTTTCGGAAGTAGCATGGAAATAGGTGAAGAAGTTGGTCCTGAGGTAGAAACTATCTCCCCCTCCTCGCCAAAGCCTCATACACCACATGCTGTAAGTCGGTGCGGATGTTTAGGTCGCGGAGTTTCCAGTTGTCTTGGTTAGGGTGAACGCGGTTAGACAAAAAGATAAAGATGACTTTATTTTTGGGGTCTGCCCAGGCGAGGGTGCCCGTAAAACCGGAGTGCCCGAAAGATTGTTGGGAGGCCAAGACGTCGCAGGTGCCGCCTCCGCTTGCATTGGGGCGGTCGAAACCAGCGGCGCGGCGGTTGCCAGGATACTGTTGTTTGGTGAATTCGGTGTAGGTTGCTTCTGAGAAGAAGTTCATGCCGGCCATTTGCCCTTTGTTGAGGAAAAGTTGCATGATGTGGGCGAGGCTCCAGGCGTTTGAGAAAATACCTGCATGCCCTGCAACGCCTCCTAACATAGCTGCTCCTGGGTCGTGGACATAGCCGCGCAAGAGTTGCTTGCGGAATGTTTGGTCGTCTTCGGTGGGCACAACTTGTGCGTCTGCAAAGTTTTTTAGAGGTTGGTAAAGCATGCGGTTGAGTCCGAGTGGTAGGTAGATATTGCGGCGCAAATAACTCGCCTGGCTTTCGCCAATGAGGCGCTCCAAGATGGGTTGGGTGAAATAATAACAGAGGTCAGAATAGACATATTTCTTGGCGCCGAGCTCCGAGCGCATGATTTGCGCGTACATACTGTCTTTGTAGTTTTTGTGGATGTACAGGCCTTTGGCAACCTCGAGCGGAAAGTCTTCAGATTGGCTGCTCTTGTAAACACTGCTTTTCCATGAACCGTCGCTTAAGGTGCGCTTATAAAACGGAATCCAAGGTGTGAGGCCGGCTTGATGGGCCATGATTTCCCTTATTTTGAGTGCGGCAAACGGCGAAGAACCCACAACTTCAGGAATATAACTGCCAATGGTTTGATCGAGGTTGAACTTGTCTTTGGAATGTTGCTGCATGGCTAGTAGGGTAGAAGCGGCAATTTTGGTGACCGACGCGATGTCGTACATGGACTGCAAATCAATTTCAGGTGCATTGGCTTCATAACCTTGCTTGCCATACGCTTTGTGCCAAATGACTTTGTCTTCTACTGCTACCAAAAGCTGACAACCCGGATATGCACCAGCGTCTATTCCTTTTTGCGCAATGACATCGAGTTGTTGGAGGTCTTTACTGGTGAGGCCAATTTCTTCTGGATTAGAAATGCCGAGGCGTCCGTTGGCATCAAGACCCGCAGCACTCAGCCCCCCCATGAGCAACTGTGCAATTTGCGCTTGGGCAATCGGGTGGTTTTCGTGCGCTACAATGATCGCATCAAATAAAGAAGTGTCAACATCCTTAAGAATTTTGTGCTCGCCAAAAACGACAAGTATGTTTTGGTCGGTGCTGTCAAGGAGTTCAATTTTTTCAGCAGCCCATTTCGGGATGTGGTTACTATGAGGAGCAGCCGCATGCAAACTAAATATGCAAATTTCGGGGTCGGTCAGGCCATAAAATTTAGAAACTGCTGCCGGAATTTGCAGTGAGTCGTCAGCAAAAAAGGCCATGCGGTCGGCATAGAGGTTGAGCGTTTCGGTGAATACAGAAGAATTGCCACCCAGCGCCATGCATGCCAATTTTTGATCCAAACGACCCAAGGGCAATACCCGAACCTTGTTACTCAGGATTTGAATTTGTTTTCTAAAACCCAGGATTTGTTGGGTTGGTTGTTGGTTGTTCAAATCGGAAAAAGCCGCACCAATCCACTTGGAAGGAAGTTCATATTTGAATTTAGAGCTACTTTCTGTGGTTTTTTCATTAGGGTAGAACCGAACTAAAGCAAATCCGAGGAGAGATACAACAAGTATAGAGGAGAAGAGGCGCATGCGTTTCATTTGATTCAAAACTAGGTATAATTATGCGCTTTTCAAAACACAAAGTGTAGTTCGGACACTTACTTCAATATACGATTTTTTCTTTACAAAATCAAATTAAGTTCTTCACATTTAATAACATCTGTTGTTTACAAAAACCTAATGTAAATGATGGTTTGGGGTCATAAAGCATCGTAATTTTGCCCTGTCAAACTCTTAAAACTGTAAAATGGAATTACACGGAAAATTCGGGAAAAATGCCGACCTCGCCGCAAGTATTGGTTTGTCTGAATCGGGCGACCAATTCTGGAACCTAACCCCAGCTGAACTCATCGAGGACTGCATTATCTTAGGTGAAGGCATGCTGACCGATACCGGAGCTCTCGCCATTGAAACGGGCGAATTTACTGGCCGTTCACCCAAAGACCGCTTTATTGTCCGCGATGCCAAAACAGAAGCTGCTGTTTGGTGGGGCGATGTCAATATTGGTTTTGAGCCTGCCAAGTTTGACGCGTTATACGAGCGCATGAAAGTGCATTTAGCTGAGCAAGACCTTTATATAAGAGACGTCTATGCTTGTGCTGATGACGCGTACCGCATGAATATCCGCGTGGTTACCGAATTGCCATGGTCTAGTCTTTTTGCACACAACATGTTTTTGCGTTTAGAAGCCGACGAAATCGAAGACTTCCTACCTGAATGGCACATCGTATGTGCACCTAGCTTTTTAGCTGACCCTGCAATAGATGGCACGCGTCAACACAACTTTGCCATTCTTAATTTTACTAAAAAAATGATCCTTATTGGTGGCACTGGTTACACTGGCGAAATCAAAAAAGGTATTTTCTCCGCACTGAATTTTATCTTACCTCACGAAAAGAATGTTTTGTCTATGCACTGTTCTGCCAATATTGGCCAAGACGGCGACACCGCAATTTTCTTTGGTTTGTCCGGAACCGGCAAAACAACACTTTCTTCGGATCCGAACCGCCGCTTAATTGGCGACGACGAACACGGCTGGAGCGCTAATAGCGTTTTCAACTTTGAAGGGGGTTGCTATGCCAAAACCATCGACCTATCTCGCGAGAAAGAACCACAAATCTATGACGCCATTCGCTTTGGCGCTTTATTAGAAAACGTAGGGTTTCCGCAAGAATCTTCGGCTCCAGATTATGCAGACGGAAGCATCACAGAAAACAC
This sequence comes from Crocinitomicaceae bacterium, assembly GCA_044239425.1. GTDB lineage: Bacteria > Bacteroidota > Bacteroidia > Flavobacteriales_D > Crocinitomicaceae > UBA952. Next base: position 40,334 of record JBIIBL010000002.1, on the reverse strand, counting down.
CCGCGTGTCTTACCCGATACACCACATCGATAACATTGCCATGCCTTCCATCGGCTCGGCGCCAAAAAATATTTTCTTTTTAACGGCCGATGCCTTTGGGGTCTTGCCTCCAATCTCTAAACTTAGTAAGGCGCAAGCTATGTACCACTTTATGTCGGGTTACACCGCTAAGGTGGCCGGAACAGAAGTGGGTATCACAGAACCTACTACTACTTTCTCGGCTGGTTTTGGTGCCGCTTTCTTGCCTTTACACCCTGCTAAATACGCAAAGTTACTTGGCGACAAATTAGAAGGCACAGACATCAATGTTTGGCTCATCAATACAGGTTGGTCTGGCGGTTCTTACGGCGTAGGTTCAAGAATGAAGTTGTCCTATACACGCGCCATGATCACCGCAGCGCTTACCGGCAAACTCAAGGACGTCGCCTTCGAAAACATGCCTTTCTTTGAGTTGGCATTTCCGAGTACTTGTGAAGGCGTACCCACAGAATTACTCAACCCGCGCAACACCTGGGCCGACAAACAAGCCTATGATCAAACAGCAGCTAGCTTAGCCGCTAAGTTTGTCAAAAACTTTGAAAAGTTTGCAGCCGAGACCGACGCTAGCATTTTAGCTGCGGCGCCTCAAGTGCCTGCATAGTTCCTCCTTTCCATCAGTCAACAATTTTGGAAAGAATTTAGGGCCGCAATAGCGGCCCTTTTTTTGGCATCAAAAATGAGGTACAAAAAAAGCCCCGACCAAAAGGACGGAGCTTTGAAGTATGGGTGATACTAACGGATTAACGCTTGTGCATTCCTTCGTCAGATACAGTTAATTTTTTGCGGCCTTTGCGACGACGCGCAGCCAATACACGACGACCGTTTTTTGTGGCCATACGGCTACGGAAGCCATGTTTGTTTCTTCTTTTTCTTACCGATGGTTGAAACGTTCTTTTCATGTCGTGTCGTTATTTGTAATGTTTTTGGGAATGCAAAGATAGTTAATTTTTTAGAATTTCAAATTCTTTCGACAAAAATCGTGAAAAAAAGCCATTGCCCCAAGAAAGCACGTTAAATTTGTAAAGCAAAGCGCCGTAGCCATGATGAGACCCAAAAAAACAAAAGAACCCAAAGTAAAATTAACCAAAGACAGCTGGCGCAAGGCTGCGCGTTTCCTGCGTTACCTCAAGCCCTATGCAGGCACTTATTTTATTGGCTGGATCTTCTTGGTACTCAGTACGTCAGCGGGCTTGGTCTTTCCCTACCTCATGGGCAAGTTGCTCGGCAGCTCCAATACAACTTCTAACCCTGAGCAAGCCATACGCTTAGTCGATCTCTCTAATGTCAACCAGATTGCGTTTGCGCTCTTCATACTGTTCTTTTTTCAAAGTGTGTTTTCTTTTGTGAGGGTTGTACTTTTTAATAATGTCACCGAAAACGCCCTGCGCGACATGCGCAACGATGCCTTTTCGAAGTTGGTCTACATGCCCATGGATTTTTTCAACCGTCAAAAGGTAGGGGAGCTCACTTCAAGAGTGGCATCAGACATCACCCAAATTCAAGAAGTACTCCGTACCACTATTGCCGAATTCTTCAGACAAATCATCATTGTTTTTGGCGGCATCGCCTTTTTGTTCTTTATTTCTTGGAAACTCTCCCTGATCATGCTAGCAACGGTTCCAGTCATGGCTATTGTGGCTGTGTTTTTTGGCCGCTACATCCGCAAACTCAGCAAAGAAGCCCAAGACTACATCGCCACCTCTAATTCGATCTTAGAAGAGGCGCTAACCGGCATTGCCAACGTGAAAGCCTTTACCAACGAATGGTTTTTGTTGGGGAAATACAAAAAGAGCACCCAACAGACCCGCGACCTCAACGTCAGAAGTGGAATTTGGCGCGGTTTGTTTGTGTCGTTTATCATCTTTTGCTTGTTCGGCGCTATCGTGTTTATTGTTTGGAAAGGCCTCCTCATGACGCAAGGCACCAATCCTGAGTTGGCATCTGAAGGTTTTTATCAGTTTGTATTGTTTACCATCATGATGGGCGCCTCTATTGGTTCTTTACCTGACTTATACGCCAGCGTACAAAAAGCAGTAGGCGCCACCGAAAACCTACTTGACATCTTGCAAGAAAGCTCAGAGCAAACAAGCCATACACCTGCACCAATTGCAATTGATGGTTCGGTTCGTTTTGAAAACTTGCATTTTAGTTATCCGCAGCGCGCAGATATCGAAGTTCTCAAAGGAATCAACTTTATGCTGGCACCAAATCAAACTTTAGCCCTTGTTGGCAAGAGTGGTTCAGGGAAGTCAACGATCGCAAATTTGCTATTACAGTTTTACCAACCAACTGAAGGAGAAATTTATTTTGGCGCTAGCAAAGCCAGTACGTTTGATTTACACGCCTTGCGCCAGCACATGGCGATTGTACCGCAAGAAGTCTTGTTGTTTTCGGGCAGCATCTTAGAAAACATCCGTTTTGGGCGCCCAGATGCCACCGACGCTGAAGTCATGGACGCTGCGCAAAAAGCCAACGCCTGGGAATTCATTTCTACCTTCCCTGATCAGTTAGCTACGGAAGTCGGGGACCGCGGCATTCAGTTATCTGGCGGCCAAAAACAACGCATTGCTATTGCACGTGCCATCCTCAAAAATCCTTCGATTTTAATTCTTGACGAAGCGACTTCTGCGCTCGATTCAACTTCTGAACGCTTGGTACAAGAAGCGCTAGATGTTTTGATGAAAGGCCGCACATCAATCGTTATTGCGCACCGTTTGTCTACCATTCGCCAAGCAGATCAAATATTGGTCTTGCAAGATGGCCAGATCATGGAGCAAGGTAAGCACGACGAACTTATGGCACTCAATGGCCAGTACGCTACTTACGTGGCGCAGCAGTTAATTTAATTACTTGAAGAGAGATTCCACAAAGGCCTTGCGGTCAAAAAGCTGAAGGTCTTGCATTTTTTCGCCAACGCCAATGTACTTGACTGGAATTTTCATTTGGTCAGAGATGCCAATGACCACACCGCCTTTTGCCGTACCATCTAATTTGGTAACTGCTAAAGCATTGATGTCTGTGGCTTGTGCAAATTGCTTGGCTTGTTCGTAGGCGTTTTGCCCAGTTGAACCATCTAGGACCAACAAAATTTCGTGGGGTGCATTGGGTACCACTTTGTCCATCACGCGCTTGATCTTGGAGAGCTCTTGCATGAGGTTGACTTTATTGTGCAAGCGACCAGCGGTATCGATGATCACGACATCGGCGCCTTGTGCTTTGGCCGATTGCAACGCATCAAAAGCCACACTTGCAGGGTCGGCACCCATGCCTTGTTGTACGATAGGAACGCCAACGCGGTCGGCCCAAATGATGAGTTGGTCTACGGCAGCTGCTCTAAAGGTGTCGGAGGCACCCAAAACTACCTTGAGTCCGGCTTGTTTCATTTGGTAAGCAAGTTTGCCAATGGTAGTGGTTTTGCCTACGCCATTGACGCCCACAACCATTAGGACATAAGGGTTGCCATCGGTTGGTTTGTCCACTTTGAGTTTGCCTTCAAAGTTGGCAGCGTTTTCTTCGAGTAAGCCGATGATTTCGTCTCGGAGAATTTGGTTGAGTTCTTCGGAGTTGATGACGCGGTCTTTGGACACGCGGTTTTCGATGCGCTCGATGATTTTGAGGGTGGTCTCGACGCCTACATCGGCGGTAATGAGGAGTTCTTCGAGGTCGTCGAGGACGCCTTGATCTACGCGGCTCTTGCCCACGAGCAGGCGCGTGATTTTAGAGAAAAAGGTTTGTTTGGTTTTCTCTAGACCTTGATCGAGGGTTTCTTTTTGAACCGGATCAAGGGTTTCTTTTTTAGATTTCGAAAAAAAATCAAATATGCCCATTTGCTAAGGTAAAAAAAAAGCTCCCAACTTGGAAGCTTTAAAAGGGAATGCACAACGGTTTAGCCTTTGGTAAACCACTCTTTAACTTTGTCGTTGTGTACGATTTCTTCTTTGAAGGTGTAAGAGCCAGACTTTTCAGACTTGACCATTTTGATCACCTTTGAATGTTCTTTACCTCCACCTTTCTGGAGGGATGCAACTACTTTCTTTGCCATGACTTACTTATTTAATTTCTTTATGGACAGTCATACGCTTAAGGATGGGATTGTATTTTTTAATCTCCATACGGTCTGGCGTATTTTTACGGTTCTTAGTGGTGATATAGCGTGATGTACCAGCCATACCAGATTCTTTGTGCTCTGTGCACTCGAGAATTACTTGGATGCGGTTGCCTTTACTCTTCTTAGCCATTTTCTAAATGTTTATTCTGTTTCCCAACAGGTTATTTCAAAAATCCTTTTTGGCGTGCTTCTTTCAAGCAAGCAGAGATTCCTTTTTTGTTGATGGTGCGCAATGCAGCAGCAGAAATCTTTAAAGTGATAAAATTATCTTCTTCAGGAACGAAAAACTTCTTCGTGATCAAGTTCGGATAAAAACGACGCTTGGTCTTGCGATTTGAGTGCGATACGTTGTTTCCAACCATCACTGACTTTCCTGTTAACTGACAAACTCGTGACATGTCTATATTATTACGTGTAATTACAAAAGCGGATGCAAAGATAACAACTTTTTACAATACTACAAACCCATTATCCACAAAATAGCAGCCTTTTTCAACAAAGCACATTATTTCCCTTGATTTCTTGGATGATGACTCAAGATAGCCTTGCGTAAAAAACGTTGATCAAGATGCGTGTAAATCTCTGTGGTGGTGATAGATTCATGTCCGAGCATCTCTTGAACAGCGCGCAAATTAGCTCCGCCTTCCACTAAATGTGTGGCAAAACTATGTCGAAAAGTATGCGGAGAAATTTGCTTTCCTAAGCCAATTTTGTGAGCTAATTGTTTGATGATCGTAAAAATCATGACTCTTGTGAGGGCGGCGCCCCTTCTATTCAAAAAAATGAAGTGTTCGTGTCCTTTTTTGATTGGAACTTCAAGTCTTGATTGTGCTGTGTAGTTAGAGATTTCCTTTACAACTTGTGGCGAGACCGGCACCAAACGCTCTTTATTTCCTTTTCCAATAACCCGGATAAATCCTTCGTCAAAATATAAATCAGAGAAACGCAGGCCAATGAGTTCAGATACGCGCAGGCCACAGCTGTAAAGTGTTTCGAGCATGGCGTGGTTGCGCTCACCCTCTGCCATACTTAAATCAATCGCAGCAAGTAAGGCATCGATTTCTTCAATTTCAAGTACTTCAGGTAATTTTCTGCCGAGTTTGGGTTGCTCCAATAGTTCGGATGGGTCGATATGAATGTACCGTTCTAAGATGAGGTATCTAAAAAACTGCTTGATGCCCGAAATAATGCGCGCCTGACTCCGTGCACTGAGCCCGAGGTCGTAAAGATGCGCTACAAAAGTTTTGAGTTGTTCGTAAGTCACTTGTTCGGGCTTGCTTTTTTCGCTGTTGAAATAGGTGGCTAACAAACTGACGTCGCGCTGATAGGCCAAGACAGAGTTTTCAGCCAAACCCTTTTCGATTTTCAAGTATGAAACAAAATCCTTAATATAGCGCTCCCAATGCATGTCTTATGAAGTTGCTTGTTATCAATGGCCCTAACCTAAATTTGCTCGGTACCCGAGAAACACAAATATATGGGAATGTCACATTCGAAGCTTATTTTGAGACACTCAAAGCGCAATCAGACCATACGTTGAGCTATTTTCAATCTAACATCGAAGGAGAATTGATCGATTGCCTCCAAAATGCAACTGTCGATGGCATCATCCTGAATGCTGGAGGCTACACCCACACGAGCGTTGCGTTGCGCGATTGCATTGCCGCTATTTCCATTCCAGTTGTTGAGGTACATATTTCAAACATTGCTGGGCGCGAAAGCTTCCGCCATGAGTCCTTATTAAGTCCGGTTTGCAAGGGTTGTATTTTTGGCTTTGGTTTGGAGGGGTATCGGTTGGCTTTACGTGCTTTTGAGTGATTTTGGTAGCTTGTTTCTATTAACTTTGTATCTATGATGCAACAACTCGAACATTACTTTACCCATATCGATCCTGTTTTTGCAGCCTTTTTGGCCACCACCTTTACGTGGTTGGTAACCGCAGCGGGCGCTAGTTTGGTGTTCTTCTTTAAAAACATGCACCGCGGCTTGCTCGATGGCATGCTTGGCTTTACCGGTGGCGTAATGGTTGCGGCGAGCTTTTGGTCTTTGCTCATGCCGTCTATAGAGCTTTCCGAAAGGATTTACCCGAGCGCACCTTGGATGCCAGCCGCCGTTGGTTTTCTGACAGGTGCGTTGTTTTTGTTTTTCCTCGACAAAAAATTACCGCATTTGCACATTAACTTTAATGAAAACGAAACCGAAGGTGTCAAAACGCAACTGCACAAAACCACCCTTTTGGTACTCGCTATTACGCTGCACAACATTCCTGAAGGCTTAGCGGTCGGGGTTTTGTTTGGTGCAGCAGCCAACGGCATGGAAGGCGCCACAATTGCTGGTGCTATTGCTTTGGCAATTGGAATTGGCATCCAAAACTTCCCGGAAGGATTTGCCGTGGCCATGCCCTTGAGGCGAGCGGGAGCGAGCCGCATGAAGAGTTTCATGTACGGCCAACTCTCGGCTATTGTAGAGCCAATTGCGGGCGTTATTGGTGCCGTTGCGGTCATTTATATGGAACCCATTTTACCTTTTGCGCTGTCTTTTGCAGCAGGCGCCATGATCTTTGTGGTGGTGGAAGAGGTGATCCCCGAAACCCAGCGCGATAAATATACCGATGTTGCGGTTTTAGGCTTTATCGGGGGCTTCTTAGTGATGATGATCCTAGATGTAGCTTTGGGCTAGTAAGTGAGGATTTCTTGAAGAGATTTTCTCAATTCTTTTAGTTTTTCATCGTCGATACGGCCGATCTTTTCAATACAGCGCTCTTTTGAAATAGAGCGGATATGAAAAGTAAAAACTTCTAATTTTTCTTTGAGGCCATTTTCAGGGTCGGGTTCAAGAATGAGATTTCCTCTATAGTTTTTGATTTTGGAAGAAAGTGGGAGCCCAATAATGAGTGGGGTATGGGTATTGAATAAATCTCCACTGAACACCAATATAGGCCGAAAGCCTGCTTGTTCGCTTCCGCGTGTGGGGTCAAGGTTGGCCATCCAAATTTCACCTTGTTTCATCTTGATCAAGGCTGTTGAGTTGGGAATAATAAGCTTGCATACCTTCTTCTGCTAATAGCATGACGTCGGTATCTGCAGTCATATGACGATACGATTTAATATATGCGGCTTTATTGAGTTGTTCTAAATAGAGGGCAAGGGCTTTTTCAATGATTTTATTTTTAGGTACTTTGAGCTCGGTAGCTTTCTCTGAAAGCGCTGCAAATAGAGGGTCTGGTAGGGAACTCGTAAAAACTTGCATATTTATGAATTATAAATATAAAATTAAGCAATTCTTGCGAACACAGCAAAAAAAAAGCCCTCCAATTGGAAGGCTTATAGGTATTTTAAAGGACAACCTTTTTAAATTGCTCAATTACAAATCGCAGTAGCGGTAGCCTCGAGGATTTCTCGAACTTCTGTAAGGGTTGGCGCCTCTGCATAGGTTCTTAAAACAGGCTCGGTTCCCGACGGACGGATCATGACCCAGCGTTCGTCGTCGAAGAAATACTTAAATCCATCGATAGTTTGCACTTCGCGAACTTGGTATTTGCCAAAAGATTTGTAGTTGTCTGCTTTGCAGTTCGCAATGATTTTTTGTTTGAGTTCTTCGGTAATGTGAAGGTCGTTGCGTTCAAATTGGAACGGGCCAACAATTGCATAAACTTCGTCGATGAGTTCGTCGAGGGTTTTGCCAGATTTGGCCATGAATTCCCATACAATGAGACCCATCCAGATGCCGTCACGCTCTGGGATATGTCCTTTAACAGCAATGCCTCCTGATTCTTCACCACCGAGAAGGACATCTTCTTTGATCATGATATTGGCAATTTCTTTAAAGCCAATTTTGGTCACTTCTAATTCTAGGCCGTAATGCTTGCAGAGTTTTTCGACCCTCGGCGTTACCGAAAACGCGATAACAACCTTGCCCGTCATTTGCTTATACTTGACCATATAATGGATCAAAAGCAAGATGATGTGGTGAGAATCTACAAACTCGCCGTGGCTGTTGTAAAGGCCAATCCGGTCTGCATCGCCGTCGGTGGCAAGTGCGCAAGAGATGTCTCCGCTTGATTTGATGGTTTGCGCTAATTCTTGAAGGTTCTTGGCAATGGGCTCTGGAGCTGTTCCCATGAACGAAGGGTTGGGTTCGCAGTGCAGGAGTTCGACTTCAGGTAAAACGAGCGGAAGCGCACGTTGGCCAGCACCGTACATGGCGTCGTACATCAGCTTAAGACCTGAGTTGCGGATGGCAGCAAGATCAAAATTGGCTTTTACATGGTTGATATAACGCGTCTCGATGTCGATTTCTTCGAGCTGACCTGAACTGAGCGCTCCTTGGAGGTCGGTCGCTTGAAAATCGATGCTGCATACATCTGGTATAAGCGCTTCTACTTCATTGACTTTTTCGGGCTCGAGTGGGCCACCAAACTTGGCTTTTAATTTAAAACCGTTGTATGATGGCGGATTATGGCTAGCCGTAATTATGATGCCGATTTCGCAGCCCAACTGATTGGCGGCTAGCGAGATCATTGGCGTAGATACAAAGCCGCGCGCCATTTTGATTTGAATGCCTTGCGCTAGCAAAACTTTGGCAGCGGTTTCCATAAAGAGTTCGCCAGCAAAGCGGCAGTCGTGGCCTATAACGACTGTTGGGTTTTCAAATTGTGTCTTGAGCCAGATGCCGGTGGCTTCTGTAACGCGGGCTACGTTTTCAACGGTGAAGTCTGCTGCAATGATAGCTCTCCAGCCATCGGTTCCAAATTTAATAGGTGTTGCCAAGATAAAATTATTTAGTGAAATGTTGAACTGTTGTTTCGATGATCTGGATGCATTCTAGGAGTTGCACTTCGCTAATGACGAGTGGCGGAGCAAAACGAATGATGTTGCCGTGAGTAGGCTTGGCCAAAAGGCCGTTTTCTTTGAGTGCAACGCACAAGCGCCATGCGGTGTCGGAATCTGGGCTGTCATTGACAACAACCGCATTGAGCAAGCCTTTACCACGCACTTTGATCAATAAATCATTTTGCGAGATAATACGTTGCATTTCAGATCTAAATAAATGACCAAGCTTGCGTGCATTTTGAATGAGGTGTTCTTCTTCAACAGCCGAGAGCGCAGCAATTGCTACCTTGGACGCAATCGGATTTCCGCCGAAAGTAGATCCGTGCTGCCCTGGCTTGATGACCATCATGATGTGGTCGTCGGCGAGAACGGCAGATACCGGGTAAACGCCACCAGAAAGTGCTTTGCCTAAAATGAGGATGTCAGGTCGGGCGTAAGTTGCGGCTTGTTGTTCGCATTTATTTTCACAAGTACAGTTGCCACAAACAGCTAAAAGACTACCTGTGCGCGCAATACCTGTCTGCACTTCATCGGCAATAAAAAGCGTGTTGTGTTGGGTGCAAAGCGCTCTGGCCAGACGCATGTAGTTGTCTTCGGGTGTATAGACGCCGGCTTCGCCTTGGATGGGCTCCACTAAGAACCCAGCCACATTTGGTTGGGCAAGTGCGGCCTCGAGTGCAGCGATATCGTTATAAGGAATGGAGATGAAGCCAGCCGGATACGGGCCAAAGTTTTTATTGGAGTCTGGGTCGGAAGAAAAGGAGACAATAGTGGTGGTGCGGCCATGGAAATTGCCTTCACAAACCACAATTTGTGCTTGGTTTTCGGCGATTCCTTTTTGCTCATAGGCCCATTTGCGACACAATTTAATAGCGGTTTCTACAGCTTCTGCACCGGTATTCATCGGTAGTACTTTGTCAAAGCCGAAGTAGTTGGTGACGTACTTTTCGTAATCGCCAAGGCAGTCGTTGTAGAAAGCGCGGGAGGTCAGGGCTAATGTTTTAGCCTGATCGATGAGCGCTTGGGTAATTTTTGGATGTGCGTGCCCTTGATTAACGGCCGAATAAGCAGAAAGAAAATCAAAATAACGCTTGCCATCGACGTCCCAAACGTAAACACCTTCTCCTTTTGTTAAGACAACTGGTAGTGGGTGGTAGTTGTGGGCGCCGTACTGATCTTCTAGATCGATATAGGCTTGGGTTGTGCTTGAATGGTTTGTTGTTGATTGCATAGGGAGCAAAGATAAGGAATCCATCAAAATCTTTGTCAATGTATTGTGCTTTGCGCTTCCTTAGCCTAATTTTTGAATATTTTTGATGCATATGCGCTTCTTTCCCTACAACATTTCGCTGTTATCAACCTGTTTAGTTGCCCTCTTGTGTGCTACTTTGTATGTGACGCCATTTTTTGCTCAACAACAAATCGATGATCAAGTGCACGGCTGGGTGGCGTACCAAGGGAACCACAAGCTCAATAAGCAGTTTGATTTGCATACCGAATACCAGTGGCGCAGGGCAAATGGTTTTTCGGATTGGCAGCAATCCCTAACTAGGATAGGTCTTGATTATAAGCTGAACCCCTCAGTGACTGTTTCTGGTGGTTATGCTTGGGTTATTTCCTATCCTTATGGTTCGCAGCCCATTCCAAGCCAAACCATCGAGCACAGACTTTGGCAACAAGTTATTTTAAAACAACCGATTGGCAACTTTCAAGTACAACATCGGTACAGGCTTGAGCAACGCTGGATAGACAACCAATTCAAGCAGCGTATGCGTTACCGCGCACAAGTTTTGATACCATTGCAAAAATCTTTCATCGATAAGCAACAGGGTTTGTTCATAAATGTCAATGACGAAGTTTTTATTGGGTTTGGTAGTGGAATTGGTAAGAACATCTTTGATCAAAACCGATTCATCAGTGCCGTTGGTTATCAATTCAATAAGGATTTCAGTATTCAAATGGGTTACCTCAATCAGTTTGTGATCAAGTCTGATGGCTTGCACATGGAACGCAACCACACCCTTTGGACTGCAATTACCTATAATTTAGATTTTACAAAGTAGGTTTGTGTGATTTTTTAACCTCATGAAGCCGCCATAAAAGGCGGCTTTTTTTTATCTTTCAAGAAAAAAAACTTGAAGAGAAGAGAATTTATCCAGAAAACGAGTGTTGTAGGTGCCGGCGTATTGTTGCTTCCTCAGCAAGTACTATCCTTTGATGCGAGTCCTAAAAATCGTGTTCGCTTGGGCTTTATCGCCACCGGTTTTAGAGGCCAAACCCACATCGAGGAAATGCTCAAGCGCTCCGATGTTGATATTATAGCTTTAGCCGATCCAGACCCGCGCATGATCAACGATGCCTTGGCTTTGATTGAAAAAGCTGGTCGTCCTGCACCTGCAGTTTATCAGAATGGCCCAGATGATTACCTTAATTTACTTGCAAGAAAAGACATAGATGCCGTATTTGTGAGTTCCCCATGGGAATGGCATTTGCCGCATGGCATTGCCGCTATGAAAGCGGGAAAAATTGTCGGGATGGAAGTTGGCGGCGCCCTCAAACTCGAAGATTGCTGGGCTTATGTCAAAACTTCTGAGCAAACCAAAGTGCCCATTATGCCTCTGGAAAACGTATGTTACCGCCGCGATGTCATGGCCATTTTAAACATGGTGCGTCAGGGAATGTTTGGCGAAATTGTGCATGCGCAAGGTGGCTACGAGCACGACCTCCGCGGAGTTTTATTCAACGACGGCAAGAGCGCTTATAACTCGGGTGTTGAATTTGGCGAAAAGGGCTACAGCGAAGCCGCTTGGCGCACCAACCATTACCTGAACCGCAACGGCGAGCTTTACCCAACACACGGCTTGGGCCCAGTTGCCACCATGCTCGACCTCAACCGCGGCAATCGCTTGGTGCGCCTGAGCTCCTTCTCTAGTAAAGCCAGGGGTTTGCACAACTATATTGTCGAACATCCAAAAGGAGGCGAGGCGCATCCAAATGCTCAAATTGAATTCAAACAAGGTGACGTAGTGACCACCCATTTGCAATGCGCCAATGGCGAAACTATTATACTTACTCACGATACCAGTTTGCAGCGTCCTTATAACCTTGGTTTTCGAGTCCAAGGCACCAAAGGCATTTGGCAAGACTTCGGCTGGGGCGACCCCGAACAAGGACATATCTACTTTGAAGGTGCCATGAAGCATTCGCACCGCTGGGACAACAGTCAAAAATGGCTAGAGCTCTACGATCATCCGCTCTGGAAACAAAATGCAGCGGCTGCCGAAACTTCAGGACATGGTGGCATGGATTATTTCGTTGACAACGCCTTCATTGAATGCATCAAGCAAAATAAGCCGTTCCCTTTAGATGTCTATGACCTTGCTACTTGGTATGCCGTTACACCGCTCAGTGAAAAGTCTGTTGCACAAAATGGCGCTCCTCAAGATATTCCAGACTTTACAAAAGGTACTTGGAAAACGCGTCAACCTATTTTTGCATTCGATGCCAACTACTGATACTGCATTGGTCATCCTGGCGGGTGGTTTAGGTTCTCGTTTCGGAGGAGCCAAACAAATTGAACCATTTGGGACGAAAGGTCGCTTTCTGTTTGAATATGCCTGTTATGATGCCATGCAAGCGGGTTTTCAGAAAGTTTTTATCATTATTCGTCCGAGCATGCAAGACATTGTAGCAGCGCAATTGAATCAATGGATAGAGCCAATGCGCTATGAGCTCATTTTACAAGAACAAAGCCGGCCTAAACCTTGGGGTACAGCTCATGCGCTGCACTTTTTACACGGCAAATGGGATGGTCCTTTTTTGGTACTCAATGCCGACGACTACTATGGTCAAAGTATTTGTCAGACAGCCATTTCTTTAGTTCAAAACGGCGTTCAAGCAGCAGCTTTGGCTTTTAAATTAGGTCCGACGCTAAGCTCGAACGGTCCGGTGGCAAGAGGGGTGTGTCAAAACGAACACGGTTATTTGACGGCCATAGAAGAGGTCCTGAAAATTGAAAAGGTAAATGGTCAAATTTCCGATGAACAGGGTCGTGAGTACAGTCCAAACACACTCATTTCAATGAATGCTTGGCTCTTGCCCAGTACATTTTTAGAGCACTTAAAGATAAAGGTTCAAGATTTTCTACAAGTGCATTCAAGCCATGAAACGCTTGAAATATACCTTCCGAGAGTGATCAATGAGTTCATAGAAACAGGAGTATTAAAGGTGAAAATTCAAGAAATGCCAGCCGATTGGTTCGGTATCACCTACGCTGCAGACCTTGCAGCAGCAAAAAGTCAGATCCTTGCGCTTGAAGGCAAGCAGTATCCACGCATCTTTTCTGAATGGAATTAAAAGCACTGCTCTTTGAAGGATGGGGTTTACAACCTACGCAAATCAGTCCAATTGAAGGGGGGCTGATCAATCATACCTGGTTGGTTCGAACCACAACATCCAATTTCATCCTACAAAAAATCAATGCGCATGTTTTTAAAGAACCCGTGCATTTACAACAACAATTGCAAGGGCTTTCGAAAGTTGTCGTTTTACCCCAATTGATACCTCTGCAATTTATACCGACGAAGTCCGGAAACAATTGTTTTGAGTTTGAAAATGAATATTATCGTTTGGTAGCTGCCATTACGCCAAGTAGGACGCTCACCACTGTAACTACCGAGAATTCCAAATTGGCTGCTGCAGCGCTGCTTGAATTTCATGCTGCATTAACATATATAGATGCACAGACTTGGCAAGCACCAATTTCAGGTTTTTTAGATGTTGGCCTGCGCTTGCAAGCTTATAAAAGTACACTTAGAAATACGCATTCTGAAAGGAAGTTAAAAGCAGCAGAAGCTATTTCACTTCTTGAACAGAATTGGTCCTTTTTGACCGATTGGCAACTATTTTTGGAAAAAGCGCCAAAAGTACTGATTCACGCCGATCCCAAACTCAGTAATTTTTTGTTTCATCCGAGCGGCCATCAAGTGCGTGCGCTCATCGACTGGGATACCATTCAGCTAGGTAGCCCGTTTTACGATTATGGCGACATGATGCGTTCTTATTGTTCTTTTGGAGAAGAGGTCCCGGAAGGAAACCCCTTATTTAGGGAGGAGATTTTTGAAGTTTTACTCGAAACCTTCCAATTAGATGAAGTAAAAATTTTTACGGCTGCATGTGGCGTTATCCTTGTTCAGGCGCTGCGTTTTTTGACCGATTACTTACAAAATGACGTGTATTATAAGGTAAAAGACGAGCAACATAATTTAAGAAGGGCCCTCAATCAATTGCAATTGGCAGAAGAACTAAAGCAATATTGGTTTACCACTCGTAAGCCAATTCGCTGAGCCATTTGTTTTGGCAGCGGAGGGTTTGCTCGATGAGGTCGCGGACACAAGTTTTGCCGCCGAGATACGGACTCTGGTAGTGCACGTTTGCTTTGACATCGCTCACGGCATCTTGTGGGCAAGCAGAAAGCCCAGCGACACGCAGCACCGGAATATCCGGAATGTCATCTCCCATATAGGCAATTTCTAGATCGCTTAAATTGTATTCTTTTTTGATTTGTTCGTAGCGCTCGAGTTTGTTGTGCGAGCCTAAATAGACATCGTGCACACCTAAGCCAATAAGGCGTTTTTTGACCTCAGGCGAAGAACCACCCGTAATGCAGAATATTTTGTAGCCCATTTTGACGGCATACTGAACCGCATAGCCATCTTTGGAATTGAGGGCTCTGACAATTTCATCGTTGATGAGGTAGACTTTGCCGTCGGTGAAAACGCCGTCGACATCAAAGATGAAGGTGCTGATGTGATTGAGTCGTTGTTTGTAGCTAAGCATTTTTAAAGAGGTCTTGGATTCTTTTGGTCAGACAGTCATAGACTACTAGTTGTTCGGGATCGAGTTGAGAACGGTGTCGGTCTAGGGTGTTTTGATCATGGCGCAAAGCGGGGCCTGTTTGGGCGTTTTCGGGGCCCAATAAGATCGCTTTGGCAATGGTTTCGTTGAGCAAGGGATAAAGGGGCGTCATGTCGAGGTTGGCATGGCTCAGGATTTTGCTAGCTTCCAAGAGCATAAGGTTGCCAAAATTGTTGACGAAAACGCCTGCTAAATGATACTGAGCGCGCTGTGCTGAGCCACATTGTTGGTATTGGGCGCCGAGTTGTTGCAAAAAACTAGTAATGCGCTGCAGAACGAGG
Organism: Crocinitomicaceae bacterium; assembly: GCA_044239425.1. GTDB lineage: Bacteria > Bacteroidota > Bacteroidia > Flavobacteriales_D > Crocinitomicaceae > UBA952. Next base: position 25,158 of record JBIIBL010000002.1, on the reverse strand, counting down.
TCGTTTTTGCCTTCAATCATAAAAGGGATGTCAGAGGCCAAAAGGTCGCGTCCTTTGGAAATAGATTGATACGGATAGCAAACGCCTAATTGCGCGTGTTCAAATAGTTTGATGCTCGGGCTACCGGCGGTATAAGCTGCTACCTGTTGGGGTACCAGTTGCCCTATAATTTCGGGGAGTGCATCATCGGAAACACATATGAGGAGCAGCTCAGGGCGGAGGTCTTCGAGCTTTGCAAACGCAGCACATTTGTATTTGTTGGCCAATGCTTGCGCTTTATCAAAAGAGCGGGCATAAATGCCAGCCACTGGCACTCGGGCGTCAGTTGCTAAGCGCAATAAGGTTTGTGCTACCTTTCCAGAACCGACTATTCCAATTTGTGTAAGGTGCATTACTGACCGTGACACTGTTTGAATTTCTTACCGCTTCCGCAAGGACATGGATCGTTGCGGTTGATTTTTTGCTCCACAACTACAGGTTGTTTTTTCTCTACTTCAGGTGCAGCAGGTGCAGAGTTGGCAATGGCCTCTTGGTTGCTTGTTTGTGCTTTGTCGTAGTTATTTTGGTGGTCTTCTTGGTTGGTGCTCTGGATTTGTTGTTCTAGAGGCACGTCCATGCGCATGAGTAAGTCTAGGGCTTCTTCATTGAGGCGCATGAGCATGTTACGGAAGAGCTCGTAGGATTCGAGTTTGTATATGACCAATGGATCTTTTTGCTCGTATTGGGCGTTGCGCACGGCTGTGCGGAGGTCGTCCATTTCGCGAAGGTGTTCTTTCCATTCATCGTCAATTTTGCTCAAAAGTACATTGCGCTCAAAGTATTTGCTGATGGCACGCCCCTCAGATTGGTAGGCTTCTTCGAGATTGACAATTAGTTGCATTTGACGGCGACCGTCGGTGAGAGGGAATACGATGTTTTTGTATTGCTGAGACATGGTTTCAAAAACGTGCTTCACTTGCGGATACGCCATGCGTGCAATTTTTTCGCATTTGCGGTCGTAAGTTTCGCGGAGGGTTGCGTAGACGCGCTCGGTGAGTTCGGCTGCGTTGAGTTGTTTGAAGGTGGCTTCGTCGACGGGTGTTTCGATACCGATGAGGCGCAAGAGTTCTAGTTCGAATTCTTGGTAAGATACTTTGGAATAGGTGGCAACGGTGTTTTCACAGAGGTCGTAGAACATGTTGTCGATGTCGATATCGAGGCGGTCGCCGTACAGAGCGTTTCGGCGCTTGCGGTAAATAGCCTTGCGTTGTGCGCTCATGACATCGTCGTATTCGAGGAGATTTTTACGCATCCCGAAGTTGTTTTCTTCGACTTTTTTCTGGGCGCGCTCGATGGATTTAGAAACCATACCTGCGGTAATGACTTCCCCTTCTTTAAGGCCCATGCGGTCCATGATCGAGGCAATGCGCTCAGAGCCAAATTTACGCATGAGGTCGTCTTCTAGCGACACAAAGAAGCGAGAAGAACCCGGGTCGCCTTGTCGTCCGGCGCGTCCGCGCAACTGGCGGTCTACCCGACGGGAGTCGTGGCGTTCGGTTCCGATAATGGCCAAACCGCCGGCTTCTTTGACGCCTTCGCCTAGTTTGATGTCGGTTCCACGACCAGCCATGTTGGTAGCGATGGTTACGGTGCCTGCTTTACCTGCGTTGGCAACAATTTCGGCTTCTTTTTGGTGATATTTGGCGTTGAGGACTTGGTGTTGAATTTTTTTCATTTGCAGCATGCGAGACAACAACTCGGATATCTCAACGGTTGTGGTACCCACGAGCACCGGCCGGCCTTTGGAAACGAGGTCTTCGATTTCTAAAATGATGGCGTTGTACTTTTCGCGTGCTGTTTTGTAAACGAAGTCGTCTTGGTCTTTGCGGGAGATGGCTCTGTTGGTAGGCACCACCACCACATCTAATTTGTAGATATCCCAAAACTCGCGTGCTTCTGTTTCTGCAGTTCCGGTCATACCTGCAAGTTTGTGGTACATACGGAAGTAATTTTGCAAAGTAATTGAAGCGTAAGTTTGGGTAGCTGCTTCTACGGTAACGTTTTCTTTGGCTTCAATGGCTTGGTGCAAACCGTCTGAATAGCGGCGACCTTCCATGATACGGCCCGTAGATTCGTCTACAATTTTGACTTTGCCGTCCATGATGACGTATTCCACTTCTTTTTCGAAAAGGGTGTAGGCGCGCAAGAGCTGGCTTACCGAGTGAATACGTTCAGATTTGATGGAGTATTCTCTGATCAGGACATCTTTGCGCTCAATGTAGGCTTCTTTTTCGAGGGCTTCTTTTTGCAATTTGGCGATTTCGGCGCCGATGTCGGGCATCACGAAGAAGTCGCGGTCGTCTTTGCCCGAAACGAGATCGATACCTTTGTCGGTGAGTTCGATGGAGTTGTTTTTTTCGTCGATCACAAAGAAAAGGTCGACGTCGATTTTCTTCATGTTTTTGCCTTGCTCGGCCATGTAGAAATTCTCGGTTTTCTGCAAATGCACTTTCATGCCAGGTTCCGACAAGAACTTGATGAGCGCTCTGTTTTTAGGCAAACCGCGGTGGGCGCGTAACAGGGCAATGCCGCCTTCTTCGAGGAGGCGTTTTTGTTCATTTTTGTCTGGGTTGGGTTCGTTGATGACCGTCAACATTTTTTTGGCGTCGTTCAGGCATTGTTGTACAAATGCTCTTTGGGCTTCTACCACGCGTTCGATGCGCGGCTTGAGTTCGTGGAACTCGTGCTCATCGCCTTTTGGCGTAGGGCCGGCAATAATGAGTGGCGTACGAGCGTCATCAATTAAAACGGAATCTACTTCATCGACAATTGCAAAATGGTGCTTGCGCTGAACGATATCGTCGACATGGCCCGCCATGTTGTCGCGGAGGTAGTCAAAGCCGAATTCGTTGTTGGTTCCGAAAGTGATATCGGCTAAGTAAGCTTGGCGACGGCGCTGAGAATTGGGTTGGTGTTTGTCGATGCAATCGACGCGCAAACCGTGGAATTCGTACAACGGACCCATCCATTCGGCATCGCGTTTGGCGAGGTAGTCGTTGACAGTGACGACGTGAACACCTTTGCCAGAAAGGGCGTTGAGGTAAACGGGTAGGGTAGCTACCAACGTTTTACCTTCGCCGGTTTGCATTTCGGAGATATTGCCGCGGTGCAAAACAGCACCACCCATGAGCTGAACGTCATAGTGAACCATAGCCCACTGAATTTTGTTGCCAGCGGCAGTCCATTCGTTGTGCCAAATGGCACGGTCGCCTTCAATGCTGATGCCATCGCGGGCAGCAGCCAGTTGGCGGTCAAAATCGGTAGCGCTGACGCTGAGTTGTCCGTTTTCGGCCCAACGGCGTGCAGTTTCTTTAACTACTGCAAAGGCTTCAGGTAAAATAACGAGGAGTTCTTCTTCGATGCGTTCGTCGATAGACTTCGTCATTTGGTCGATTTCGTCGTATAGTTTTTCTTTTTCTTCAAAGGAAGTTTGAAGGTCAGCAGCTTTTGCTTCTAGACCAGCGAGGGTTTCTTCTAGTGACGCAATGCTAAGGCGAATTTGCTCTTGAAAACCGCGTGTTTTGTCGCGGAGTTGGTCGTCTGAAAAGTTTTGTACGCTTTCCCAAGCGGTTTTGGCTTTCTCTACGAAAGGCCAGTATTCTTTGCGGTCTTTTGCGGTCTTGTCTCCGAAAATAGATTTGAGTAAATCTCCGATCATGTGTATGTTCAATTTAGCGAACTTCAAAATTAATGAATTCTATGGATTTTAGCGGCAAATAAATCGTATTTCAGCTATCTTTGTGGCATGCATGAATTAATAGTTATCCTAGATTTTGGTTCTCAATATACCCAACTGATTGCCAGAAGAATCCGCGAACTCAACGTTTATTGTGAAATCCACCCTTGGAACAAAATTCCCGAGCTCGGCAGCAATGTCAAAGGTATCATCCTGTCGGGTAGTCCATTTTCAGTCCGCGACCCACAGGCACCGCGCCCTGATTTATCAGCCATCAAAGGCAAGCTCCCACTTCTAGGGGTTTGTTTCGGAGCCCAATACCTTTCGCATCATTTTGGTGGCGAAGTATTGCCGTCCAACACCCGCGAGTACGGCCGCGCGCACCTCAATTTTGTCGATACATCCAATGTACTCACCAAAGGCCTTACGCAAGGCTCGCAAGTCTGGATGTCTCATGGCGATACCATCAAAAAAATTCCTGCCAATTACCAAATCATTTGTTCTACCCAAGACGTCGAAGTAGCGGGTTATGCCATTGAAGGCGAACAAACTTTTGGCATTCAGTTTCACCCAGAAGTCTACCACTCCACAGAGGGCAAAACCCTTTTGCAAAACTTTATTGTAGACGTCTGCCACTGCGCCTGCGACTGGACCCCCGATTCCTTTATCGAAGAAACCACCGCTCGCCTTCAAGCACAGTTGGGTCAAGATAAAGTAATTCTAGGGCTTTCAGGTGGCGTTGACTCCTCAGTTGCGGCGGTGCTCTTGCACAAAGCAATTGGGCCTAACCTACACTGTATTTTTGTCGACAACGGTTTGTTGCGCAAAAACGAATTCGAAGAGGTCTTGGCTTCTTATCAAGGCATGGGTCTCAATGTAAAAGGTGTCAATGCAGCAAGTCGTTTTTACGACGCACTTGCTGGCCTCACCGATCCAGAACTCAAAAGAAAAGCCATTGGTAAAGTATTTGTCGATGTCTTCGACGAAGAATCTAAATTGGTCGAAAACGCTAAATGGTTGGGCCAAGGCACCATTTACCCAGATGTCATCGAGTCCGTTTCTGCTACCGGCGGGCCGTCTCAAACCATTAAATCGCACCACAACGTTGGCGGTTTGCCTGACTACATGAAACTCCAAGTTGTTGAGCCTTTACGTTTATTATTCAAAGACGAAGTGCGACGCATTGGTCGCTCTTTAAAAATAGACGAACGCATTTTAGGCCGTCATCCGTTCCCGGGCCCAGGTCTTGGTATCCGCATACTTGGCGAAGTCACTTCAGACAAAGTGCGCATCTTACAAGAGGTCGACGCTATTTTCATCAATGGCCTTAAAGAAGACAACCTATACAACGACGTTTGGCAAGCAGGTGCTATTTTCCTACCGATCCAATCTGTGGGCGTCATGGGCGACGAACGCACTTACGAAAACGCTGTTGCACTCAGAGCCGTGAGCTCCACCGACGGCATGACCGCCGATTGGTGCCATTTACCCTATGAGTTTCTGGCCAAAATCTCCAACCGCATCATCAACCAAGTGCGCGGCATCAATCGCGTCACCTACGATATCAGTTCTAAGCCACCAGCCACCATTGAATGGGAATAACATGACACAATTTTTCCTCTTTATTGGCATCCTATTCTTCAGCCTAAAAGCTACAGCGCAAGCTTTGCCAATCATCGAAAAGAATGGTCAGAAATACTATCAATACCAGCTGCAAGAGGGGCAAACACTTTACCAGCTTCAAGCGCTCACCAAACTAGATGCCGACCAACTTTTGGTTTTGAATCCTGGTTTAGAACGCGGCGTGGAGGCAGGCAGCATCATGGTCTTTCCAGTGCAGCGTGGCACCATCTACCATAAAGTACAACCCGACCAAACTTTATTTGCGGTGTCTAGAACCTATGAAGTTCCGGTAGACTCTCTCCTGCGTTGGAATCCAACTGCCAAATCGGGCCTCAAAGTTGGTCAGTCACTGCGCATTCAAAATTCCATCCTGCCTTTTGATGCTGCCCAACCTCAAGCGGTTGTTGCTCAAAGCCAAGCTACATTTCCCCACAAACTCACCGATACCATCATCAAACACACCGTTTTGGAAAAGGAGACGCTCTATTTTATTTCCAAACGCTACATGGTTTCTATAGACACCCTCATTGCGCTCAACAACATGAGTTCTTCGCGTGTGAGTCCGGGGCAACAAATCAAGGTGCCCATTCAAAAGGAGAAATCCAATAGCGTGCCCGTGAAAGTCATTCCTTCGGCTCTAAAAGGAGGTCCTTCCGCAGCTTCACTCGATTTTCCTGTACCCCGAAAAGCGCTTTACAATATTGCCGTTTTTTTACCCTTTCAACTAGATTCCAGCGCCAATAACAATCGCTTTGTTGCGGCTGCCGCCCTCGACTACTACATGGGTATGAAAATGGCCTTGGATAGCCTTAAAAAACTAGGTTTTGCAGCCAATGTGCAAGTTTTCGACGACAACTCCCTTACTACTAGCCTAGAAGAGCAATTGAATAGTTCTCAAATGAAGACAATAGACCTCATTTTTTCTCCGCTCCAAGAAAAACAAGCCAAAATCGTCGCAACTTATGCAAAACAAAACAGCATTCCTGTTGTGTTTCCTGTTCAAATGCCTGCGGCAATTGTTCAAATGGCACCTAATTTCATCGCTTATACAACCCCAGATGCATTGCTCATTCAAAGTTTGGCTGCTCAAATCCATCGGGAATACCAAGGTTATACAGTTGTTCTTATTAACAGCCCGATTGCTGCCGATCAAAATCTAGAGCAACAATTCAAAACGGCTTTTGGCAATGTTCCTACCACTCAATCCAAGCTCAAACTCCAAGAAGCCACCTGGGCAACGTATCCGAAATTCAAGCCCGTTGGTGGCCCGCAATTATTGGTGAGTTTCAGTTCGGACCGTCCTAAGGTGGTGGCTTTGCTCAAAGCAGCAGCGCTCGATAGCAATATGTTGGTAGTGGGTCAAAAAGATTGGCTAGACTACAAAGAACTCGACGACCCCTCTGTGCGCAACGAACCATTTTTGGTGGCTTTGCCCAGTTATTTCAATTACCATTCTGCTCAAATCATTCATTTTCACAAAACTTATCGCAAGCGCTACAATGCCGACCTCACCAAAATGTCGTGTCTTGGTTTCGACCTCACGTTGCACATCGGCAAGCAATTACTCGGCACGAACACTACCCAACAAGGCTTGATCAGCAATATGGCTTTGAAAACAGCAACTAACGGCTTGTCTATCGAAAATAGTGCAGCAGTTGTTGTGACTTACAGAAACGCTCAATTGTTAGCACCAAAAAATGAATAAAACAGATATCTCAGCCCGTTTCCGCGATTTACAATTACATATTTGTCAAGCTTTAGAGCAACTTGACGGTCTTGCCACTTTCAATGAAGATACCTGGGTGCGCCAAGAAGGCGGTGGCGGACACACCCGCACGCTGCAAGGCGGCCGCATCCTAGAAAAAGCGGGTGTCGCTTTTAGTGCGGTTCATGGCCCAGTAACAGACGCCATGAAACAACAACTTGGCCACGAAGGCGAGCGCTTTTTTGCAACGGGTGTATCTATTGTGTTGCATCCAAAGCATCCGCAGCACCCCATTATGCACATGAACGTGCGTTATTTTGAATTAGAAGACAGCAACTATTGGTTTGGCGGCGGTATTGACCTTACACCCCATTTTGTAGATCTCGCAAAAGCAACGGCCTTTCATACCTCATTAAAAGAAGTTTCTGATCGCTACGACATCAGTTTTTATCCCAAATTCAAAGATTGGGCCGACCGCTACTTCTTTTTGCCGCACAGAGGTGAGTCCAGAGGAGTAGGGGGTATCTTTTTTGACCAACTCGATGAAAGTTGTGGCCTCACCAAAGATCAACTTTTTGCTTATTGTCAAGATTTAGGTCGTTTGTTCCCAGTTGTATACACCCAACAGGTAGAAGGCGTGGTATTGAACGAACCTACTGAATCAGAGTTGGCTTGGCAAGCACTCAGACGAGGTCGTTACGTTGAATTCAACTTGCTCCACGACCGCGGAACTAAATTTGGCATTTATTCAGGTGGCCGTACAGAATCGATCTTAATGAGTATGCCGCCTATGGCTAATTGGGTTTACAACCAAGAGCCAGCCACAGGTTCTGAAGAACAAAAAACCCTGAGTTTCCTCAGGGCTTTCCACGAATTTTGTTAGTATTTTATTGTTTGGTGAGCGTAAGGTAGTCGGTGCCACCGTTTCCGCCAGATACATCGATGAGTTTGATTTCAGTATCGGTATAAGAAATGATATCCCAATCGTCTGAAAGGTCGTCGAGTTTGTTACTCACGTTAAAATTGATATTGAAATCGAGGTCGTCGAGGTTGTCGTCGTCGTTGCTATTTGAGTCTGTGATAGACCAACTACCAGCATAAGGATTAGAGTTGCTGCTCAGTAAGTCCATTGCATTCAAAACGCCATTTTCTAAAAAAGTAAGACGAAAGGTGCTGAAATCTGCTGTTTCGTCGTCGCCGTCGTCTATATAACTACTGACAATCCAGGTGCCCTCAGTTGAAATATTGGTAATTTGCTTTTGGTTGCTCTGCCATTTGGAACATGCGCCCAGTAAGGTAAGAAGGCTTAGGGAAAGTAAGGTGGCTTTCATTTATCTCAATTTTTAAACAAAATTATGAATTTAATTTAACAAAAAATATAACTTTAATTTATGGCTAAAATTCACGGTATTCAGCATGTTGGCGTTGCAGTTTCAGATATGAATCGGACATTACCGCTCTATCGAAAATGGTTTGGAATGAAAGTACCCTTCTTTGATAGTGTCCAGGCTGCTCCACTAATGACGGTTTTTACTCGCAACGAAGTTATTACTAAAAGGGCGAGTATGGTGATGAATTTAAGAGGAGGTAGTGCCATGGAAGTTATTGAACCTACTTCATTTAAGCCTACCGCATTACCCTCAGATTTTCAGTTAGGTGATATTGGTATTTTTGCTACTCATATGCGGATGTCCGAACCAGCGCAAACTATTCAACATTTTGATCCATCGGGCTTGCGATCCGATTTGCGATCCGATCCTATGGGGAAAAAGCGCTTTGTGGTTCAGGATCCTGATGGCAATTATTTTGTTGCTATTGAAGACGATCAAGTTTATTTCAAAACAAAGCAATCTATCGGCGGTGTGGGTGGTATATCAGTAGGAGTCACCGATATAAGTGCTTCTAAGGCCTTTTATGCGGGTCTTGGTTTTGATCAAGTTCTTTTCGAAGGAAGTGGCGTATTTTCGGATTACCAAGCGTTTCCAGGTGGCAATCAGCACTTGCATCGCGTTATATTAGGCACTAAAAAAGAGGCTGAAGGGCCTTTTGGGGGGCTCATTGGTTTTTCTAAAATTGAATTGATCGCTAGCACCCAACGCAAAGGTCAAAAGATTTATAGAGGCCGTATTTGGGGCGATACCGGTTTCGTACACCTTGGTCTTGATGTTCATGACATGAGCAGTCTTCAGCAAGAATTATCGCGCAATAACATTGAATTTAAATGCAATAGTCAAACGGCGCTCGATATGGGTAAAACAAGTGTACATTGCGCTTACATTACCGATCCCGATGGCGTATTGATTGAACTCATAGAGGTTTATAAAATTCCACTCATTGAAAAATGGGGCGTGTTTTTAAATGTTCACGGTAAACGAGCGGGTAAACATTTGCCTAAATGGCTTTTGCACCTATTGCGTTTTTCTGCATCATAAATTAAATACGCAGAATTATTGCGGAATTACTACTTTTGACGATGCTTCAGCTTAAAGCACAAAGTCAGCGCTTGCAAGTAATTCTCGATTTTTTAAAAGAGCAAGCCTTTATGCGTGCTACTTTTGTTCAAATCCACGATCATCTGCGCTCCATTCTACCTTCCAAGGGTTTGAAACCCATCTCTCGACGTTCGCTTGAGTCTGATCTGCACATCTTAAGAGGCGATGAGCGTGAGCGCTTGGTACATTTACGCGTTTCAAAAAAGCACTACTACCAATTGCTTACAGCCACACACGAAGCAATTTCTAACAAGCTCAAAGCCAACATGCTCGAACAAATCGGGTTGCAATTAGGAGCGAATACAACAAGTAAAGAAAATAGTCTTCAAGATAAGCTTGTTTTTCAATTCTCAGCAATTAACGACGACGGAAAATCTTTTGAGCTTGCGGGGGTTTGCATACAAGCTATTACTCAGCAATACTTGATTCAATTTTTATACCAGTCGGCTTTCGGGACATATAAGTCCAAACTTCAAGTAGTTGCTCCATTGCAAGTTCGTTTTTATGAAGGGCGCTATTACTTAGTCGCCAGTGTCTGGTCAGAGCGTCAGAAAGCACCAAAGACCCAAATTAAGGTTTTTGCTTTCGATCTGATTGAGGATTATGTAGTTGTTCCTGCTTTAGTGGAGCGCGAAGATGGCAGTGAGGGGGATTTACAGTACTTTTCTTGGCTGCAACTGATGCAAGAGGTCGGGTTAAAGTCGCACTTTAAACATTGTTTGGGAATCGCGCGTTTCAAAGAAAGTATTCCTGAAGTCATTCGCCTGAAATTTACTGATTGGGCCATTTCATACGTCAAAGCACGCCGTTTGCATTCTTCTCAGCGCATTGTTGTAGATCATCAGAATTACCTCATTGTTGAGCTATATATTTACCGTACTTATGAACTGTCCATGTTGTTGTCTCGATTTCGAGACTATGGCGTAGAAGTTCGATAAAAAAAATCAAGATGTTAATTGAAATTTGGTCTGATATCGCTTGTCCGTTTTGTTATCTAGGACTTACCAAACTGAATAAAGCGATAGAGAATTTAAACATACAAGATGAGGTGCAAATTGAGTTGCGCACTTTTTTGTTGAACCCAGGTCAAAAAACTGACCTCAGCAAATCTATTAGTCAGTATTTACACGAGCACAAACATATTTCATTAGAACAGATAGAAGTCATGAACCAAAGAATTGTGGCGCAAGGTCATGAATTTGGTCTCGATTTTCGAATGCAGCAAATTAAAGTCGCCAATACGATTAAGGCCCATCTCTTATTGCACGAAGCCCACGAACAGGGTTTGCAGTGGGCTTGTAAAATGCGTTTATTAAAGGCCTATTTTACCGAAGGACAAAATATTGATAACATAGAAGTGCTCCAAAATTTAGCCACAGAAGTCGGGCTCAAAACCGAGCACCTCGACCTCGCCATCTTAGGCGGCAAGCACAGCCGCGCCTTTACCCAAGACCTACAAGAAGCCCAAGACCTCGGCCTGCGCGGCGTTCCGTATTTCATCTTTGACCGCAAAGTAGCCATACATGGCGCAAGAGAAGTGGAGGTGTTTGAGAAAGCGTTGCTTGGTTAATTATTTTGCTGCTTATTTTAAGATCGATTGATCAAATACAATACGCCAAAAAGCAGATAGAGTACTGCTATAAAGAAATATATTTTACCCGCAGCGCTCTTTGGTTTGTCGTTTAGTGAATGTTGATCTTCGGGTTGTTCCATTCTTTTTTTGTCAGTAATATTTCACAAATTAAGCATCATTTTTCTTGAAATTTGGTCCATATATGGTACATTTAACATATGTTAAAAGAATTAAAATTTCAAGTAGAAAAAACTTTTGGTCAAAAAATTGATAGTCGAGGTAAGGCTGAGTTATTGGCAGATGAGATCTATCTGAATACTAGCTTATTAGTTTCTTACAATACCCTGCGTAGGTTTTTTGGGCTTGTTGAAAATATCAAAGCCAGTAGATCTACGCTCGACACGCTAGCTATCTATTGTGGCTTTTCAAGTTATCAAGATTTTTGCAAGCGCTTTCCTAGTATTGACAATTGGCCTATATGGGAAGGTTTATTTCTTTCCTTAGCGAGTTTATCTTACGACCAACTTCTATTGCAATTGAAACGTAGAAAACTTGAAAACCAAGATTTTGGCGTTGCTTTTGCCATTGCCATAAAAGAACTCATTGGTATGCAGAGACACAGCGAGGTACTGCGTTTGTTTCAAGACCCTGATTTTCATTTCTCCAATTTACATTTTGACCAAGTGAGCCAAATAGGGGTGATCATCAACATGTATTTTAGAAATCACCATCACCCAAAGCTAGAAAAGCAACTCTTACAAGAAGAAAACTTTCTTCATTTGGTGGTCAAATCCAATATTGATTATACACAGTTCAATGCAAAATATGGCCAATGGATTCAATTTCTTGAACGCCAACCACATTTGGATGCAGAAACACTCCTCTTTATTGGTTGCATCAGACCTTTTATGTATATCGCTAATCGTCAATCAGTGCCAAAAGCAATTATTAATCGCGTTCCCGATTTAGCTCCTGAGCAGCATCCTATTTTATTTGGTCGTATTTTTTGTCTCAAGATGATTTTTTCGAAGCAAGCTGTGCAGCGAACATACTATATTGACTTGCTTGAAAAACGCCTGCAAGAAGAACCTAACGCCCGTGCTGAATTACTTTATGTGCCAGCTATCCATAGTTTGTTGACACAAGAAAAACACCTCACAGCATTTACTGAAAAAGCACTTGATAACTTACCCCCAATTTTTCATTGGTATCAGATTTCTTTGCTTGGTATTGAAGAGATCTTTTTAGCTTCAAGGTGTATTGCACGCAAAGATTTTAAGACGGCACGCCACCTTCTTGCGAATAATCCGATTGAAAAAATCCGTTTTGGTTATAAATCTATCATGGATATCATGTGTACTTTTTTTCAAATACAGATAGGTCATCATTTCAATGAAGATACAGCACTGTTAGCAACTCAATTTACTGAAAAATGCAGTCAAATCAATATGCCACTATTGAATCAAACCTACTTTGATACATATTTTGCTGCTGATAGTTATTCAGATGAGAACTGCTGATATGCTTTATATTTACCGCACTTATGAACTTTCCGTGTTGCTGTCGCGTTACAGAAACTACGGCGTAGAAGATCGCTAAAAATGAAGCACCCATAAATGGCGCAAGAGAGGTAGAGGTTTTTGAGAGGGCGTTGGGATCTTAGTTGAACATGTTTAAATTTGTTAATCTATACATGTATCAAATATGTATCGAATTCACACAATGAAATGACTAGTTTTCCAATCTAAAGAAACTAAACATGGCACTAACACCCTCACAAAAAAGTCAAATTGAGTCTAAGAAAGATCAAATTGAATCCAAAAAAAGATTGATTGCAGACCTGAAGAGCACTGTTAAAAATAACAAAGAAAACTTAAGGGGTCTTATTAGTTCATCCAAAGATAAAGCAACTAAGGAGGGTTACAAAAGAAGATTAGCAGATTCAGGCGAATACACCATGAAGCAAATTGAGCAGATTAAAGACAGTATTCTAGATTTGAAAGAGGATATCATCCGAATCAAACAAGGTTAATTCCATTTTAATAGATCAGTCAATAACAAGTAGGTGTTGGGATCTTAGTTTTGAATCCTGACGCCGAGTGTGAGGCTATAAAAAAATGGATCAATTGGCAGAGGTCTAAAATAATCTAAATTAAGATTGTATTTCACATTAAACATCAAGTGTTTATTGATTTGAAAATTCAGTTGTGAATCTAGCACCCATCGCGGATTGATTAAATTTTTGACACCTGCATTCAGTGGCGATTGAAGATAGGATATTGCTGAAAAATCGATTCCTTTTGCAATTTGAAATGCTGTTTTTAATGAAAAATTCAGTCGAACAAGTTTTCTGTTAACCTCATTTAAGCCAGTACCGCCAAAGGCATAATTACTCAAAAATGGATTCCATTTTTCGTATTCGTAGAATAAACCTACACTTGCATATAAATCATCTTTACGGTCGTCCCAGAACCTAAACCGTGCATTAATACCAGCCAAGGCTCGATTTTGAAGCCCTGTAATGCCATTCCATTGGTATTGTAAAAAATAATCCGGAGCTAATTTTTTGGTATCGTTATCTCGGTATCTCAATTGAAAATAACCATTGTTCTCAAGCACGGTGGGGCCATTGAATACGAAATCTGTATGGGTCAATACGATCAATACATTTGTTTGCCGAATGAGCCAATCGAACTCTGATTGTTGGGTAAATTCTACAATGTTTTTTCGCTGTTTGTCTGCTGAAATAGTAAGGTCAATGAGACCTGAGTATTTTCTATTCAAAGAATCATTTTCGTTTTCTCTATCGAGGAAAAGTATTTGGCCTAGGCTTATAAAAGGATAAAAAAAAGAGATTAAAATGATAGGTCTCATGTATAACTTTCTATTGCCCACTGGATCAGTTGTATTGTTTCTTGAGTCATGGAAGTATTCGTGCAATTTACTTTAAATCGCTTTTCTGGATCTTTGGAGAAGTCTTCAATTATACTTGATGTAGGTCTGTTGGTTGATCCGGAATGAAATAAATACACACCCACATTTATTTTTGAACCCTGAGAAGGATTCCAAAGTGTAATGATGTTATTTCCCTTTTTATCCTTGGCTGAAACAGTAGAGCCATTGAAGCGTAAAATTAGTTCAGTGTTTTTACTCAATGCATCCAAAATACCTTTCCAAATCTCACGCGCTTCTGAATTGTATTCTTTGACTTGATCAATTTGTTCTATTTTACCTTCGAGGGTTTCAAAACTGATGCGTTTATTTTTTTCTTCGTTGGTCTTTGATTTAGGGTCATCGTCCACATTTGTAATTGCCGCAAGCGCTAATCCATTTTGCCATGCGTTGTTAAATTCTTGCGTCAACGAATCTCGTTCCTTGTCAGAAATTTTGTCAAAAGATTTCCCAATAATTGTACTCCCTAATAAATTTAAAAGGTCGATGACGGACTCCCACCTTGCACTCAAATACGGATCTGCAGCACCCGTTTTTAAGGGCTTTTGGCAAAAGCCATATATGACCTGCTCCCATTGTTCGTCCGTTTTTTGCTTCATTTGATCGCCAAAAGATTCTATTTGTTTGGCTACTAAACTCAGGTCGATCTGAAATTTGTTGGCTGTTGCAGTATTCCACATCCAAAAATCCGATTCTTGCGCAAGCATCCTAAATATTTTTGGATAGCTAATTTGTATCCCTAATAAAGCAAATAACACTAAGTCATCGTATTTAGATTCAACTTCATTTTGATCAAAGTTGAGGTGTTTTAAAGAGCGTAATAGGTTATAACTATTTAAGAAGCGCTTCAAACTTCTTGGGTTATAACCAACCGTATACTTGACAATTTGGGCAAAGTCATTTTCAAGGGCAGGGTCGATTTGAATACCCATCGCTTGAAATTTTTGGGTTAATAAATTTTTGATGTCATAATTTCCGGTGGGCATGGAAAATGGCACCTGTATAATCTTATCAAAAAAGGACCTAAATTCTCGTTCGTTTTCCTCTGTTTTTTTCCCAAATTTAGATTCCAAACCTTTGACAACAACGTCGTAGTCAATTGCAAGTACGTAAATACAATTTGGTATATCAAACATGTTTTTGAGTGCCTCTAGCACCTCCACAGCATCTGACGGCGGAATTCTATCTAGGTCATCCACAAAGAAAACAACACGTGTATGTTTATTACCCGAATCATTAAGCAAATCTTGAATTACCGAATTAATTTGCTCCTTTATTTTGGCAATCTCTAATGATTCTTTTTCATCCTGAGTTAAAGCGTCTTTTACATTGACACCTGTCTGACTTTCAATTACTTGATTTGCCAGAGCCCCTATAAAGCGTCCGATTTTCTTGACGTTTGCTGTACGTTCATCCTTAAGGGTCCATGTGCCTTTTTCAATACATGATTCTTTCAGTTTTTCGAGCATGGCTTGAAGCACGGCTGGGGTGGTTTGATGTGCCGATCTAAACATGGCGTATTCCCAAGTATTGACCCAAGATGTTGCCACTACACGCTCTTCTAGGATCTCCTTGATCATATACATCATGGAGGTTTTGCCTGTTCCCCACTCACCTTGTAATCCTATAGTCAGAGGTGTATCGGCTTTTTCGATGAAGTCTGCCAAAGCCAAGGCGTAATGGTGTGTTTTGAGACTATCTTGTTCCGCGTGTTCAATCGGAATATCAGTAATTGAGCTAAGAAATTTCATATTATTTAATAAGGTAGGTTGATCATAAATAACTCAAAAAACATGCTTTCGACGATTTGATATGTGAAGTAAAGAATCCCGGCAAGCAGTCCTAACAGCAAGAGTCCAAAGCCAGCTACCGATGTTGCTATGCCAAAAATAAGGAGTGGTATACAAACGATCAGAACTAAAATCCCTAGAATGCAAAGGACTACAATTGACGTTGTTGCAAAGTAGCCCAAAGTAAAGAAGCTAAGCTCTTCTTCATCGCTTAGTTTACTTGAAAAGTATAAGGTTTCTACCTGCCCGTTGTCTCCAAAAATAAAGCCCTTGCGCCAATCGTTATTGACGTAGTCAGCATCTATGAGCAAGTCCTCATTTTGTTTGACTACTTTTTGAACGGGGTAGCCTAAACCAGGGCCGCTTCTTAAATTAAGCGCCTCTGTTTGCACACTAGAGCGTTTGAGTTTGGCAGGAAGTCCGCAATCATCCCATGGGAATTGGATAGAGATATAATCTGTTTCTTCGGTTTTTCGGGTCGAAAATGTCAGATTCAGCGTGTTGCCATTGAGTATTCCGAGTGAGTCAAAGTAAGCTTTTAAACCTTCTTTGGCATTCAATAAATCAATTTTTGCGGTGATAGTAGTTCCATTTTCATTAACTTCTTTGATATCAAAGGTAGTGAGCTTGTCATCGGCCAAAAATCGTTCATTGAAAACATACAAAGATGCGTGGTCTTCTGGCCATAGGTACTTGGAAGCAGAGTTGATTTCACGCGCATTGATGCGTTTGATGAATTTTTTAACCATACGCTCATTGCTGTTGCAAGAGGTGAGCAAAAAGAGGGTGATTAGTGTAGGGAAGAGGAGTAGTTTCATGTTTTGATGAATAGATAGGTTATTACTTTTTTGTTTGATGAAATTTAAATAAGTCTTTCAAAAATGCTTCCTCTTCATCTTTGTGTTTCCAGGCGTACCCAGCTGTTTGAAATAATTTGCGTTCGTCTTGAGGGACAGGATAAGCATTTTCAAAAATAGATACATCAGCACTCATATTTTCAGAGGCAGAGGCTAGTATGGTCATGTCATTTTCATAGTACAAGTTCCAGAATTCCTCGGCACTTGAAATCATGTTTTCGGGATCCAGTAACGTTTGATAAAACCCGAACCGTTGTGTAATATGCGATCGGTTAATCCTCATTCCTGATTTTTTCTGGAATTCATATTTTTTAAAAATCTCTAAGGCTTCAGGGGTAATGCCAACCACACGCCAACTATTTGGATTGATAGAAAAAAGTGTTGAAAGCAATTTTACTCTATTTGCTTCTGGTGAGCGCATTTTTTTGATGATTTGAAAATCATGGAAAAGTACCTCCTTGAGTTCCTCGAAATCGTGGATATGGTATTTAGACATCCTTCGTAATTAATTTTATCAAGTTGCTATTATTCTGAAATTATTCACGAATAGAAGTTCTTGCTAATTGTGAAATATAATCGATTTATCAGAAGACTCAATATACCGACAACACTGCTTTTAACATGTGCATAGGGATGCGATCCTCAATATACATAAGCGTGTTTCCGTATTTCTTGTTTTTGATCTCCTCACCATCGATATAGAATACCACGGAGCCGTATTTTTTATCCTTTACTTCGTCGCCATCGAAATATAAAACGACAGCACCATATCTGCTATCCTTTACCTCGTCGTTATCTATGTATCTGTAAATGTCACCATATCTGCCACCTCTTTTTACCTCGTTTCCATCGACGTAATAAAGTGTCTTTCCGTATTTTTTATCTTTGATTTCATCACCATCAATAAAAAAAATAGTGTTTCCGTATTTTTTGTTTTTGATTTCGCTCATCATAGTATTATTAGGGTATATTATTCAGTAGAACCAAATATCAGTAATTCTATTTGTTTGGTTGATACATAAATGATACATTTATCGGATGATAGACGAACTCAAAAGAGTAATCGAGAAAACTTTTAACCGCAAAATGACGGACAGAGGATCTTGTGAGGCACTTGCTCAGGATATTTATGAAAAAACAGGAGCTATTCTTTCTTACAATACGCTCAGACGTCTATTTGGGTTGGCGGAATATCGAAAGCCAAGAGAGAGCACGCTTGATCAGTTGGCAACTTACTGTGGTTTTAGATCTTTTAATGATTTTTCACAACGTTTTTCTGAGGTAGATACCTGGCCAACGTGGGAGAATCTATATGTATGTCTTTCGGCCAATGACCACTCCAGCCTTTTGGAGATGTTGTTGTTTAAAAAGCGTAGAAATGATCATTTTACCATTTCGTTTACGATTGTTGTTCGAGAACTACTCCATCGCAAAGATCTAGAAGGTTTGTTGTGTTTATTTAGAGAACCGGCGTTTCAGTTCGACGTCTTGCCCTATGATGAGGTTGCACAAATTGGTGTTCTGGTAGGCTTGCATTTCAGGAATTTTGATGATTTTTCTTTGGAGAAACAATTGTTAGATGAGCCCAATTTTAGAGATATCGTTTTCAAGATTTTTGTTGATTACGGCAGATTAAATGGAAAATATGGTGAATGGGTGCACTACCTTTCAGGATGTAGCCAAATCGATCAAGAGAGTAAAACCTTTATTCATTGTATTGAAATTTGGCGTAAAATTTTAGCCAATGAACCCATGGCTCAAGAAGCGTTAAAAAGACTTCCGAAATTACAGAATAATCAACATCCTATCTTATTTGGCCGCATCTTTGGTATTCGGATGTGTGTTTCTTCGTCTAAATCCAGTCGTTTAAAATTGATAGAGCGCATGGAGCAACGGTTGGCTCAAGAACCTCAATTCGCAACAGAGTTACTCTATGAACCTTCGGTGCAAAGTTTGGTATTACAAGATTCAGATCTGCAACAATTTGTGGCTGCTCATGCCCACCTCATTCACGACATCAAATTTTGGTATCACTTTTCTCAGGTGTCTGTTCACCGCGTATTTCAGGTTTCTTTATTGATAAGAAATAAACAATACACAAAAGCGCTGAGTATCTTAGAAAATATTCCTTTTGGCCACATTCGCCACGGCTATCGCGAGTTTATCGAGATTTATGTGGCTTTCTTTCAGATGAAAATAGCGCAGGAACTCAACACCAAAGAATTGGATAAATGGCAAACAAATTTTGAACTGCGCCGCAAAGAAATCAATTATCCGATATTCACTAATGCGTACTTCGAAAACTACTTCAACAATTAAAGTCCATACAATTCCTGGTATGCTTTTTTGTAGCGACGTTTCTTGATGTTGTACGGTAAGTTGCGGACCACGCGGCGAATAACTTGTCTTTGCATGTTTTCTTTGATGGAGCCATACTGACCACGAAGGGTGCTTTGGCCATTCCAAATTTGCTCGGTGCTTTTGGCATCGTAAAGTGAAAGACTGAGTGTTACAATGTTGGTTATGGCGTTGAAATTTGGGCTGTTCGAATTGATGATTATTGCTGTTGCTTCGCTAATGGGCTCAAGTACTTGAATATTTCCGAAGACGAGTGCATCTACATGTAGTAAACTACAGAGGTCATTATTAGTAATTGGGGTATTGGGATAGCCGGCGCCAAAGAGAATAGAATTGACTTCATCTGGAGACATGAGTTCTGCGTGCAGTGTACCACTGCGGCCATAAAAGGACAGTTGGCGATAGAGGCGCTGCTGGGTTTCTTCACTTTTGAGGCGGCAGAGTTCGTTGTATTTATCTTGGTTCATCCAAATTTTGCGCTCTAGTGTTGCCGTGATGGGCATAATGGCAATACGCGTATGCGTCTGGCTGACTTGTACGATATTAGGCGCTTCTTGCACAGAAACACAAGATGCCAAGAGAAGGGTCAGGACAAAAAAGAGGAAATATTTTTTCATGGTCATTTATTTTTTTGCTCTTGCATACGAAAATCGTTCCAAAAGTTGAGGAAGCGCATAGCCGTCAAGTCCATTGATGGCAACAACATTTCCTTTGTCTAACTGCAGCCAGTGGTCTGGGGTCAGGATTTCTTCATCGTAAAAGACTGCTTCTATGCTGGCAATGATATGCAAACAACCGTTTTCTTTGATGAGGTATTCATTGACATATTTACACAATAATTTCACGGGGCTTCCCTTTACAAATGGCACAGGACAACCGCCATGGTAAACAGGCTCGAGGTTGGTCATGTCAAATTCACTGACCTCTTCTGGGTAGTTGGCAGAGGTGTGGTGCGCATCGGCAATTTGGTCGGAAGTAATGTGGTTGACCGAGAAATAGCCATATTCTTTGATGTTTTGATAGGTATGGCGGGGCACAGTGGTGGGGCGCAAGATAAAGCCAATTAAGGCGGGGTCGCTACCCAAATGCGTGATGCTCGAAAACACAGCTACATTGGTTTTGCCTTCGTTGGAAATGGTGGCGATAAGATTGGCAGATTTATAGCCAGTGCAGCTATTGATAAAGTTGAGACGCTCAATGCGGCCCATTTTTTCGATTTCGGGGCGGTCTATACGGATCAAAGACATAGGTCGTTTTGAACTACAACAAGTGCAATCTAGAATGGTTTGAAGTTTGGTATCAAAAAGAACATTCCAATTTGGATGCTCCAAAGATTGTCGAGTTGGTAATCGATGAGGGTCTGATTTTGGTATTTGGCACACAATTGCAAGGCGAAATCTCGGGAAAAGAAATAAGTGGGGCTCAGGCCCACTTGTAAATGGATCATGTCGTCGCCGCGCAACAAGAAGTTGTCTTGGAGTTGGTCGTTGCGAAGGTGGGTGAGCCCCAATCCAACCGATCCATAGAGGTAAAAAGGGCTGCGCATGTTGCGGGTAATACGCAAGAGATCTTGACTGAGCGTGAGGTTGCCGTACATGATTTTGGAATCGGCCAGCGAGACCCCGCCAAAATCTAGGCCATAGCCGTGGTTTTCATCGGATTTGTAGAGCCCAAGGGTGTAGCTGGTGGCGGTTTGCTGCATTCCGGTCGCTGCGCCCACTTGTAGTTGCCCAAACCAGGCGTCCCAACTGCGCGCGAAGGTTTGGGCGAAAGCCTGCTGTGATAAGAGTAGCAACAAGGCTGTACATAAAATCACACATATTTTTCCTTTCATAAGTTAAATGTACAAATCTTGGTTTAAATGTAAGTTAAACGTCGAAATTTTCGCAATTCATTTGAATTCTTATGTAAGTAAAGCGAGGTGAATGCACAGCAATTTTGTAGCTGTTTATTCACTAAAATCTCAAACATGAAAAGAAAAATTACAATGCTCACCACCGGACTGCTCATGTGGTACGGCAATGCCCAAGCGCAGTTTTCTTGCGCCAGCGATCCAAATGGATTCGTGGCCAGTAAAAATGTGGGCTCAACGAGTAGCTATCAGCTACAAAGTGGGGTAGAGGAACGCGCCGCTCAAACCTACAAATTCAACGGCTCCGGAAAAGTGCAAAGTGTGCGTGTATATGGAACGCATAAAACACCATATTTTTCGGGGGTTCCTTTGAAGGTAAGTGTAACGAACGTAGATGCGAGTGGCAAACCAACCACTACCATTGCAAGTGCACAGCATGTGTGGTGGTCTTATCCAGATAACAATACGGGCTATATTCAGTTGAATTTTCCTGGAGGCGTAAGTGTGAGTAATGATTTTGCGCTTACCGTGGAGCTTCTCAATGCACCGCCCTTTGGCACCACTTTCAATTTGCGTTATACAGGAAACGGTGAGGGATTAGGTCAAGATTTAGCTTCCTTGTCGGGCACCTCAACTGGCAATAACTGGACCAGCGCAATGACTAGTTTTGGCAGTAATGGTGATTTTTACATCATTCCAACGATGGCCAACAACAATGCGCCTTCTTTTGAAATGGCAAGCGAATGCTTGGCGGTGAATGGTAATTTTACGCCACTTAACACCTCGTTGCTCACCACAGACAGCATGTTCAACAAGATTGGTGCTACCAACTACGCAGGCCCTAATTTTCTTTACTCTTGGAATTTTGGCGATGGTTCTGCAATTTCTCATGCCATGACACCTACACACGCTTACACTTCAGGTGGCGCTTACACAATTACACTGACAACGAAGATAGAAGGTTGGAACAATACTTGTACGCAAACTTATACCAAGCAAGTTTCTGTCGGCCTTACCGCTTCAGTAAGTGCACTCTCGAATGTTACCTGCAATGGGGCAGCCAACGGATCTGTTATTGCCGTTGGGCAATTTGGAACGGCACCTTATCAATTCAACCTCAATAATGGTCCTTGGCAAACAGCTGCAGCATTTACAAATCTTGCCCCAGGGGTTTATACCTTAAATTTGAAGGATGCAAAGGGATGTACTAGCACAGCTGCGTTTACCATTACCCAGCCACTTGGTATTGCGTTGAACACTATTTTAGTAACGAATAGCGCTTGTGGATTAAGCAATGGCGCATTTACTTGTAACGCCACAGGCGGAATCTCTCCACTTCAGTACAAACTGAATTCAGGTGCTTTTCAAAGCTCTGGTACTTTTGGCTCACTTGCCGCAGGAGCATATTTGCTCACTGTAAAGGATGCCAATGCTTGTTCGACTACTACAAATGTCTTGATCAATGCCAATGCGGCACCAATTTTGGCTGCACCAAATGTGAATCAGGTCAGTTGTTTTAACGGAAACGATGGCTCTATTAGTTTGGCATCTAACGGCGGAACAGGTGCAGTTCAGTATAGCATCAATAACGGTGTTACTTTTCAAAGTGGCAGTCTTTTTACGGGCTTGATCGCCGGTAATTATACTTGTGTAGTGAAAGACAACGCAGGTTGTACCAGTTATGCAGTTGCTACTATTACTCAAGGCACAGCCATGAGCATGCAGTTGAGCACCGGAACCGTTAGTTGTTTTGGTGGTAACAATGGCAGTATTCAAGTAGCCTCTTTTGGCGGAACAGGTACCCATATATACAGTTTGAATGGCATCAATTACCAATCTGCAGCTGTTTTTACAGGTTTGTATGCAAGTAGCTATACCGTTTATGTCAAGGATGTTACAGGTTGTGTGAAAACGGGTGTTGTTTCGGTTACACAACCTACCCAATTAGCCAATACACTCACACCGCTTGCCGCAACTTGTTTCGGATCTTCAACTGGAACACTTACAGCTGTTGTAAGTGGGGGTACGCCAACTTATGCATTTAGCTTAGATGGCATTTCGTATCAAAGTGGTAACATTTTCAATAACTTGCCAGCAGATACTTTTTTACTCCGTGTGAAAGACGTCAATAATTGTATGTTAGCCACCACAATCATTATTGCCCAACCAAGTCAGATTACTGCAACGGTCAATACTACCAACGCTACTTGTACCACAAGCAACGGATCCATCATGGCTATGGCTACTGGAGGTTCGGGTTCGGGTTACCAATACAGTTTAGATGGCAGCACTTTTAGCAGTACGGGCTTGTTTACCAACCTTGCGGCGGGCAATTATTTCATTGTATTGCGCGATGCGAATATGTGTCAGAACATGGTTTCTGGTGTCATTACTTCTGCGGGTGGTCCGAACATCGGTAACCTCAGCGCACAGAATGTCTCTTGTTTTGGCGGTCAGGATGGCGCCATCAGTATTCAAAATGTAACAAGTGGTACAGGTACCCTTCTTTACAGCAAAAACGGTGTCAACTATCAAGCGAGCCCAACCTTTACAGGCTTAGTTGCTGGTGCCTACATCATGTATGTCAAAGATGCCAATGGCTGCTTAGATACAATGGCGAAGGTGATTTTACAACCGAATGCTTTTGTGGTTCAAGCAAATGTCACCAACATCTTGTGTCATGGAACACCTGCAGGTAGTGTACAAGTTTTAGCGTCAGGTGGCGCAGGCTTTTTTGCCTACAGCCTCAACAATGGCCTGAACTACCAGTCTGGTTCAAGTTTCCCGAATTTATATGCAGGAACCTATACCGTTTTGATCAAGGATGCCGCTAATTGTGTGGCTGCTCAATCTTTTGAAATTACGGAACCTAGTCAGATTCTTGTGCATACAACTGGTTTGAATGTAACTTGTTACGGTGCAAATAATGGCGCCATTAATGTTACGGCAAGTGGTGGTGTGGCTCCATATTTATATAGCCTCAATGCGCAACCTTTCGGAACGGCCAATAATTTTGACAGTTTGCCTGGTGACCTCATTTACGAGGTGCATGTACGTGATTTCAACAATTGTTTGGTCACTACTTACCGCTTCATCAATGAACCTTCGCTCATTCAGGTTGCTTATTTATTGACCCCTGTTTCTTGCTACGGCGCTAACAACGGCGCACTAAGTCTGAACGTAACCGGCGGCGTTGGTCCGTATACATATCTCTGGACGGACCAAAGTACAGCTGCTCAAATTGGCAATTTAAGTGCAGGTCAGTTAAGTGTATTGGTCACTGACATCAATGGTTGCAATGGCCAAATGAACTTTACCATCACGGCGCCAACTTCACCTTTAGTTGTCAATGCGACCATTATCAACGCCACTTCTTTAACTGCTTTAGATGGCGCGTTAGACCTCACCACAACCGGTGGAACAGCTCCATACACCTACATGTGGTCTACCACTTCTTCAGCCGAAGACCTCACGGATTTAGGCGTTGGTGTGTATTTGATCACTATTACCGATGACAACGGTTGTTCATTGGCCACAACCTTCCAAATCACGAGCACAGCAGGCTTAGAAACGCCAGCGCTTAGTGCTTGGAGTTTGTATCCTAATCCGGCAAATGAAACTGTTTGGATTGACGCAAATGACGAAGATTTAACTGGCCTCGAGATCTATAATCTTCAAGGTCAACTTGTTTGGAAACAAAGTGGTACTGCTCAAAAAGTAGCAATTTCACTTTCTGATTACACTTCCGGAACTTATATGGTGAAAGCCCAAGTAGGTGCGGTTGTCGAAACCAAAAAATTGACAGTCATTAAGTAATCTACCCTTTTTAACTGCCATAGAAAGCCGCTTTTTGGAGCGGCTTTTTTTTTAGTTTGAGGCTAAAAATTTGCAAATTTCCGGCTGTTTTTTATAAGCATGAGCCGTCAAAGATTTAAGAAATTTGAATTGTAACAATGCCGTTGCAGTCAAACAAAGAGAAACATGAAAACAAACGAACAATTACAAAAAGACGTCCAAGACGCCATCAAATGGCAACCATTGCTCAAGGCCGCTGAGGTAGGCGTTACCGCCAAAGACGGCGTGGTTTCCTTAACAGGAATCGTCAGTAGTTTTACCAAAAAACTAGAAGCTGAAAAAGCAGCGAAAGGCGTTTTAGGAGTCAAAGCTGTGGTAGAAGATATCCATGTCAAATTTGCCAATGACCTCAATAAAACTGACTTGGATTTAGCCAATGAAGTCTT
>JBIIBL010000095.1:0-6639 GCA_044239425.1 Crocinitomicaceae bacterium | reverse complement strand
TTATGGCTCAGAAACGTATGTGCTCGGTTTACACCGCACAGACGCCCAACAAAAAGTAGCCGAAAGAGAAAACGCGAGTATCGCCCTTGAAGACGACAAAGGGGCTAAATACCGTTCCTACGACCTTACACCCGACGGCATCATTGCCCTGCAATTTCAATTAGCAGTATTTCACCGGCAGTCCATCTTGTTTGCCGAAATGATCCAAAAAGAGTTCAAGCGCATTGGACGTTATGACCGCGGCGTGAAGCAAGCAGGTTTTTTAGTGCTCTATAAAACCACTATGCCCAGCGTACTGATCGAAACTGCTTTTTTGCCCAACCCAACTGAAGAAAAATTAATTGGGACGGCAGAAGGACAGCAAAAGATGGCGCAATCGATGTTTCAAGCATTCGTCAATTATAAAAATGCAACAGAAGGCAAAACCGTGGTGGGCGGAACAACCGCGCAACAAAACAATAACGATACCCGCCCCGCAGAGAGTAGCCCTCCAAAACCAGTAGAAATACCTAAAGAAACTGTAAAAGAACAAGGATTGGTATTTAAAGTGCAAATCGAAACTTCTAACAAGGCCATTTCGACTAAATCAAGCCACTTTAAAGGATTGGAAATATTTGAATATCAAGACAATACACTCTTCAAGTACTGTGCCGGATCTTTCGCTAACGACCTCCAAGGAGCCAAAAATTACAAAAACGAACTCGTTCAAATGGGCTTTGCCAACGCTTTTGTGGTGGCTTTCCTAGATGGAGAACGCATCAGTATTGAAAAAGCCCTTAAATTAGCAGAAAAAAACTAGCTTGAAATTCTCCAAAGAAATCAAAGCAGCGCTCATTGCGCTAATGGCCATAGCGGTGCTCATTGCCGGAATCAATTTCCTTAAAGGCAATAGCTTCTTTGGTGGAGACGACGTCTACACTGCCTATTTTCCGAATTCTGGCCAATTAATGGTCTCCTCTAACGTTACGCTAGACGGTGTAGAAATCGGAAAAGTCCTGAGTATCAAATCGAATCCTACTGGTGACTCTCTGCATAAAGTCAAAATGACTTTCAATATCCACAATTCTGACATTCGCCTTCCCAAGGGGACCATCGTCGAAATTGGTTCTTTAGACTTTTTCACCAAAGCACTTGTTGTACATCTGCCAACAACTGGAAACGGCACTTTCTACAAAGTTGGGTCTACCATTCCAGGCCTTGTTTCGGTTGACATGGTTACCCAAGTGAAAGCCTACGCAGACCCAATTTCTCAGAAATTGCAAACCATGATGCTATCCGTGGACAAAATGGTCACCTCCCTGACCTCGTTCTGGGACACCACTGCAACCTCAGAATTAGAAGGTAGCCTCAAGCAAGTCAAACTTACCATTAAAAAATTGGGGAATGTTGCCAACGAACTGCAAGGCTTTGTTGCGTCGGAACGCGCGCAATTTGGCAAAATCATGGACAACGTTGAGGCCATTACACTCAATTTACGCAAGAGCAACGACCAAATTACGGGCATACTCGGCAACGCACGCAAAATAACCGATGAGCTCGTTACCGCTGACTTCAAAGGCACTATTTTAGAAGCCCAAACCACACTCAAGAAATTCAATATGGTACTGTCTGAAGTCGAAAAAGGCCAAGGCACACTAGGTAAACTTATCCACGACGACAAACTTTACGCTGAACTCGTTGCCACCAACAACGACCTCCAAAATTTAGTAAAAGACCTCGAGGCACATCCTGAGCGCTACGTGCACCTCTCCTTAATTGGTGGCAAAACCAAAGGATTGCAACTTTCTAAGCAAAACGAAGACAAGCTTCTCAAAATATTGGACAGCTTGCCAGAATAAACATTTCACATGCAACAACTCATTTTTGGCGTACTCACGCTCGCAAGTTTTGGTTTTTTTGCATTCAACCTCCGCAAAATTGCCCAAAATATCCACATGGGCTTGCCCCTAGACCGCTCTGATCGTAAAGCCGACCGTTGGCGCACCATGCTTTTGGTGGCACTTGGTCAAAAGAAAATGTTCACGCGCCCTATTCCCGCGCTTTTGCATTTGGCCTTGTACGCAGCCTTTGTCATCACCCAAATTGAGCTCATTGAAATTTTAGTTGATGGCAGCACCGGCTCACATCGTTTCTTTCAAGAAAGTCTCGGTGGTTTTTACACTTTCATGATCAGCTTCATTGAGGTATTGTCTGTTTTGGCTTTTATTGGCACAGTCGCCTTTTTAGCCCGACGCAACATGCTCAAACTTCCGCGCCTCAACATGAAAGAACTCGCAGGGTGGCCTACACAAGATGCAAACCTCATTCTTGTGTTTGAACTCATGTTAATTAGTTTCATTTTCACCATGAATGGCGCAGATGAAGTATTGCAGTCTTATCTGGGCAATTCGAATGGTTTTGCCATCAGCTCTTGGCTAGGGCCTATTTTATTTGACGGAATAAGCAACCATACCTTGCATATTTTAGAGCAAATCGGTTGGTGGGGCCACATCATCATGGTTTATACCTTCATGAACTACTTGCCCTACTCAAAGCACCTGCACATCTTTATGGCTTTTCCGAATACCTATTATTCCAAATTAGAGCCAAAAGGACAATTTACAAATATGGAGAGTGTAACGAATGAAGTCAAACTCATGCTCGACCCCAATGCCGATCCATATGCCGCACCTGCTGCCGACGCCGTTCCTTCGCGCTTTGGTGCCAAAGACGTCACCGACCTCAGCTGGAAAAACCTCATGGAAGCCTACAGCTGCACCGAATGTGGCCGCTGTACGTCTGCCTGCCCGGCCAATACCACGGGCAAATTGCTTTCACCGCGCAAAATCATGATGGACACCCGCGACCGCATGGTAGAACTCGGCGACTACAAACGCAAAAACGGCAACGAAACCGAAGACGGCAAAAGCCTTTTGGGCAACTACATTACCGAAGAAGAGCTTTGGGCCTGTACTAGCTGCAATGCATGTGTGCAAGAATGCCCGGTAAATATCGATCCGCTTTCCATTATCATGGACTTACGTCGCTTTTTAGTGATGGAAGAATCGAAAGTACCAACAGAGCTCACCGGCATGCTCACTAACATTGAAAACAACGGTGCGCCATGGCAATTTGCACCAACAGAACGCATGAATTGGGCCAACGAAGACTAAGCCAAAAAGACCACGCAATGAGTATACAAGTACGCACAATGGCCGACATGATGGCCGCCGGAGAAAGCTCCGACATCTTATTTTGGGTTGGTTGCGCCGGATCCTTTGATGACCGAGCCAAAAAAATCACCAAAGCGCTCGTGAAAATCCTTAATCACTGCAAGGTCAACTTTGCGGTATTAGGCACCGAAGAAAGCTGTACTGGCGACCCCGCTAAACGCGCTGGCAACGAGTTCACCTTTCAGATGCAGGCACTCATGAACATTGAGTTGCTCAATGGCTATGAGGTCAAGAAAATTGTAACGGCTTGCCCGCATTGCTTCAATACACTCAAAAATGAATATCCCGGCTTGGGCGGCACCTATGAAGTCATTCACCACACCCAACTGATTCAAGACCTCATCAATACTGGCAAACTCACCCTTGCCGACAACGGTACTTTCAAAGGCAAGAAAATTACCTTTCATGATCCGTGTTACCTCGGACGCGCCAATGACGTCTATGAAGCGCCGCGCGAACTCATCGAAAAGCTCGACGCTGCACTCGTAGAAATGAAGCGTTGCAAAACTAACGGCTTGTGCTGTGGTGCGGGTGGCGCGCAAATGTTCAAAGAAGCCGAAAAAGGCAACAAAGAAATCAACATTGAACGCACAGAAGACGCCATTGAAACAAGTGCCAATATCATCGCAACCGGTTGCCCTTTCTGCAACACCATGATGACCGACGGCATCAAGCACTTCGAGAAAGAAGAAGACGTCAAAGTCATGGACATCGCCGAACTTATCGCTAATGCTGCAGATCTCTAAATTAGCGCCTGATTTCGGCCCCGAATGTCGGGTTTGGGTTTTCATTGGCAAACGTGCGCTAGATGCCACCGAAACTGCTTGGGCCAAGGAACAACTCGTTGCCTTTACCCAAACATGGCAAACGCACGGCAAAGCCATGAACGCATCAGGTTTTGTTTTTGAAAGTCACGCATTGGTCATTGTTGCCAACGAAGCAGGCGTTCAGGCCTCTGGTTGCTCTATAGATAAAATCAATCATCAAATCCGCCGAATGGGCACCGAACTCGGCGTCGACTACTTCGAGCGCATGAACACCCTAGTTTGGGACAACAACACCTGGGCACTCAGCACCTTCTCACCTACCGAAACACGCCGCACGGTTTCCGCTGCAACGCAATTGTTAGGAGAATTGTTGTAGTTGAATTTGGACATCAAATTTTTCTAGCAAGCACACCCGGGTAAAAGCCCTATTTTTGTTCGTGATTCAAATAAAATTGGCCTCAGTACGTTTTTAGCCAAATCAATTCATGAAATTCTCTCTCTTTTTTGCCTTTTTACCTTTTTCATTTTTAGCGCAAACCGTTTCGTATGCAGACGTTGGCGTTATTGTCAATTTGAATAGCCCCGAGTCTATTGAAATTGGGAACTATTTTCAAGCGGCGCGCAATATTCCAAGCCAAAACATCATTTTTGTGAGTGTTCCGAATACGGAAGTGATCAATGACAGCGTGTTTAATGTATTACGAACACAAATTGAGGCGAGTTTACTCAATTCAGGTATTGAAAATACTCTCAATTATTTAGTGACTACCAAAGGTGTTCCACTCAGAAGATCGGGCATTGATTGCATTGTAAATCAGGGAAACGGCGACTGCGGATCAGTAGATTCTGAACTTAGTTTGATTTTAGGAACACATGCTTCAAATATTGCACAGAGTAATGCCTTCATGCATCCTTATTTTAACCAAAATGTCCATTTCACGAGAAGTCAGTTTGGAATGTATTTAGTTACGCGACTAGACGCTTTTACGGTAGGTGACGTCAAACAAATGATAGCACGCAGCGGGCCAAATACGGCTGTTAACCCTCTAGCTTTTCAGAATATTATGGATTTGAATGAGGCACAAAGTAATGATTCTCTCTACTTTGTAGACACCTATATCAATCCTACTTTGAATGCATTTCAAACAGGGAATTGGCTAACTCAAACGGATTACAATACGTCGCCAATTACTGACCAATCGAATGTGCTTTCTTACCTTTCGACCGGCTTTGGCCCTCTGCCCAACTACGCTCAAAATTTTGGCTTTGTACCCGGTTCTTTTGCAGCTTTAACCACCTGCTCCACTGCTGCTGCTTTCGATAGCGTGTCTAGTTCAAATGATGCCTTTACGTTATCTGATTTAATTGCACAAGGCTGCACCGCTGCGCATGGCTACGTCAATTGCGTCTATTTTTCTCAATTATTTCGAGCCGATATTTTAGTCAATCGCTACCTCGATCAAGTGGCACAATATAACTTAGCGGAGAGTTTTTATATGGCTGAGCGTTTTGCCTCTTGGCAAGGCATCATTGTTGGCGACCCGAAAACCACGCTCATCGCCGACAACACAGCTGGTTTGGTTCCAGCTGCTCCATCCGTTGACGCCCTTATTCTTTACCCAAATCCGAGTCGGGGTGCATTTCAAATCAAGGGGATAGATCCAAATCGTCCAATTTCTGCTGTTATTTATTCAGTAACTGGTCTACAAATTCAAAGTATTGAAACCATAACTGAGCAAACATCAATCGAAATTGAAAACAAAGGTGTGTTCTTTATCACTTTCTTTGAAAACGGTGCTTCAATTGGCATGAAGAAAGTGGTGGTGGAGTAAAAAAACTTCTTTCTCAATACAGACCAGCGCCGCCGGCAATTTGCTCAATTGGGTGCCAGGTGGTTTTGATTTCTTGAAAATCAGAGATATATGACAACCCTTGTGCGCTTTTTACGTACAACGGCTCCGCATAAATACGGACGCGCTTGAGGTTGTCTACGGCGGCTTCTTGTGCCGCAACACTTAACTCCGAAGAGAGCGGTGCCAAACTGAGTGCATTGACATCCATGTGGCCTGCAAGTGTTGGCAGTAATTCCTCTACTTCGCCGGTTAACATATTCACTACTCCCCCTGGTACATCTGAGGTGGCTAGCACTTCAGCAAATGAGATGGCGCACAGTGGTTGGTTTGTATTGGCAGCGACAACTACTGTGTTACCACCTATAATGACGGGTAAAATTTGAGAGATGAGACCGATCAGTGCAGTTTGTTGACATGCAACGATACCCACCACACCCATTGCTTCGGGGCTTGAGAAATTGAAATGAGGACTGGCCACGGGGTTTACGCTGCTGATCAACGCTTGGTATTTATCGGCCCAACCTGCATAATACACACAGCGGTCTATACTCATCATGACCTCTTCTTCTGCACTTTGCTGATCATGACCCATTAACTGTAACTCCTCGATAAATTGAACTTTTCTAGCCTCGAGCATTTCTGCGATGCGGTAAGCAATTTGGCTGCGGTTAAATGCAGACTTACCTGACCAGGAACCTTGCGCCTTACGTGCGGCCTGAACGGCATTGCGGATGTCTTTGCGCGATGCCAAGCAAGCATTGGCCACATGACTGCCGTCTGCTGCCTGCACAGGATAGGTGCGGCCGC
>JBIIBL010000047.1:0-17263 GCA_044239425.1 Crocinitomicaceae bacterium | reverse complement strand
TTTCGGTGCGCGGAAACTGACCACCAATGTAGAGTTTATATGTTTTGAGGATTTCCATTAGTTCTTGAATTGAAGGTATGCACTGAGGCCATGGAGGCCACCCTCGCGGCCGAAACCGCTTTCTTTGTAGCCACCAAAAGGTGATGTAGGGTCGAATTTGTTGTAGGTATTTGCCCAAACCACACCTGCCTGCAATTGGCTACTGAGGCCAAAAATGCGCGCACCATTGGCTGTCCAAACGCCAGCTGCCAAACCGTAGGGCGAATTATTGGCTTTTTGAACCACTTCTTCTATGGTACGGAAAGTTTGGATGGTGAGCACCGGGCCAAAGATTTCTTCTTGGGCGATGCGCGCACTTTGCGCAACGTCCGTGAAAAGTGTAGGTTTGCAGTAGAATCCTTGGCTCGGAAGCGTGCAATCTGGCTGATATATTTCTGCGCCTTCCGCCAAACCGATGTCGAGGTATTTTTCGATGGTTTCGAGTTGCTTTTTGGAGTTGATGGCGCCGATGTCGGTGTTTTTGTCGAGCGGATTGCCCACATAAATGCTTTGTAAGCGAAATTTTAACTTGGCGATTACTTGTTCAGCAATAGATTCTTGAACAAATAGTCTTGAACCGGCACAACACACATGGCCTTGGTTAAAAAAGATAGAATTGATGATACCCTCTACGGCTTGGTCTATTGGAGCGTCTTCAAGAATGATATTTGCGGACTTACCGCCAAGTTCAAGTGTAACTTTTTTAGGAGTACCAATACAGGCTTTTTGAATTTGCTTTCCAACGGCGGTGCTCCCCGTAAAGGCAATTTTATCCACATTCGGATGTGCCACCAGCGCTGCACCGGTGTCGCCATAACCTGTGACGACATTGACCACACCCGCAGGAAGCCCGGCTTCTTGACAAATTTCTGCAAATTTGAGTGCGGTGAGCGAGGTGGTTTCGGCAGGCTTCAGTACAACGGTGTTGCCACATGCCAGTGCGGGTGCTACTTTCCAAGCGAGCATCAACAACGGAAAATTCCAAGGTGTAATTTGACCCGCAACACCTAGTGCCTTTATTTGCTGACCTGGAAAGGCTTCTTGTAATTTATCGGCCCAACCGGCATAATAAAAGAAGTGATTGCATGCCAACGGAATATCGATATCTCTAGACTCGCGTATGGGTTTCCCACCATCAAGTGTTTCTAGCACAGCGAGTTCTCTTGCTTTTTCTTGCATAAGGCGCGCAATGCGAAACAAGTATTTACCGCGCGCTGACCCACTGAGTGTGGACCAAACGTTGTCATAGGCAGCGCGCGCTGCTTTGACCGCTAAATCGACGTCGGCAGCATTGGCCTGGGCAATTTGGGCGAGGTGTTTTTCATCGGCAGGGTTAACGGTTGCAAAATAGGTGGCAGATAATGGCGCTTGCCATTTGCCATTGATAAAAAGTTCGTATTGCGGCTTGATTTGGACCTGTGCGACAGACTCCAATGAAGGTTCGAGGTTCCAGTTGTTTTCGCTCATCTTTAGTCGATTGAAAAATAAGTTGCAGACTGGTATTTTCCAGTGAGCTGTTTTTGATATTGCATTAGGAGGTCGTTGGCTAGGCTACTGGCGCCGAAGCGGTACCATTCGTTGGTTAGCCAGGTCTCGCCGAGCACTTCCTTGACCATTAATAAATGCTGCAGTGCCAGCTTGGAGGACGATATGCCGCCAGCGGGCTTCATGCCGATCATTTGACCTGTTTTGTCGTAGTGATCTTTAATGGCGCAAAGCATGGTGTAAACCACTGGAAAAGTAGCGGCAGGCTGAATTTTGCCAGTCGAAGTTTTGATGAAATCGGCACCTGCAGCAATAGCTAAATCGGAAATTTTACGGACTTGATCCAAGGAGTCGAGCTCGCCTGTTTCAAAAATGACTTTAAGTCGGGCCGTGCCACAAAGTGCTTTTATGGCTGCAATTTCGTCGAAGACAAATTGGTAATCACCGGCCAAGAAACGGCCGCGTGAGATGACCATATCGATTTCGTCGGCACCGTTATCAAGGGCATACAGCGTATCTAATTTTTTTACCTCAAAAGGTGCTTGCCCAGATGGAAAAGCAGTAGCAACACTCGCTACTTTGATTCCAGAGTTTCCAAGTGCTTTCTTGGCAACACCTACCATTGTTGGGTAAACACAAACCGCAGCAACTGTCGGTAAATCTGGTGCTTGATCGTGCAAATGTTGGGCTTTATAACAAAGCTGCCTGACTTTTGCGGGGGTGTCTTTTCCTTCTAAAGTAGTGAGGTCTATCATGGAAAGTGCCATGCGCAAACCTTGTAATTTGGACGCGCCTTTGATGCTGCGCGCTTGAATACGCTCTATGCGCTCTATGGTTCCAATTTGATCTATGGAAGGAGATAGCGCAAGTAAGGAAGATAATTCTGGTGTTGAAAGGTTTCCAAGCATAACCCAAAGTTAAAAAAACTTGGGTAAGTAGATTTTAATCTTCGTCGTCGTCGGAAGGTTCATCGTCAGCGAAGTCGTCATCTTCTTCTTCGTCGTCGTCGTCTTTGAGATCGTCGTCTTTGATGTCGTCTGGCTTGTCGAAGTCGTCGTCGAAGTCGTCATCTTCAACAACTGCCTTCGCTTTTGGCTTCACTTTATTGATTTTCACCAAATAAATGACTTCGTCGGTCTCCCATACGAGGGCATCTAGGACTTCACCGGTTGGGGTCTTGATGGAAGTGAGATGATTGATGTATCCGTCCGGGAAATCTCGGAGAATTTGTTTTTTCTGCTCAATGGTCAGCTTGTCGTAACTGATGATTGCTCTTCTTTTTGACATAGGATTGACAACTATTTACATGGCAAAATTATATTTTTTGATATTGTGGCAAACAACAGATTAAAAAATCTTTAAAAAAATAATTTTCTTTTCAGTAATGTTACGGATTAAGTCCTTAAAAGCCAGCAGCCGACAAGCTTTTTTGAATACCTTTGTCAAAACGAAAAGAATCCATGTCAAAAGCAAAATCAGCCTTTTTTTGTCAAAACTGCGGTCATGAAGCAGCCCAATGGCTGGGTAAATGCCCCAGTTGCAAAGAGTGGAATACTTTCGTAGAAGAGCGCACCGAAAAAACGCCCAAACACGTGGTGAGTTTTTCGAAATCCTCAAAAGCCCAACAGGCAGTACTTATTCAAGAAGTTCAAAAAAGCGAAGAAAGCCGCATCGCACTCAAAGATTTCGAGTTAAACAGAGTGCTTGGGGGCGGTATCGTTCCGGGCTCGATCAACCTACTCGGCGGAGACCCCGGCATTGGCAAATCAACCCTTTTGCTCCAACTCGCCATCAAAGAGCAACTCAAAGTGCTCTATGTTTCTGGCGAAGAAAGCGAACAACAAATTCGCATGCGCGCCGAACGCCTTGGCTTAGACAACCCCAATTGTTATTTACTCACCGAAACTAACCTTCAACAAGTTTTGGTGCAAGCTGAGTCCATTCAGCCACAGTTGCTCATCATCGACTCCATCCAGACCCTCTATACAGACAGTGTAGAAAGTTCGCCGGGTTCGGTGGTTCAGGTACGCGAATGCACTGCAAACTTGCTGCGCTTTGCCAAACAAACTGATATTCCCATATTTCTAATTGGGCATATCACCAAAGACGGCACCATCGCCGGTCCAAAAGTTTTAGAGCACATGGTAGACGCCGTCTTGCAATTTGAAGGCGACCGTCACCACATCTATCGCTTGCTGCGCAGTATCAAAAACCGTTTTGGTTCAACCAACGAGCTCGGCATTTACAGCATGCAAGGCAATGGGCTATTGCCAGTAGCCAACCCCTCTGAAGTTTTGGTTTCTATTGGCTCTGAAGCTTTGAGTGGCGTTGCTGTGGCCTCAATGGTCGATGGCATTCGTCCGCTACTCATCGAAGTGCAAGCACTCGTTTCCTCTGCTGCCTACGGAACCCCACAACGCTCGTCGACTGGTTTTGATGTCAAGCGCCTCAACATGCTGCTCGCCGTTCTAGAAAAACGCTGCGGTTTTCGTTTGGCAGCGAAAGATGTCTTCTTGAATATCGCAGGCGGCATCAAAGTAGACGACCCCGCTATCGACCTCGCTGTCGCCATGGCAATCTTGTCTTCCAACGCCGACCTCGCGATCGATAAAACCATCTCATTTGCTGCCGAAATTGGCCTCAGCGGAGAGCTCAGACCTGTAAACAGGCTTGAACAGCGCCTTGGCGAGCTCGAGAAACTCGGCTACAAAAAAATTATTGTGTCCAAATATTCGAAAGGAATCAAAGGACACAAACACCAAATTGAAATCATCCCTTGCACCAAAATCGAAGAAGTGGTGCGAGCAGTATTTGCTTAAGCCATGCCAAGACTGATCCTCGTCCCTACTCCAATCGGCAACCTCGAAGACATCACGCTTCGTTCGCTGCGCATCTTGCAAGAAACACCTCTCATTTTTGCCGAAGACACGCGGGTTACCAACAAACTTCTGAATCATTTTGAGATCAAGAAGAAGGTATTGGCTTTCCATGCCCACAACGAACACCGCTTCCTAGACAAAACCATTGAGCTCATCCGACAACACGAATTTTGTGTATTAGTTTCTGATGCGGGCACACCCGGCATTTCAGATCCTGGATTTTTATTGGTGCGGGCTTGTGTTCAGGCAGGTATTGATGTCGAATGCTTGCCCGGCCCTACTGCTTTTGTACCAGCATTAGTTGCATCAGGCTTTCCTTGCGATAAATTTGTCTTCGAAGGATTCTTACCCCATAAAAAAGGACGCCAAACACGCATTCAAGCATTGGCACAAGAGAACCGCACGGTTGTTTTGTACGAGTCGCCGCATCGCATTGCCAAAACACTAGGTCAAATGTGCGAATGGCTCGACCCTCAAAGAGAAGCTTGTGTGGTCAGGGAAATCAGCAAGAAATTTGAGACCTACCACCGCGGCACATTAGCCGAACTCCAAACCTATTTTACAGCGCACGAAGCCAAAGGAGAAATCGTCTTGCTCTTGAAAGGAAACACTGAATAATTGCGGCTTTTTCGCTATTTTTGAGGGTGCAATTTCAGCAAATTATAGGTCAAACCACCCTCAAGCAAGAGCTCATTCGAGAAATCGAATCCGGCAAAATAGCCCACGCCCAATTGCTACAAGGCCCCGCAGGCCATGGTGGGCTGCCGCTCGCTTTGGCCTTTAGTCAGTTTTTGTTTTGTACGAACCGCCAAACCAGCGATAGCTGCGGTCAATGCGCATCATGTCAGAAAGTACAGCAGCTCCAACACCCCGACCTCCATTTTGTGTATCCAGTAGTGCAAAGCATCGGCAAAACCTCAGATCTCTTTTTGACCGACTGGCGTGCACAACTGCAACAAAATCCTTATTTTGATTTATTTCAATGGACCGAGCGCATCGACAACAAATTGCGCAAACCCATTATCGGAACCGAAGAAAGCAAAGAAATCATTCGCAAACTCAACTTCAAAGGATACGAAGGTGGCTACAAAGTCATGATTATTTGGCAACCCGAAGAAATGAACGCCGATTGCGCAAACAAACTGCTCAAAATTCTAGAAGAGCCGCCAGCGCAAACACTTTTTTTGTTGGTCAGCGAAGACGCCAGCAAACTCATGATCACTATTCAATCTAGAACCCAACTGATACGCGTCCCAAAAATAAGTTCAGAGGACCTCAGCACCAATTTACAGCAGACCAAAAATCAAACCCGCACCAATGCCGATGCCGTGTCGGCGTTTGCCGATGGTTCCTTTTTAGCGGCACTTGCCTACCTCGAAACCAGCGAAAACCAAGACCAACAGCGCAACCAATTTATCCAACTAATGCGCGTTTGCTATAAAAAAGAAGTGCTCGCCATGATGGACTGGGCCGATGAACTCTCCACCATCGGTAAAGAAAGACAAAAGCTATTCATCCAATATACCCTTCATATGTTGCGCCAGAGTATCCTGAGCAACTATTTGGGCGACACCCTCACCAAAGTTTCTTCTGAAGAAGCTGCGTTTTTAGAAAAATTTGCGCCTTTCATTTCAGGCAACAACATCCGTGAGTTCATGACCACCCTAGATGCCGCCTATTACCAAATTGACCGCAATGCCAACGCACGCATCCTATTTACACAACTTTGTTTCCAAACAATGCGCTACATCCATCAGGCGTAGCTTTGACTAACTTTATTTATTAACTTTACCACAAAAAAAATCAAATGGGTTGTGCGTCATGTAGTAGCGGTGGAGGAACACCAAAAGGTTGTAAAAACAACGGCACATGCAGCAGTGGCGGATGCAATAAACTTGAAGTTTTTGATTGGCTTGCCAACATTAGCTTGCCAGAAGGCCAAAGCACTTTTGATCTTGTAGAAGTACGCTTTAAAAATGCCCGCAAGGCATTTTACCGCAATGCAGACCACATTTCTTTGCAAACAGGCGATGTCATTGCCGTAGATACCAGCCCAGGCTGGGATATCGGTGTGGTTTCTGCACTTGGCGAACTCGCCCGCATTCAAGTCAAGAAAAAAGCCCCCAACCTCAAAGCGATGGAGTGCAAAAAAATCTTGCACATTGCGACCCAAGAAGAAATCGACAAATGGATCAAAGGCCGTAGCTTGGAGCGCGAACTCCTAACGCAATCGCGCACCTTTGCCCAAAACTTGCGCCTCGACATGAAAATCTCCGATGTCGAATACCAAGCAGACCTCAGCAAAGCCACATTTTACTATACCGCAGAAGGTCGTATCGATTTTCGCCAACTTATCAAGGATATGGCCGATCGCTTTAAGGTTCGTGTAGAAATGCGACAAATTGGTTCACGTCAAGAAGCCGCGCGCCTCGGAGGTATTGGCTCTTGCGGACGCGAACTTTGTTGCAGCACTTGGCTCACTGACTTCAGATCGGTGTCTACTTCGGCTGCCCGCTACCAACAACTTTCCCTTAATCCACAAAAATTAGCTGGACAATGCGGCAAGCTCAAATGTTGCCTCAATTACGAGCTCGATATGTACCTCGACGCCATCAAGTCTATGCCCAAAGCCGACGGCAAGCTTCAGACAGAAAAAGGCGATGCCATTCACATGAAAACCGATGTGTTCAAACGCATTATTTGGTATGCCTATAAAGGTGAAAACGGCATGGTGGCACTCACCCCTGAGCGCGTGGCCGAAATCAAAAAACTCAATAAAGACGGCGTCAAACCAAAAGACCTCGCCGACTTCGCTCAAGTCAAAGAAAAGGTGGAAGAAATCGGGTATCAAAACGTGGTGGGCCAAGACAGCCTCACGCGCTTCGAAAAATCTTTCAGTAACAACAATAACAAAAAAAGAAGACCCAATCGCAAACCACGCAAACCGAACCCCGGAGGTCCAAAAAATGAAAAAACTAATTAGTCTATTTGCGCTCTTTGCGCTAGTGCTTGCTAGTTGCACCAAAGAAACGATTTATACCAAAGCTTATCGCTTCAAAGACGAGCAATGGGCCCAAAATGTAAAGCCAAAATTTGAGGTCGATATTCAAGACACCACCCAACTTTACGATTTCATTTTTACCCTACGCACCACCACCGATTACGCCTACAACAACCTTTGGATATTTTTGCGCACCACGCCGCCGTTTGGCAAAAGCGTGCGCGAACCCTACGAAATCAAAATGGCCGACCCTAACGGGAACTGGATTGGCAATAAATCTGGTACAATTGTCGAGCACCAACTTATTTTCAAACGCCGCAAAGTCCCGTTCAAAGGCAAATACAAATTTGAACTCGAGCAAGCCATCACTGAAAAACGCGTGACAGAAGTATTAGACATCAGCCTAGAAGTTCAACCCAGCGAAGCAGAATAATGTTAAAATTTCGCGCCTTAACCCCTAATGAGCTCTCTGAACTCGAGACGGAGTTCAAGCAATTTCTGATCATCAACGAACTTTATGACGCAGAATGGCGCGAACTCGCTAACAAAGACCCTCAAAAAGCGCAAGAATTCATCGATTTGTTTGCCAATATCGTCCTTGAAAAAGTCTACAACAAACAACCTGGTTTACTTCAAATTGGCAAAGATTTTATTACAGTTTTTGATTTTCAAGAAGCCGTTTGGAACCTCTATCATTTTCATACGACTGACGAAAAGCTCCTCGCTAATTGCAAGCCCGAAAATTTCATGGATTTACTTCAAAATTCATGGGGACAATTCCACTTACACAAGGGTTCTAAAAAAAGTTCTGAACACAAAGCCGAGGAGGTCTATAACCTCATTTGTAAAGGCGCTGTGCCACTTCACAAAGCAAGCCTTCAGGATTTTCTGAAGAAGATTACTGTACGCTGAGCCCTCTTTTTTCAATCTGAAAGCATCTTTTTTTGGACAATTGCGTTTATAGAACTAAATTTGAGACATTATCACCTAAACACAAACGCATGAAACTGACGCGCTTTGCCTTTTTTACAACCCTACTTTTACTGATTTCCTCAGCTTGTATTGAACACGAAGTCATCCCGCCACCAACCAATAAAGTGGACTTAAATGCAAGTTTCATTGGTTATATCAATGGTACCCAAGTGGAGCTTACCCAGAACGTCAACAACTACCTCGGTTTTGCACTAGATACCCAAATTGTCAATGTAGCGCCAATTATGTCGAAAGTGATTTACACCTCAGGCATCGCTTCTATGGCAAATCCGCAAAACATTTCCATTGCTTTCGGTTCGCTTGAGTGGGATGCCACTGGCAGTTCAACACCAACGCTTCCAATGTTCAATGATTTCCACATGACTAACTCTGGCAATCCCGTGCCTTTCAAAGATGTAACAACGCTCGCTACCAACAGCATCAATGGCGTTCAGGTTTCATACACCGACAACACCGGTAAATTCTGGATTTCTCGCGAAACCGACCCTGGGCAAACCGCCAACTTTACTATTTTGAAGCAAGCTTCTGATGGCACCGGCGACTACTCCCTTTTTGAGGTTACTTTCAGTTGTAAAGTTTGGTACGTAGATCCACAAACGCTTGCGGAAGAATCTATACAAATCAACAACGCCAAGTTACGAAGCTGGTTCAAGCGCTAAGCGCCGTTATACCAAAAACGCCTGAATGAGTGAAGCACTTAAAATAGCAATCATAGGCGACTACAACTTCACCTACAATTCGCATCACGCGACAAACCTTTCCTTGGACCACGCCGCCGAGTTCCTTGAACTCGAAATCAATTATTATTGGATCAAGATCAACGAGGCCTTACAATTCAAAAAACAATCCTTCGAACAATACGATGGTGTCTGGGTGGCCCCTGGCCCCTATCTCAACCCCTTTTTTTTAAATGGCGTTTTTCGCCAGCTAGCCGAACTAGACATCCCTGTTTTTGCAACAGGTGAATGTTTCCGCATTTTTATTGATTACCTCATCACGGCCAACAACATGAATCCTTTTGGCGAGAAGTTGATCTCTGAAAATTTGGTGAATAGCACGCATTTTGAACGCATAGATGTAACGCCAAGAACTGCTGCAATGGAAAAGCTATACGAGAACTGCAGTTCAGTTGAACTCAGTGCTACTCGCTACAGCATGTATCCGCAGCTCCTTGAGCAATTGATCGGTCAATTTATTGATATCGAAGCCGTGAATCAGTTCGAAGACCCTGAAATTATTACGCTTAAAAAACACCCGTTTTTCTTGGCGACGAGTTTTTGTCCGCAGATATCTTCTACACGCGACCTCCCTCACCCTTTGGTCTACACCTTTCTGAAACTTTCAGCCGAAACCGCTGGTCTAGACTTACAGCTCCAAGAATAAATCGAGCTGCGTGTAGTAAAGTATCGGACGAACTGGCAACGCAAAAATCGTTTGTAGCAAACCTGCATAAGCAATAATTTGCTGCATATGGTTGTCTTGGCGCAGTCCTGTTTTGAAATCGATGACCACCACTTCATTAGCCTTCACCCAAACTTTGTCGGGCTGCTTCATTTGATTGATATCGGCAATAATGCGCTGCTCGTTATACTCTTCTAAGATATCTGCATGAAGCTTTTGTGCAGTAATGTGACACCAAAAGCGTTCCGCTGATGAGGTAAGCTCCTCTATTTGATCATGTGCAATTGTTCCTTCTTGCAGTGCTAATTGAAGTGCTGCCTGCAGCTGTTCAGGGCTTTGACACAAGGCCATTAAGCGGTGAAAAGCCAAACCAAATAATTGATCGGGCACCATTTCGGTATCGGGTGTTCTAAATGCCAAAGAAGGATACCAAAGTTGGTCTGGCAAAGCCATCGGGTGGTAAAAATTGGTTTTGGATGCACTGTTTTTTTCTTTTTCAGCGCTTGACACTTTGAGTGCTGTCCCTGCAACATAAATGTGCTCCTGTTCAAGGCTTAAGGATGGAAGTTGTTCAAGTTGCTGATGAATCTGAGCACCAAATCCTTTTTCATTATGGTGATTCCAAATGTAAAGTCTGCTTTCTGGACGCGTCAGTGCAACATAAAGCAAGTTGAGTTTATCTAGAAAAATAGCGGCGAGTTCTTTTTCTTTAAATGTTTTGAATTCCGGAATGAGGTCAGAAGGATAAGTATAAGCCAAGCCATTGCCCGTAGGCATTAAAAAGCTCGTGTAACCATGGAGTGCGGTTCGAAAATCGAGGCTCGGGATAAGTACGACCGGGAACTCCAAGCCTTTGGCTTTATGGATAGTCATGATGCGGATGGCTTCAGAAGACTCCGGCATTTGAAGGGCCAACTTGTCTTTGTTCTGCTCTATGAAATCGATAAAAGGCAGTAGTTCGGCATTCCGATTGAGCTGAAATTGAAAGGCGACGTCGAAAAAATGATGCACATAGGGCTCGGTGGTGTCATTGATCTGAAAACATGCCGCTGCTTTTTGAAGCAGGTCAAAAAGATGCTCATAAGGCATAAAAAGGGCGTCTTCTGAACCAAACTCTGCTTTGTAAAAAGCTGCTTCATCAAAATAACGGATTTGTCTTCCTTCTTTTTCGTAGGTTTTGAAATAGGCCATGAAGGCAGCAACATCAAAATTGCCCTTCAGCTGCAGGTAAGCCTCTGCAAAGCGCTTTCCAAGCGTTGGATTGGATGGTTTTGCTCGTTTTTTCAGATAGAGTAAAAACAGTTGAACCAACGGATGTGCATACAATAAAAGGGAGTCTTGAGAAACTACCTCTAGGCCCGCTTGCGTTAAAGCCAGCGCAATTGCATTGCCTTTTTTATTGGTTTCGGTCAGGATACAGATATCGCAGGGCCTGAAATCGTCTTGTAGCAACTCTTGAATGGTGTGGAGCATTTTCTCAAAAAGAAGTGCTTCGGGAAGGTCATTGACCAAACTTTCGATCCGAACAAAACCAGTTTTGGTCGACTTTGGATGCTGACTCAATTTATCATAAAATGCCTCGTGCTCCAGAGGCAAAGAAAGAGCTAAACGCTCGAAGAGTTCGTTGTTGAAATGTACAATTTGAGGAGCTGAACGGTAGTTGTCTAAAAGACTTTGCTTGAAACCGCTGGATTCGAAACGCGCACTCGTGAGCGCCATTTGGGGGTCGTTTTCGGGATTGTAGAGGCTTGGTAGCGCCACGAATTGTTCTGCCAAACCGTTGTTGAAGCGGTATATACTTTGCTTTGCATCGCCCACGATGAGATTAGGACGCTCATAAGCAATGGCCTCTAGCACGAGCGGAATCATGTTGACCCACTGCAAGCGAGAGGTGTCTTGGAATTCATCCAGCAGAAAATGTTCAAAGCGAATGCCCAAGCGCTCGTATATATAGGGCGCTTGTTCACCCTGTACCAATTGACTGATCAGCTGATTGAACTCAGATATGCGGATTTGTTGCTGAGCGGTCATGAGGGCCTTGGTTTGTTGCGCCACATACTGCAACAAAGCCATATTGTAGAAGTTTTTACGTTGAATTTCAATGCGCAAATGCGCAGCAAATGCTTTGTCAAAAGCGGTAGACAAGCCCAATAGGGCGTCGGAGACTGTTATTGGAAGGTCGAATTTGTTGTCGGAGAGTGCCTTTAAAAATGTATCGTTAAAAAACGGCCCTTTTTGCTTGCCTAAACCCCAATATGGGTCTTCTACAAAGGCATCGATGCGTTTTTGATCAGTTGCCGTCTTGAAATGCGCGCCTTTGTATGGCGCTGCTAGTGCATATACTTGGGAGCATTGCGCTAAAAAAGTTGCTTTGATTTGCTCGGCCTCAGCTTTGAAATCTGTATAGGCGTCAGGAGTGTAAGTACTGGCAAGCAATTGCTCAACTTCCTTTGCATTGCGTTCTTTGCCGAGTACTTCTGAAAATTGCAGCAAGGACTTTTTAAAATCCCAGGACTCGCCTTCTGCCACCTTGGTGCGGGCATAAGCTAGCATCCAGCGCGTGAGTTCTTGTGAGTCGGGTTGGCCAAGGCGCGCAATGAGCAAATCTAAAACTTCGTCTAGGATCAATTTTTCATTGAGGACGACCTCGAAATCGGCAGGGAGGTCGAGGTCTCGGCTAAAAGAGCGGATGAGACGTAAGTTGAATTTATCTATGGTAGAGATATTGAAGTCTTCGTAGTGATGCAAAATACCTTGGAGTGCCCCAGCAGCGCGTTGTTGTAACTGCACCTCAGTTAAGGATGTTTCTTTGAGAAGGTCGGCTTTAAGTGCTACAGTTTTTGCATTTGCGCTTACCGGATAAGCCAAGCCGCTCAACGT
The DNA here is from genome assembly GCA_044239425.1 of Crocinitomicaceae bacterium. Classification (GTDB taxonomy): domain Bacteria; phylum Bacteroidota; class Bacteroidia; order Flavobacteriales_D; family Crocinitomicaceae; genus UBA952. Next base: position 4,585 of record JBIIBL010000047.1, on the reverse strand, counting down.
TTGAAGAATGCGGTCTTTCATTTCGTTGGCAGCCTTATTGGTGAAGGTCATGGCAACAATATGCTTGAACTTTTGTCGATAATTGACATCGGTGAGCAAGATCTTAAGGTACTCTAATACAAGGCGATGGGTTTTGCCACTGCCTGCCGAAGCGGCGTAAACACGGAGGGCTTTTGAGGTTAGTTGGGGCATTCGCTGATTTTGGGCTGAAACTTTCCTAAAATTAAGAACATTTTGAGCGTTTTGACGTATTTTTGTTAGATGAGAACGATATTTTTCAGCCTCTTAGTTTTGGTCTTTGCTTCTGCCTGTGGCGACGACAACCCTGAGGCCTCAAAAGCCCAGCTTCAAATTGACCTCCAACCTGTTTATGGCGGCCAAAATTTCTTTATGGATAGTATATACACTACCCAAGAAGGCTACAAAGTAAAGTTCACAGAACTTAAATGTTATTTCACGCTTTTTGGTAACGGCACAAACGCCTTGCATCAAGCAGCTTTGCTAGACTACCGCGAAACCGGCAGCCTGCTTTTCAAAAAAGAAGGCGACTACGCTAAATTTCTCAATTTGAATGCCATTCTAGGCGTGGACAGCAGCCTCAACCACCTCGACCCAAGTGCGTTTCCGAATGAAAGCCCGCTGAATATTAGCAATGCAGGGCCCATGCATTGGGGCTGGAGCACAGGCTATATTTTCATGAATATCGAAGGCAAGGTCGATACTATTCCTGATGCAACACTCAATACGGACCTCTCATTTAGTTTTCATATCGGCACCGATTCCTACTTGCAAAATTTACAATTCAACAACATCAACTGGACCGACATCGGTAACAACACCCGTCAGTTCAAACTCAAACTTGACCTTCTTGCCTTTTTGGGGCAAGGAGCAAACAGTATCAATCTAAGTTCTGAATACCTCACACACACTGCAGCTGGTCAAGAAGCGCTAACACAAAAAGTCATTAGCAACTTTAAAAACGCCATAAGTCCCTACTAATGAAAGGCTTTTTATTGCTCATAGGTATTTTGCTTTTGTTGAGTTCTTGTAAAAAAGACAAGGCAAACTTTCAAGCAACGCCCTATGCGTTAGAGATTCCAAGCCATTTCCCAGACATGATCATCCCTTCAGACAACCCCATGACCCTAGAGGGCGTCGATCTTGGTCGTTGGTTGTTCTATGAAAAACGTCTTTCTGGTAATGATTCCATGAGTTGTGCTTCCTGTCATTTGGCCCAAAGTAGTTTTTCAGACCCTAGTAAATACTCAACTGGCATAGACGGCATTGCCGGTACACGGAACTCTATGGCGCTCATTAATCTCGGTTGGGACAACTTCTTTTTTTGGGACGGTCGGGCCTCTAGTCTAGAACAACAAATCTTGGAGCCTATTCCAAATCCGATTGAAATGCATCAGAGTTGGACCGACGCCGTTTACAAACTCAACCTCGACATCAATTACCGCAATAAATTTTACCGAGCTTTTGGCGAGCCTGGCATAGACTCCACAAAAGTTTCCAAGGCCATAGCTCAGTTCATCCGCACCATGATTTCAGCGTCGTCCAAATACGACGTCATGTACAAATACGAAAACGGCATGGCGCTCACTGCGCAAGAACAAAATATCTTACAAACCGTCGACGTCGAAGAATGGGCAGGCTACGACCTCTTCAAAAGCCTCAATGGTGCCGACTGCTTTCATTGTCACAACGGGCCACTCATGCGCGTTAAAAAATACAGCAACAATGGTCTAGATGCCAATTTTACCGATCTCGGGCGCGGTAGCGTTACCGGCAACCCCGAAGACTACGGCAAGTTCAAAGTACCCACCCTTCGCAACATTGCCCTCAGTGCACCTTACATGCACGACGGCCGCTTTCAAACCCTCGACGAAGTCATTGAACACTACTCTAGCGGTGTTCATATTTCGCCAACCATTGACCCACTCATTGAATTTGCCAGCCAAGGTGGTGTTCAACTGAGTGCGCAAGAAAAATACCTCCTCAAGAAGTTTTTGTTCACCCTGACCGACAACTCCTTTATCTCAAATCCGAATTTCAAAGACCCACACTAACATGAGCGCAAGTCGTTTAACCACCGAAGACAAAGCCCTTAAAATTAACCTCACCCAAGACATCTACGGCTGTTTTGCCGAAATTGGTGCAGGTCAAGAGGTTGCTGCTAACTTCTTCAAGGCTGGCGGAAGCTCCGGAACAATTGCCTATACGCAATCGGCCTACGACATGAAAGTCTCCGACTCTATGTATGGAGAAACTGTCCGCTATGTGTGTGAAGAGCGCTTGCTTACCATGCTTCAGACCGAATTCAAGCATCTTCAAGACATCTTGCCTGTGAAAAACAGAGAAGCCCGCTTTTTTGCTTTTTGCAACACCGTTGAGTCTCTGAATTACCACAAAACCAACCAAGGCCAAGGCTGGGTTGGCTTACGTTTTCAACTCGGGCTCAACAAAAAACCTAACGACGTCATTTTGCACATCAAAATGCACGACAACAGCCATAAAGCACAGCAAGAATCCTTAGGTATTTTAGGTGTCAATCTCATTTATGCTTGCTATTTTCAGTCTGGAAATATCAATGATTTTATTGACGGTATTGTGCACCGCTTGCCACCAGACCGCATGGAAATCGACATGCTGCGCATTTCTGGCCCTGATTTCGAGGATATGGACAACCGCATTATTGCACTCAATTTGGTGCGCCGCGGCATCACCAACGCCACCATGTTCGATCTAGCCAAGAACGTCATGCAACCATCCACGGCGCTTTACAAGAAAAACATTTTGCTCATGCGCGGGCGCTTCAGACCCGTCACCAAGGTGCATATCGACATGATCGAACGCGCCAGAGCAGCTTTTGCCAAAGAAAAACGCGTCAAACCTGAGCAACTCGAGGTGGTTTTTGAACTCACCCTCAAAGACCTCACCGCCGACGGCAAAATCTCCGACAAAGACTTCCTGGACCGCGCCGAACTTTTAGGCTCCCTTGGCTACACCGTTATGGTATCCAACTACCTCAAGCATTACAAAATGCTCGAATACCTCTCCTCTATTGCGCGCGGTAATTTAGTTGGGGTCATTATGGGCATCTACAACCTGCACATCATTTTTGATGAAAAGTACTATGACAATTTGCCTGGCGGCTTACTAGAAGCATTTGGGCGTGGCTTCGGGCACAACGTCAAACTTTATATTTATCCTGCACTTAATGTAGAAGACGGAAGCTTGTATCACCTAGGTAATATCAAACTTCCTGAAAACCTCATGGGCCTACTTAACTATATGCAAGCCAATGACAAAATCACTGCCTTGCAAGAATACGACCCAAGTTTGCTGCACATCCTTTCCGATGACGTCTTGAGTAAAATCAATGCGAATGCGCAAAGTTGGGAAGACGACGTTCCGTACGAAGTCGTGAAGGCAATTAAGTTTTTTGAACTCTTTGGTTACCAGCAAAAAGTTGTAAAACACTAATGCCTCATATTAAAAACGCCCTGATTCGTTACCGCATCATCGACCGAATGCTGCGCAATAAATACAAGCCCTATCCTTCCAAAGAAGCACTCCGGACGGCTTGTGAAGAATCCTTGTTTGGATCTGAATCAGGCGCTCACATTTGCGCCTCCACCATCGAAAAGGACCTCTTCACGATGAAAATGGAACACGATGCCCCTATTCGCTACAGCAAAAAAAATGGAGGTTATTTCTACGAAGACCCCGACTTCAGCATCAACGACGTACCTCTCTCTGAAGACGAACTCTCCTCGATTCGTTTTGCAGTATCTACCTTGCAACAATTTAGAGAAGTACCTTTTTTTCAGCAATTCGGCCTCGCTATAGATAAAATTGTCGACCGCGTTGCCGTTGGTGACCAAAGCCAAGAACTATCTAAGTTTATTCAGTTTGAGGCAGCCGTTTCTACCGGTGGTAACGAATACTTACCTACCTTGCTCGAAGGGGTACAAGCTAAAAAACGAGTGTGGTTTATGTACACAAGTTTTCAGCAGCAGCAAGCCAAGCCCCGAAAAGTAAGTCCTTTGTTTTTAAAAGAATACCGCAACCGCTGGTACCTCATTTCTTACGATATTCAAAAACAAGACATCATGACCTTCGCGCTCGACCGTATGTCTGAGCTCCAGTTGCTAGACGATGCGGCACAAATTCCTCCTGACTTCGATGCTACCGCTTATTTTCGAGATGCTGTCGGTATCACCGCATTTAAAGGTGAGGCACTCAGAATAGTCTTGAAAGCCGATGCGGTTGCGGCACGTTATATTGAAACACAAGCATTTCATGCCTCGCAAAAACTGCTCGAAAAACAAACGGAATACAGCTTATTTGAACTCCGCATATTAATTACCGAAGAATTTATTCGAAACTTACTTGGCTATGCCGGTGAAGTAGAGGTCCTCGAACCCGCAAGTTTGAGGCTCACCCTGAAAGAACGCGGACAAGCGCTTCTCAAACGTTATCAATCTTAACTTATGCAAGAAATTCTATCTCACTTTGAAGATGGTGTACTTACCATTACCCTGAACAGACCAAACGTATTCAATTCTTTCAACCGCAG
>JBIIBL010000104.1:0-5574 GCA_044239425.1 Crocinitomicaceae bacterium | reverse complement strand
GCCGTCCCAGGCATTTTGAGCATCTTTTGTTTTGAAAACAATGCCACCGTTGTCTGGGTCAATGACGATGAGTTCAAAGCGAACGTCGCGGATGGTGAGGGCGTAAGGCATGAATTTGGCATTGCGTTCGTCTCTGGATTGAGGATTAAACGCATTGACAGCAAGTAAGTTGTAATCTTCGTTGGCCGTAATCTTGATCTTTTCAGTACTGCTGCAGCCATCGAGTTGTGCTTGCGCGGTAATGGTGTAGGTTTGGCCTTGGAAAGCGAGTAAATCTACGCTGCGGTTCTTTTTATTGAGGAGCATTCCGTTTGCACTCCAACTGATTTCTGGAACTGAACTTTCGGCGTTGATACGAATCAGCGGTGTGCCATCTTCGTAGTTGATAGCGTCTGCGTCAAGAACAATTTTTGGACCTTTACAAGGCGTTGAAGCTATACTTGGTAAATCAAGCGGCAAAAGGTGTTCTTGAACCGGAGGCAATTGGCCGCCATCGTTATTAATAGATTCACTAATTATGGGTATTGATGTATGCTGCTGTCGAAGTGCAAGAGGAGCTAGATGCAAATTAGCGTCAAAAACTACGTCTTGCGTAAATTGCGTAAGACCTTGGTTGGTAGCATTGTTTGGAGAAATATTTGAAATGTTTTGGTTTGCGCTAGTCTTTGTTGGCGCCGTGCTTTTTTGTGTGTCTTGTGCTGCTAATTGGTTTGTTTTCTCTGAAGCTTGGGTTTTGTTATTTTCTACCCTAGCCACGTTGTTGGATCGTTCATTTTTTGGGCTAAAATTGTACCATATGGAGAACAAGCCGATAGAAAGAATTCCACCAACAGCGATTTTGCCCAACCAAGAAAATCCTGAGTTGGCTTGGGGCAGTTTTTTAGACAACGCCTCCCAAGCTTTTGGATCGTAGTCGTAGGAGAATTCTTCTACAACTGACTTAATTTTTGTTTCAAATTGATCTTTCATCGTTTTTCGATCAGTATAAATTGTTCTTTTAAAAGGCGTTGCAAATTCATTTTTGCTTTTGCCAAATTGGATTTTGATGTGCCTTCAGAAATCCCAAGCAGTGTAGCGATTTCTTTGTGGCTGCGCTCTTCCATCACATAAAGATTGAAGACGGTGCGGTAGGCCGGTGATAATTTTGCAATGGCTTCATGTGCAAGTTGTGCCTTGAGCTGCGTGTTTTCAAGGATTTCTTGTTCTTGCATGGGGTCCGCAGCCATAGATTTGAAATCGTTGTCTTGATCAGATAAAAAAGGATCCTTTTTAGCCTTTCTAATATGATCAATGGCGGTGTTGCTGACAATTCTGCGGATCCAGCCCTCGAGCGAGCCCGTAAAATCAAAATGTTCCAATTTGTCAAAGACCTTTAAAAATGAAACTTGAAGCACCTCTTGAGCGCTGTCGCGCTCCCCAATGTAACGCATACTAACAGCCATCATTTTACCGTAAAACATAGAGAATAAGCGCTCTTGCGAGCGTCGCTCACCTTTGAGGCATCCCTCTACGATTCGTTTTAAGTTGTCTTGCTGCTCCAATTTTCAATATTTACCTAACGCAAAGCTAAGCAGAGGGTTGCCTTAGTTTGCATATCGATCTGCAATTAGCAATAAAAAAAATGATTTTTTTGCCAACTATGCGTAAATTCGTCACGCAAAGCTTTTATCCATTTAAAAACAAGACAAATGAAAGTAACTGTTGTAGGTGCAGGAAACGTAGGAGCAACCTGTGCCGATGTATTGGCTACCCGTGAGATCGCCAATGAAATTGTATTACTAGATATCAAAGAAGGATTTGCCGAGGGTAAAGCCCTCGATATCTGGCAAACAGCCCCAATTAACCTTTATGATTCTCGTACCGTTGGTTGTACCAATGATTATGCGCGTACCGCAGATTCAGATGTTGTAGTCATTACTTCAGGTTTGCCGCGCAAGCCAGGTATGTCTCGTGACGACCTTATCGCAACCAATGCTGGTATCGTTAAGACCGTGACCGAAAACGTCGTGAAACACTCGCCTAACGCCATTATCATTGTCGTTTCCAATCCGCTCGACGTCATGACTTATTGCGCATATTTAAATGCCAATATGCCTTCTTCTCGCGTTTTTGGTATGGCTGGCGTCTTAGACACCGCTCGTTACCGCGCGTTTTTAGCTGAAGAACTCAATGTTTCACCAAAAGACATCCAAGCAGTATTGATGGGTGGTCATGGCGACACCATGGTTCCACTACCTCGTTACACAACAGTTGCTGGTATTCCTGTAACTGAACTAATCGATGAAGCGCGTCTGAACGACATCATCGAGCGCACTAAATTCGGTGGTGGCGAAATCGTGAAATTACTTGGTACTTCGGCATGGTATGCACCAGGTGCTGCTGCAGCTCAAATGGTAGAGGCAGTTGTTCGCGACCAAAAGCGTATTTTCCCAGTTTGCGCTTGGTTGCAAGGTGAATACGGTTTTTCTGACATCTACCTTGGTGTACCAGTTGTGCTTGGAAAAAACGGAATCGAAAAAATCATCGAATTACAACTCAACGAAGCAGAACGCGCTTTGTTAGCCGATTCAGCTGAAGCAGTGAAAGGTGTAATGGATGTATTAGATAACATGAACGCAACTGCATAGTTGCAGTTGCTACACACCTCTTTTAAAGATGTGTAGTCAAACAGTATAAAAAAACCGTGAGCGCTTTGCTCACGGTTTTTTTATGTCCGTTAGGGTAATTCCAGTGCCCCGATATCGGGCGGATTATTTCTTGCTTGCCCGTTGATATCGGTAAATACCATGGAGTTGATGCCTTTGTTGCTCAAAGAAGAATTGCTACCAAAAGTAAAGTCTCTTTCGCTGGGGTTGGTAAATAAAGGCGCTAGATTCCAATAGACATTGGCGCCATAAAAACTATCGGTGTAGGTATTTTCTGATTTGAATACGCAATAGTCAAAATCAAAATTGAGTACAAGACCAGCCATCTGAATGGTGTCCATGGCAATTTCGGTGTCTAGATTACCGTAGATCACACAGTTCTTTAAGACACCTTCTTCAATGTTTGAAACCAAGGTTTGGTCCTGCGCGTAGTCGTTGTAGTAATTGCTGATGCCCACCGCTGGGTTCGTGGAAGCCCCATAGCCGAGTAAGTCGCAGTGGTTGAAATTGAAATCACCGCCTTGTAACACAAGCAGCGCGTGGGTGCCATTTTGAGTAAGGAGGCAATTTTCTGCTTTTACTTTAGCGCCGGCGAAAATAAAAATGCCGTAGCGCGCTTGGTTGTAAATCTGGGTATTTTGAATGTCAAGCGTATAACTTGTGTTGTTTGGGTCTTCACTGTATAAATGCACGCCGGAGGTGCCGTTTTTGAGAATGGCGTAGTTAATGGAGCTTGGCAAAGCCTGGTGCAAATAAATGCCGTAGTACTGGCCCGAAACATCTTGGTAATCTTGCTCTAGGCGGTCGCCTTGAAAAACAACTTCGTTGCCGAGTTGCCCTTCTATTTGCAGCGAACCTTTGTAAACATAAAGCAAGGAATTTTTGTGCAGGTGTACTTTTGTGCCAGCTGGAATGGTGAGGGTTTTGGCAGAATCTACAATTGCGGCGCCGTAAATAACGTGTGGTTTGTCATTGGGCCAAACACCTTCGTTGAAGTCAAAAATTTGGGACTGGAAATTGGAATAATGAAAATAGGCGTCTTGGCCCCATGCGGCGAGTTTGACGTATTGATCCTTGCCATTGGTCCGAAAACGAATGGAATCCTCGATGATAAGTGGGTTGGCACTGTTGTTGACCTGCAAAGTAACCTCCACAAAAATGAATAAGGAGTCTTTAGTTTCGAGCAGGAGGTCTTGATGTAAATCTCCGGCACTGCCGTCTACGTTGATGCGGTAAACCGAATTAGCACCGCCCATGAGCTCAATTTCTTCGATTTGAAGGCTGCGTTGATCGGGGTTATATATTTTAAATGATTGTGTAGTAGACCCTACTGTTGTAAAAACAGTATCGAAGACGAGGGTGTCTGTTGAAAAGGTCAAGTTGGCTTTGGAAAGCAGCACATTTTTGTTGCAAGAACTCAGGGTACTCCAAAGAAGCAAGCAGCAAGTAACTAAAAAACCAACTAAAATGCGCATGTGTTCAACAACGTACAAAGCTACAGATTATTGGCCCCTCAACACAATTTTAAATAAAAATGTTCTTTTGCTTGCCCCGGTCTAGGGCTGAGTAAACCAAAATCAAAGCAATCAGCACTAAAATGGAAGTGAGGCAGTTCAATGAGCACTTGCCATTTTGACTTATTTCGCGCTTGATGAGGTTCTAGAATCACAAGAATAGAATGGGGGTGTAGCAATTTTAAATTGTTTTGTTCCAAAAAAAACAAAAGTAAATCAGGTCCCAAGATAAAAAGACCAGGTTCATGACCATTGCTAATGTTTCGATGCAGATCTTCCTTTTTATCTAAGATGAAAATCGGATAATCTGGTAGACAATAATGCAATTTATTCAAGAAATTTTTAATTTTCTGAGAAGAAATTTTTGAAAAATTTTGATGGCTGTAGATTTGTTTTTGACGAGCAACCACATCTGCCAACCAATAAGCAAAAGGGGAGTGGGTTCCATGACGGCCTTTGGCCTTCCATAGAAAAGCTGTATATTCGAGGCAGCGAAACATATTACAAAAGAACAAAAAGAAAACGAATGACGCCTACCCAAGAAGCGCATATCCAAGCTCAGAAAGCCGCTTTGAAAGCAGGGCCTCCTGTAATTCAGGTTATTAGGCCATGTCGGGTGGGTGATGGCATCTTAACATTTACGACAAAAGAACAAGGACGCCTGCGCAATGTGGCTGCTTCTTTCGCTGAAGCCATTCAATTTTTCATTCCTGCATCCGGCTCTGGTTCTAGAATGTTTGCTTTTCTGGAAGAATACCTGTCGCAGCCCAGTCAAGAATTATCAGAAAAAGCCGAGCGTTTTGTTAGTCGTTTGCCCGAATTTGCATTCTATAAAAAATTGCCAGCGGCCATGCAGAACGCGCATCAAGCTGGAACGCTTACCTTAACAGAGCTCATTCATTTCTTGCTTTACCCTCCAGGGTTAAATTATGCGAATCAGCCAAAAGCACGCATTCCATTTCATCTCCATGAGCCTATTGTTTTAAATGCTTTTCAAGAACATATATCGCAAAATCAATTCTTGACAAAAGGTCCTATTGCCTATCATTTTACGATTCAAGAAGAATTCAAGTCGGCTTTTTTAACGGACATGAATGCATTAAGCGCACTTACTTCAATGACTTACAAAGTCACTTTTTCTAGTCAGGATAAAGCTACAGATGCTTATGTTTTTGATGACCAACTCCAAATTGTAAACGATACCGACGGGCAACCGCTGCGAAGACCAGCAGGACACGGTACGCTTTTGCAAAATTTGGAAGCCCTGAATGCCCAGTACCTGCTGGTCAAAAATATTGACAACGTTCAGCATTTTTCTCAGAGACAGATGAGCATTGAAAACTGGCAGTTTTTACTCGGTTTACAAATTGAAGTTAGAAATGCTTTGCGGGGCTTTCTGAAGCATGAAGACCGAG
>JBIIBL010000043.1:0-18416 GCA_044239425.1 Crocinitomicaceae bacterium | reverse complement strand
GTTTGCCCAAGAGTCACTCGCCGCTCTTACTACAAAAGAATGGAAAGAATTACTTAATAGGCCTCTTCGAGTTTGCGGAATGGTACGCAACAATGGCCAACCCGGTGGCGGACCATTTTTTGTAGAGATCAATGGTGTGCTGAGCAAGCAAATCGTCGAAAAAGCACAGCTGACCAATCATCCTAGTGCGAGTCAGCTTTTGCTGCAAAGTGCTTATTTCAATCCGGTACTTATGGTCCTAAGTCCTTGCGACCTCCAAGATAAACCACAAGCGCTTGAGCAGTTTACAGATCCATCTAGCTATTTTGTTGTTGACAAGAATCAGCGAGGGCAAGCGGTGCGTTTTATGGAGCAGCCGGGTCTTTGGAACGGCGCAATGGCACATTGGAACACCTTGTTTGTCGAGGTGCCATCTGCTGCATTTTCTCCTGTAAAAACTGTCCTTGATTTACTAGATTTCGCACATCAATCAAACAAAGGCGCTTAGAATTGGTTATTTTTGTATCCCAAATCAAAAAGCATGATACCCGTAACTGTTTACAGCGAAATGACGCCCAATCCTTCTACCATGAAGTTCGTGGCCAACAAATATCTTTTGCCAACTGGCGCTTCCGTTGAATTTGAAAACAAAGCAGCGGCCAAAGGCTATTCTCCATTAGCAGAAGCCTTGTTCGATTTTCCTTTTGTATCAAAGGTTTTTATTGCAGTCAACTTCATTACTGTAGCCAAAACAGACAACGTTCCCTGGGATTTCATCACCATGGAGCTCCGCGAATTCATCCGCGAATGGATAGCCTTTGAAAAAGAAGTCCTCATCGCCATGCCAAGTCAAATTCATCTTGAAGAACAAGCACATTCCTCGGACCCAAGTGCGCCACAACAAGCTGCCAAACCAGTTTCCTTTGAACCTTCTCCACTAGACGACGCCATCATCGATTTACTCGACCAATACGTGCGCCCTGCAGTGGCCAACGACGGCGGCGCGATCGATTTTCTTGGTTTTGAAGAAGGTAAGGTAACCGTTATGTTAAAAGGATCGTGTTCTGGTTGTCCGTCTTCAACCGCTACCCTCAAAGGCGGAATCGAGAATTTACTCAAGCAACATCTACCAGAAGTAAGAGAAGTAGTGGCATTTAACGGGTAATTTCCCTACACATAGCTACTATGTGCGAATTTTACGTTATTTTTAGATGAACAACTTTTTAAACTTGTTGTTTCTCAACAAGACCTATGTCGCTCATTACACCTACATATCAACTACAGGACGCTCTCAAAACCTATTTTGGTTACGATCATTTCAAAGGCGCCCAAAAAGAAATCATTGAAAACGTACTAGCTGGTAAAAATACTTTTGTCCTCATGCCCACCGGCGGAGGCAAGTCGCTTTGCTACCAATTACCCTCACTGATCCTTCCCGGAACCTCTATAATCGTTTCGCCACTCATTGCCCTCATGAAAAACCAAGTTGATGCCGTCAGAGGTTTTTCGCAAACGGGACAAGTCGCACACTTCCTGAATTCATCTTTATCAAAGGCTGAAATCGCTCAAGTGAAGTCCGATGTCTTGAGCGGGCAAACCAAAATGCTTTATGTAGCGCCAGAGTCACTCACCAAAAAAGAAAACATCGATTTTTTGGCAGCTGTGCCCATTTCTTTTTTTGCCATTGACGAAGCACACTGTATTTCCGAATGGGGCCACGACTTCCGTCCGGAATACCGCCGTCTGCGCGAAATCTTCGAGAAAATTTCGTCAGTTCCGATCATCGCTCTTACCGCTACCGCAACACCAAAGGTGCAGCACGACATCCAGAAAAACCTCAATATGCTGGATGCCGACGTCTTCAAGTCGTCTTTCAATCGCGATAACCTCTATTACGAGATCCGTCCTAAGCGCGAAGTAGAGAAGCAAATTATTCGCTATATCAAACAACACGAGGGCCAAAGTGGAATTATCTATTGCCTGAGCCGTAAAAAAGTGGAAGAAATCGCGGAGCTTTTACAAGTCAATGGCGTTAATGCCTTGCCGTATCACGCTGGTCTGGACGCAACTTCACGTGCCAGACACCAAGACGCCTTTCTCATGGAAGAAGTTGAGGTCATTGTCGCTACCATTGCGTTTGGCATGGGCATCGACAAGCCAGACGTCCGTTATGTCATTCACCACGACATCCCTAAGTCCATTGAAAGTTACTAACAAGAAACTGGCAGGGCAGGTCGAGACGGCGGCGTTGGCGAATGCATTGCTTTTTATAGCTACAAAGACATCGAGAAACTCGAAAAATTCTTGCAAGGCAAGGCTGTCACCGAACAAGAAATCGGCCGTCAGCTTTTGCATGAAATTGTCTCCTATTCAGAAACTTCGGTCTGTCGCCGCAAGTTTATTTTGCATTATTTTGGCGAAGAATTCAGCCAAGAAAACTGTCACGAAAAATGCGACAACTGCAAACATCCGCAAGAGCGCATGGAAGGTGGCGAATACCTCAATTACCTCCTTCAAGCCGTAGTTGAGCTCGACCAAACTCAAAAATCCAAGCACTACTGCGCTTTTTTATCGGGCCATATCAATGCCGATATCAAAGCCTACAAACACGATCAACTTCCGTTGTTTGCCATCGGCAAAGACCACGACGAACACTTCTGGAACGCGGTTACGCGTCAAGCGGTTGTAGCCGGCTACCTTTATAAAGATGTCGAAACCTTCGGTACGCTCAAACTGACTACAAAAGGTACGGACTTCTTAGCCAAACCCGGATCGTTCCTTCTTTACAAGCAACACGATTTCTCCAATACCGACGACGACGACATCGTCTTGAATCAGAAAGGTGCGGCTTTTGACGAAATCCTTTACGCACAACTTCTTGAGCTGCGCAGAAAAGTAGCCAAACAAGCCGGTGTACCTCCATTTGTTGTCTTTCAAGAACCATCGCTGCGCGATATGTGTCTGCAGTACCCGATAGACATCAACGAGCTCACCTCCATTCAAGGTGTCGGAATTGGCAAAGCACAGCGCTACGGAGCAGCATTCATTGAACACATTGCGGCGCATGTTGCCGCCCATGAAATCGAACGCCTGCAAGACTTCGTCGTGAAGTCCTTGATCAATAAATCAGGGGCCAAAGTGCAACTCATTCAAAATATCGACAGAAAACTACCTCTAGAAGACATCGCTAAATCACAGGGCAAGTCTTTTGAGTCTTTATTAGAAGAACTCGAAACAGTCGTCAATTCCGGAACTAAACTCAACATCGATTATTACCTGGCTGAGGTACTAGACACCGACAATCAAGAAGAGCTCATTGCTTATTTCATGGAGGCTGACTCCGACGACCTCATTACGGCTTATCACGAGTTTGATGGTCTGTACAGCGAGGAAGAAATCAGGTTGGTCCGCATCAAGTTCTTGTCTGAATACGGCAATTGATCTTTTTATAAGCTATTTTTCTTTGAGCACGCGCCAGACAGAAGTCCTGGTCACACTATGGTAGTTGTTTTTCGCTTCATGAAAAATACGGTGCGCTAATTTCAGACCATTTGGCGTACTTGCGAGTGCTTCGTATATGGGTAGTACATACTTTCTGCGACCAATTTTCACTAAAAAACGTTGGATGTCTTTTTCAATTTGAAAAGCATAGTTGGTTTGGGCGGCCAATACAAACCAGTCGCACAAGATTTCGCTGTTGTTGCTTTGGCTAAAATGCAATTGGCGATCGAGGAGACTCAGGCGAGCAGGCTTGGTTTGCGCAGAAAGGGCCCTTATGAAAAGTTGCCATTCCTGAACGAGGTGGTCAGCATACTGAATTTGCTGCGTTTGCTTCACTTTCTTGCGCTTTCCGTTTTTACGGACCCATTTGAACTTGACTTTCGGCTGAAAAGGATTTTTACCTACATTGAACTCCTTTGCATACCCAGCAATTTTGACCAAACGGGGCGCAAAGATTTTAACGCAATTGCTTGGTAAACCAGGCTTGTAAATCCAGTCCTGGTAATTGAAATTAGATCCAGATTGCTTTAGAAGTTGCTCGTTGAGATAGTCTATGAACTGAGGAGCAGAAATGGTGCGAAATGCAAAATGTTGAAAGTAACGGTTTAAAAACGCATCTAGTTTGTTTCGGCCTACCTCTGCTTCTAAAGATCTAAAGAAAAAGGCTCCTTTAACATATGCGATATCTGACATTGCGATATCCGGGTCGCGGTCGATGAGATCTAGGTGGAGTTTGCTATCTTGGAGTGTGCTGTCGGTACGCATTTCGGCAAGGGTTTGTTCGAGCTCGCCGAATTCAACCTGCGCCAATACATCGGCAATTTCTTTGCCTCTGAGCGCCTCCATGATGCGCTGTTCAAAATAGACGGTTGTACCCTCGTTTAACCAGAGGTCCGACCAAGAGTTGTTGGTGACCAAATTACCCGACCAAGAATGCGCGAGTTCGTGCGCCAATACAGAAACTAAGCTTTTGTCGCCGGTAATGAGTGTTGGGTTGGCAAAGGTTAGCATTGGGTTTTCCATGCCACCAAAAGGAAAAGAGTAGGGCAGCACCAAAACATCGTAGCGCCCCCATTGATAGGCACCATAAAGTTGTTCTGCAACACTCATCATTTGTGGGAGGTCTTCAAATTCTTTGGCGCAATCGGCGAGTAGTTCATTTTCGGCGTAAACACCACAGTTATGCCCGAGGTCTTTGAAGCCGATGTCTCCGACAGCCAGCGCAATCAGATAGCTCGGAATAGGTTTAGGCATTTCAAAATGATATTGCCCATTTTTGTGCAGCGCTGTAGGGTTTTCTGCACTCATGAGTGCAAGTAAGTCTTGAGGTACTTTGAGGTCGGCGCTGTAAGTAAATCGGTTGGAAGGGGAGTCTTGGATTGGAATCCAGGTTCGGGTCAGGATGGCCTGCCCTTGGGTATACAAGAAGGGTTTGGTTTTGGAACTCGTGAGGGTGGTGTCTAGCCAGTCGAGTGCTGCCGATTGCTCGGTTGTTTGGTAATAAATATTGACAGCTGTTGTTTTGGTGTCCACATTCACAAGCAAGGCTTGACCTAAGATGCTGTCTTTGTCCATTGGGCCAATGGTGAAATCGGTTTCTTTTTCTGCGCCTTTGTTGCCGAGGGTTACTTTTTGAATGAGAAGGCCTTTGATGTCGAAAATGGCGGTGTCTGCGCCGCGGTTTTCCATTTGATGTCTGGCTACGCCGTAAATAGTTTGCGCTGCAAAATCTACTTCGAGGTCTAGATGTAGGTGCTTGGTATTGATTTGAGCTAAATTGGCATAACTGTGGTCGTCGTGGGTGCGCTGCCCGAGCTGTTCGGTAGCGGTGGGTTTTTTACTAGGCGTATTGTTACACGACCAAAACAATAACGGTAGTAAAAATGAAAGCCAGCGCATTACGGAGTTGTTTGAACGTGAATGTAGCCAAATTTTTCTTGCGGACCAAGAATTCCATAGGTGAAGACGCCTTGGCTATGGTAATCAAACGCAAAGGATTTCGGAACCAATAAGATGTTTTCCGTGCTGCGTTCGTGGCTAATTTGCCGTGTCAGGTTTCCCGTTTGGAGGTCGATCTGAACCCAGGCCCCAACGTTGCGTTGCTTGGATAAACTGAACTGCGCGACTTCTTGATTGCTGCTATTGAATACACCTGTTTGGTCATAGTTGGATCTGGAATCGTTGAAAATGAAATGGATGCTGCGGCTATCGGTAAAACTCGCATAGGAGCTGTAGGGCCCGTAATCGTTGATGCTTACTTGGCTTTTTGGTATGCGGTGCTCCCAGCGGAGTTGGCCGTTGGTGTCGATGCAAAAAGCAACAATATCGTTGTAATAGTAGTAGTTGGTAGTCAGGCGCTGCCCAGTTTGATTGTTATAATTGGTGCTGGTGTAGACGTCGTATCTTTCAATGGAGCCCACGTAACTTCCGTCCGGAAGGGTAAAGATGTCGCGGACCTCGTAGCGAGAAAGTTGGGGGTCTTCGTTGCGTCGGTCCATTCGGCGTTGCATTCGAATTTGTTCAGCCGCGCGCTGCTCACTGAGCACGAGTTCGCTGCTAAATGGTAAAAAACCTACCGCCATTGCGGTGTCGGTTTGTAAATTGAGTTGCACACTAAAATAGCCATCTTGCATGCCATTCCACTCGCTGTTGCTATATATGCCAAATAGCGTTAGTCGTTCAGGATGCTGCGCATTCATGATGAAATTCGAGATGCGTTTGCCTTCTAGGTCAAAAGTATAATCTTTGACGCCTTCGGCATTGAGTTGGTAAACATGTAAGTTTTTAAAGGCCTTGCGCACCCGCACACCTTGGTTCTCGACTGCACTCAGCTCAATAACACCTATAAAAAACTCGCCATTATCGGTCAAGAAATAATCTTCAATGGAACTCAGGTTGGCGTCATAAGGTAAGCTGTATTCGCCAGCACTTATTTCTTTGAGCGCTTGGTCAAAGATTTTATATCCATAAGTGTCTACACCGTTTCTTTTACCAGGAATTTGATAATAGGCTGCAAAAAATGCTTTGTTGGGCGATTGCAAAATATTGAAGTCGGGCAGCGAGTTGGGTCTTGGGTCATTGTATTGTAATATTTCGATAGCCTCCCCTTCATTGAATTCAGCATCGAAGGTTTTGGCAAAGAGTTTCATCTCTTTGCCGTTACGGTCGGCAATAAAAACGAGGTGCTGTTGTGTTGCCCGCAAGGTTTGAACGTAATATCCATAACCTTCTGGACTAACAGGCTTGACGCGCTTGCCGTTGACCGAATTGAGTTGTTCAAACTGAGTGAGTTGAAAACCGGCGCTCCCAAGTTGGTTTGTGGCGTGTATGGTCGAAAACTGTTGGTTTTGGTCAGTCATGATCGAAATGAGCTGACCTTTGCTGCGTGTGAGCTCACCCCATTGCCAATTTAGGTTTTGCGCGCTCGACAAAAAAGTGATGCTACAAAATAGGGCAAGGAGCAGGCGCTGTAACATTAGTTAACGAGTTGAACCCCGACGTAATTTTCCGGGCTGATCAGTTTGAGTTCAGCCTTGAGTTGTTCAGTGACAGGAAGTTCGTCGATGAAGGCGTGCACGCTTTGTTTGGTGACGCGCTCGTTTTTGCGCGTGAGGCCCTTGAGTGCTTCGTATGGTTTTTCGAAGCCTTCGCGACGCAAAATCGTTTGAATAGCTTCGGCCACAACCGCCCAATTGTTGTCGAGGTCTTGGGCTAGGGCGTCTTGGTTCAGTAAAAGTTTGCCGAGGCCTTTGAGCGTTGCGCCAAAAGCAATAACGCTGTGCGCAAGAGGAACACCTACTACGCGGAGAACCGTGGAGTCGGTGAGGTCTCGCTGCAAGCGAGAAACGGGAAGTTTTGCCGCTAAATGCTCAAAAAGTGCATTGGCCAAGCCGATGTTTCCTTCGGAGTTTTCGAAATCGATCGGGTTTACTTTGTGCGGCATGGCAGAAGAGCCAATTTCTCCGGCCTTGATTTGTTGCTTGAAGTAATCCATGGAGATGTAGGTCCACATGTCGCGATCGAGATCGAGGAGAATGTTGTTGATGCGCTTCATGCAATCAAAAACCGCAGCTAATTGATCGTAGTGTTCAATTTGGGTGGTGGTTTGGGAGCGCTCCAAACCGAGGATATCGTTGACAAAATGATTGCCAAAAGCAACCCAGTCTGTCGCTGGGTAGGCCACAAAATGCGCATTGAAGTTACCCGTAGCGCCGCCAAACTTGGCCGGTAGTTGAAGGGTTTGGAGATGTGCAATTTGCTTGGCTAAACGCTCTGCAAAAACTTGAATTTCTTTACCCAGGCGGGTAGGTGAAGCCGGTTGGCCGTGGGTACGGGCCAGCATCGGGATGTCTTTCCAGTCTTGGGCCAACGCCAAAAGTTTGTCTTGAACGGCCATGAGCTCAGGCAAGTAAACCGCTTCAATGCCGTCTTTGAGCGACAACGGAATAGCGGTGTTGTTGATATCTTGGGAGGTGAGGCCAAAGTGAATGAACTCTAAATAGGCTTCTAAACCGAGCCCTTGCATTTTTTCTTTGAGGAAGTACTCGACAGCCTTGACGTCGTGGTTGGTGGTGCGCTCTGTTTCTTTGATCCAAAGGGCGTCGGCTTGCGAGAAATTGGTGTAGAGGTCGCGAAGGGCGGCGTATTTGTCTTTGGGGAAGTCTTTTAAATTGGAAATACCGCTGTCTACAAGCGCAATCAGGTATTCGACCTCTACCAAGACGCGGTAGCGAATGAGTCCGAATTCTGAAAAATAGGCTTGAAGGGCTGCAGTTCTGGATTGGTAGCGACCATCTATCGGTGAGATCGCGGTAAGAGCGTTGAATTCCATATTGTATCTAAAGCACAAAGATACAACAAGCGCAAAAAATAGAAAAACTGAATACTGAATTATCGTAAATTTGATGCATGCAAGTTTCTAGCCGATTTTTGAAGTTTCAATGGGTGGTTCTTACCCTCATTTTTTTAGTCGTTTTTGCCGGTAGTTTTGTGCGCATGTCGGGCAGTGGCATGGGTTGCCCAGACTGGCCAAAGTGCTTCGGAAAGTGGGTGCCACCAACCGAACTCACCGAATTGCCCGAAGACTACCGCGAGGCTTACTTGCTCAAGCGCCAAGAAAAAGTAGAAAAGTTTTGCAAATTCCTCGATAAAATCGGCCTAGACGCCACCGCTCAAAAAATCCTCAACGACCCCGATGTCTACAAAGAAGAAGCGTTTAATGCCCGAAAAACCTGGATCGAATACATCAATCGGCTCGCTGGTTTTTTTGCTGGTAATGCCATGCTCCTGGGTTTTGGCTGGTTGTTACTCTTTTACCGCAAGCGCAAATGGCTACTCTTAACTGGCCTCAATTTGGTCTTGATGGGTATCGAAGCTTGGTTTGGTTCTATTGTAGTGGCGACCAATTTAGTTCCCTGGACCATCACTATCCATCTTTTCTTAGCGCTAGTGATCATCGGGATTCAATTATACTTGTTGCACAACATGCAGAACAAACAACGCTCAGATTTACCAAAGGAAAAAGCATTTCAATGGCTGAGTTGGCTCATTTTAGGTATAACCTTCTACCAAATGTTCTTGGGCACACAAGTTAGAGAATCCATCGATGCCTTAGTTAAAAAAGGCTATTCTAGGGCCGAGTGGATAGAACAATTAGGTTTACCGTTTTTTATCCACCGCAGCTTCAGTTGGTTGGTCTTAATTTTATTAGTCTATCTATTCTGGCAAAACCGCCAAAAATGGCATTATTCGCGCATCAATGTGGCTTTTTATTTGCTCGCCGCTGAGTTGTGCACAGGCGTAGCACTCGCATACGCTGACATGCCAGGTCTTGTTCAGACCGCTCACCTGGTTTTTGCAACCATCTTACTTGCAGTCTTGCTATTAATGCGTTACGATCAGGCGCAGAATCAAAGATAAATTCACAGCCGAATAGGCCTTGCAGCACCCTTCATTTCGATCAAGTATAGCCCAGATGGATAGCCATCCAATGCAATGATTTGCTGGGTTTGTTCAAGCGTTATTTTTTCAAGGATACGCCCGTGCAGATCTCTTACTTGGATGCTTTCTCCAATCCATTGGGGTAGAATTCGGATCATGATTTTCGCTCCTTCGAGCAACTGAAATACTGAGAAGTCATAAGTTACGGGTACTGTTGCATTGGGCAAGAACGGCAAGCGCCAGGTTTCATTGAGGCGGTCGTTGCCGGCAATACCAGTGCTCAAGTATAAAAAACCGTTGCCAACAAAGCTCATGCAGCCTTTTCTGGACAAGGCGCTAAATGGTGTCAATGTAGTGCTTTGTAAATTATTAAGGTTGATTTTTTCGACGGTTGTTAACGTGTTGTCTGTGGGGTCCACACCACCATATATAAATACCAAGGAGTCGGCACTGGCAGTATTGACGTACATTCTGGTTCCAAAATCAAAAAGTGTTGTCGGGGTCCAGGTGTCGCTTGGTGCTTCATAAGCCCAAGTTTGGTTGTTCCAACCCGTTTGGTTGGCGGCGTTGGTTCTGCCTGCGGCCAGAAAACCAATGGTTTGGTTGCTAAAAGCCAGCCCGCGCCAACAACCCTCAAAAGGCAAATTGCCAAGCTGCTCCCAGCTGTTGGTGGCGAAATGAAAGCACCACACTTCATTGAGGATGCCATTTGCGTTGCGTCCGCCAATTAAATAAAGGTCAGATCCAATCATAAAATGTTGGCAGCCCGCTCGCCCGGCACTCGGCAGCTCAGGCATGGCCGTCCATTGGTTGGCACTCGGGTCGTATTTCCAAAAAGTATTGAAGTAAAAACCGTTGCAGTTTTCGCCGCACAGCACATAACCCTTATCGTCATAACTGAAGGCGCTTACGTATTGGCGCTCCTGCCAAATAGGCAAACTGGCAATTGGCTCCCAATAGTTGAGGTGTGAATCGAAAGCAAAGAAATCGCCAGTACAGGAGAGGTCAATGCTGCGGCCGGTGCCGGCATAATGAATGCTGCCAATCGTAAAAGATGCGCCGTCGTCGCGTGGGCTACCTGGAAAGGAAAGGTCTTGCTGCCAATCTTGGGCCCTCACATTCAGGTAGCAATTCAATAGGATGAGCAATACTAAACGCATTTCCACCTAA
Organism: Crocinitomicaceae bacterium; assembly: GCA_044239425.1. GTDB lineage: Bacteria > Bacteroidota > Bacteroidia > Flavobacteriales_D > Crocinitomicaceae > UBA952. The sequence continues at coordinate 7,826 of JBIIBL010000043.1, read as the reverse complement.
CGTAAAAAATGATTTTTTAGTATGTCTAGCCCACAATTAAAACGACGGTGTTCCGGTAAAATGAGGTCGAGAAGTGCGCTGCATGAGTTGCCATTTGTAATTGAGTTGGAGGCCGTAACGGAGGGTATTGTTGAGTAAGCTCGGTTGATTGAGGTTCAAACTTAGCATGATTTGATGTGCTCTTGCAATTTGCCGACCGTAGCCTAAATTGAATTGGCGGCGGGTGTAACCTAGCAAGAAATGATCTGTTTTTCGGAAATAACTCACAGAGGTATTGATGGATTGAAACCCTTCGTAGTACTCATAAAAAAGCGTGGCATCAAGGCTTTGGAGGCTGTCTAGTAGAAATGATTTTTTAAGACCAACATGATAACTTGGAAGGTTAGTCAGGTAGAGAGGCTCTAAACTCCCGATGTCCACTTTAGACGAATAAATAGCATTGACACCGCTAAAAAATTGCCAATTCTTGTACCTGAGTTGGAAGCCTAGATTTATATCGGCCAATTGATATTTGTCTGTAAAGAACTCAATGACAGGTGAGCTTAAGCGATAATCATTGTAATTGAGTCCAACTGCAGGTCGGATACTCCAGTTGCGGCTAAGTGCAAAATCACGGCCAACACTTACTCCGATTGTCGTAATTTTTTGCCATGACCCCGTGCCAGCATGTCCGGTGCTCAATCCAAATTTCCATTTGCCCATACTTTGCTGAAAGCGCAGTGAAGCTTGGTAGTTGGCACTGTAGAGGGAGTTGAAACCGAGATAATAAAAATTGGTATTCAATGAGCTGGCCTCGTATCCATCTCCATGGACTCTAGCATCTAAATGGTAGGCTGGATTTGTGAATTCGAGTTGATCGGAGGCATTACTTAACTGAGCCAAAGTGGCAAAGGGAAGTGCAAAAAGCAAAAGAAAAAAAGAATTGTTTTTCATGGTTGAATAGGTTTTAGTTGGTTTCATCTTGCCTAATTGAGACAATTTGGATCAACCAAAAGTTACACTACACCTTTGCCTCGGTTTTTACGTTACCTTAGTTTGTGTCTTTATCATGATGAGTCAAGAACCCCAAACAGAACTCCTAAAAGCCGCCGCATCTGGCGAGCGCAGGGCCCAAATGGCGCTGTATCAGTTGTGTTATCCGGTGCTCATCAGTTCGGCACGTCGCTATTACCACAACACCGACGAACAAATGACCGTCGTAAATAACTCGTTTGTGAAGGTCATTCAGTACCTCGGAAACTACGAAACAGGTCGGTTCTTGAGCTGGGTCAAGCGCATCATCTCCAATGAAATCATCGACGAATACCGCCGCAATAAACGCTACCACGAACTTTACAAGTTCGATGCGCCCGTAGAAGACCGCGGCGGCTCAGATTTCCAGACCGATGCCATTTTTACCCACGAACAACTGCAGCAAATGTTGCTTTGTTTGTCAGAACCCGCCCGTTTGGTCTTCAATCTTTTTGCCATTGAAGGCTACAGCCATAAAGAAATCGCCAATATGTTGGGCGTCACGGAAGAAACCTCCAAGTGGCACACCAAAATGGCCCGCAAAAAATTACGTGAACTCATAGAAAAATCCCATGAAGCAGCAAGACAACAATCCGTTGGATGAACTTTTTGCATCCTTAGCCGAGCCTAAGGCCGAAGCACCTTCAGCAACCTTCTTACAAGATGTAGAGGCACTCCTCGACGCGCTTGCTCAAAAACGCCGCAAACCACTCGCCATTTGGTGGGTCTGGACGGCATTGGGTGCAGTGCTTACATTTGGTTCCATCCTCTTCTGGCAAGGGGCTCAAGATGGATCAGTGCCCTCAAGTGCAAAACAAGTTACACGAAAAACACAACGCGTTTCGGGTGCAAAAAACACCAAAGTTGCCACCTACAATTTGAATTTATCCAAATCCAATTCATCCAAACGAAATTCATCCAAACTAAAATCACCCAAACCAAATTCCTCCAACTCATTCAACACCTCAAATCCTACTTCTCCATCAGTAGGTTCTTTCATTTCGGAAACCTATTCGATTTTAGCCTCAGATTTTCAAGGAATTCCTCAAACAAATACTTTCTCAATCGATACCAATGGTCTTGCTAAAGCAAATCAACAACCAGTAATTGCATCCATTTCAACCCATCCTAAAGAAAGTGCTAAGCCAACAAAGAAATCCCAATCTTTAGGTCTTCAATTTGGGGTAAGCGGAATTTTCTCGAGTTTTGAGGTGCCTAGTGGTTCTTATGCTATTGTCCCACCCTTTACACCGAAAGAACTCCGCGAATGGCGCGAACTCGGCGAGCGGCAAACCTCAAGCTGGGATTTCAACCTGCGCTATCAACTGTTTTTTGGTCAATGGGGTCTGCAAACAGGCCTGAGCTACCTCGAGTGGGGCGAGCAATACACCTACAAAGTGATTTCTGTTGAGGGCACCAACCGCTACCAATATGTCCAAATTCCGCTGGGGCTTTCCTATCAAATTCCTTTGCGTAAAGTATTGCTACAGCCTGCAATTGGCCTTGGTTTAGGGTATGGCGTGCGCCGAGATGGTGCGTATATCTTACCAAATAACAATGGAGTTGCTGTGGTAGAATCAAAGAAATGGGCTACCATTGCCTACGCACAATTAGAGCTTATTTATCAGGTCAATGCGCAATTGCAGTTTTCGCTCGCACCAATGTTTCGTTATTCACTCGGAAGAATCGTTAACGATGAAATCATCATGAACCGCTATCAGTCGCTCGGCTTACTCACAGGTTTTTCGTTTGCCTTCTAGAAATCAGGTATTTGAGTAAACTAAAAAACTTAGTGTATAAATTACACTAAGCAGAAAATTCTCTTAACTTTACCCTCATAAACCTATTCATATGAGCGCTCAAATTTTAGGCGTGGGTAGTTGCTTGCCTACGCTTCGCATGACCAACCAAGACTTCATTGCACATCGTTTTTACAAAGGCATCGACCAACCTTTTGAAGACAGCAATGAAATCATCATTGATAAATTCAAAGAAATTACTGGTATAGAAGAGCGCCGCTATGCAGAAAAAGAACAAACTAATTCTGACCTTGGCATCATTGCGGCTCAAAAAGCAATTGCAGCAGCAGGCATAGACCCCGAAACTTTAGATTACATCATTTTTGCCCACAACTTTGGCGATGTCCGCTTTGCCTCTAACCATTTAGATATGCTGCCGGCTTTGGCCTCGCGTGTCAAGCATGCACTCGGGATCGCCAACCCGAATTGCGTGGCCTACGACATGCTTTTTGGCTGCCCAGGCTGGATAGAAGCACTCATTCAGGCCAACCTGTACATCAAGGCAGCTGCGGCTGTCAATTGTTTGGTGATTGGTTCCGAAACCCTGAGTAGGGTGGTTGATCCGCATGATCGCGATTCCATGATCTTTGCCGACGGCGCTGGCGCCTGCATTTTGAGTGCCAACCGCACCAATGATAGCAGCGGAATTTTAGCCCACGCCACCCAAACATTTACCAAGGACGAAGCGTACTTTCTCAACAATGGGCCGTCTTTGAACTCCAAACACCACATCCACGAAAAATACATCAAAATGCAGGGCCGCAAAATTTATGAATTTGCACTCACCAAGGTTCCTGCAGCCATGAAAATCGCCTTGGATAAAAGCGGGGTAGCCATCGAAGACGTCAAGAAAATATTTATCCATCAGGCCAATGAAAAAATGGATGAGGCTATCATTGACCGCTTTTACCGCTTGTATAAAGCGGAGCGCCCAGAGCATATCATGCCGATGAACATTCAATTTAATGGCAATAGTTCGGTTGCCACGGTTCCTACTTTACTAGACGCGGTGATTAGGGGAGAATACCCAGAGCATCAGTTGAATACAGGCGATGTCATTATACTCGCCTCAGTGGGCGCCGGCATGAATATCAATGCGGTGGTGTATCGCTGGTAAAATTACTGATGCAAATGCTCAATAATGGTTGCTAAATCCGGAAAGCGACCGATGAGGTCTTGTTTGTCATAAAGCAGAAAGTCTGAAAAATCAAAACCTGGCGCCACCATACAAGAAGACAAGGAGAAGGAATCAGCTTCGAGCACTTCTGCGCCAAAAATAGTTTGAGCTGAAATGCACACTTGAGGTTGTTGCCCCTTCGCAATATCCAAGCCCAAAGTAGCGGTACTCCACTTTCCTTCGTTATCGATCATGTGGATCAAGAGCGGCGATCCGGCTTGGTAAATCCAGATTTCGTCCGACTCAATTTTGTGAAACTTAGAGTAGTTGCCATGTGGCAGCAGAAAATAAATTAGGGTGGCCAACGACCTTTGTTTACTGTTTTCTATCATATGCAGGGTTTCACTGCGGTAGGTTTCTTTGAAATAGCCACCTTCTACGTGCGGTGTGAGTTCGAGTTTTTCAATGAATTCTTGCATTGTTTTCATGATACAAAAATAGAATATGTTCTATTGTGTAGCGTCAAACATTTGATTATCTTGGATCTTTCTCAGTAAATAATTTCATCCACCGTTCAAAAAACTAGGACACCTTCTCTTTACATCGCTTCAATTATGAATTTTAAATCCACCTCAGATTCCGAAACCGTCCTCACAGAACTCATGATACCAAGCTATGCTAATTTTGGTGGCAAAGTACATGGCGGTATTTTGCTTTCGCTGATGGACAAAGTTGCATATGTTACGGCGGCCAAACATAGCAGCGCTTATGTGGTAACGGTAGCAGTTGAGGGTGTGGAATTTTTGAGTCCTATCGAAGTCGGCGACCTCGTTAGTTTGAAAGCACGCGTCAATTATGTAGGGAAGAGTTCCATGATAGTGGGTATTCGGGTAGAGGCCCTCAACCCTAAAACTGGAGTTGTAAGACACACTAATTCTTGTTATTTTACAATGGTTGCAAAAGACGATAATGGTAATCCGACACCCGTTCCTGGTCTTCATCTTTCAGATGAAGAAAGCCTCCGTCGCTTTGCAGAAGGGAAGGCCTTGAAAAAACTGAGCAAACAAAAAAGCAACCTTCTTAAGGTAGATTTTCACAGTAAGACATACTCGGAATTGTTACAAGATTTGGAAGAGGAAAGAATCAATGTTGGGTTTCATGATGAAGCATCTGGAGTTCTTTAACTACTTTTGGTAGCGCTAGATCCAATCAATACAAGCCATATGAACAAATTATTTACCCGAGTACTATTTGCGGGCGCACTTTTGTATGCAGGCAGTGCTTTTGGACAAGTGATCATATCCAAAGATGGCAAGGTTCTGGGCGATCAAAAAGAAATCGTTAAGGCCTGTGTAGAGGCAGCAGCGCAAGAAGTTGTAAAGCTCAATAACGTCGAATTCAAACTCAAAGATTATTGTGACTGCATGGCAACTAGTGTATTGCCCAATTTAATATTGAAGGAGGTTGAAACCGCCATTGCCAATAACTCTTTTGAACAGCTGCTCCTTAGAGAAGACAACTTCACTATTTTTCAAAAATGTGCAGAAAATAATATGGTCATTGATTCAGCATTTGCCATATCAGTGGAATTGAATCAAGCTCAACTCAGACCATTCTTTGTCAAAAACTGTGTCGATGTCATTTTTATGGATGAAGGAGTCGAAGAATTTATCTCTAAGGATCAAGCCACTCAAATTTGCAATTGTACACTCGATAAATTATTAGAGAAAGGTTATACCTACGGTCAGATCACCGCTTTGTCAGATACAGGAAGCCCAGAATTTGAAGAGATTATGATGGGTTGTCTACCGACTGAGTTAATAGAAGAAATGAACGAAGAATGAGCATCATCAATCCCAAATCGGCCCTCATATTTATCCTCATCACCATTTGCCTAGACTCCATTGGTTTAGGGATCATCATACCATCCTTTCCGACGCTTATTTCAGAAACTTCTCACGTGCCATTGGGTGAAGCATCTCAGTATTTTGGTTGGGTAATGGGTGCCTATGCCTTGATGCAATTTGTATTCTCACCACTCATCGGAAATTTAAGTGATCGTTATGGTCGCAGGCCTATTTTGTTGATTTCTGTTTTGGGTATGAGCCTTGATTACATGGTGATGTATTTTGCCCCCGATCTTTTTTGGTTGGTATTGGGCCGCGCCATTTCTGGCATCTTTGGCGCTAGTTTTACTTCGGCTTCAGCCTATATTGCCGATATTTCAACACCTGAAAACAGAGCAGGGAATTTTGGCATGATCGGTGCCGCCTTTGGAATTGGTTTTGTGATTGGCCCAGCTATTGGCGGTCTTCTTGCTGACTTCGGTCCAAGAACTCCGTTTTTGGTTGCTGCTTTTTTCTCAATGGCCAACTTCCTATATGGTTTATTGGTATTGAAAGAATCTTTACCAACTGAAAATCGCCGCAAATTTGAATGGAAACGGGCCAATCCATTTGGGGCACTCCAACAAATCAAGCGCTTTGAAAAATTAAAATACCTATTCCTCGTTACTTTTTTAACCATCCTGACCTCCATGTGTGTGCATTCTACGTGGAATTTTTACACCATGGAAAAATTTGGATGGACCATCAAAGAAGTCGGCATTTCGTTAGCAGTTGTCGGCGTTTGCTTCGGTTTGGTACAAGGCGCTTTTACCGGTAAAATTGTAGATAAACTGGGGCAAAAAAATGCCGCCAAAGCTGGGCTCTTCCTCTCGGTCTTTGTGTTGATCGGACTCGGGCTCATCAATCAGGGCTGGATGATGTACGCCATCATTTTACCCTACGCCTTCACGGGTATCGTTGACCCCGCTATCCGTTCTATTGTTTCTGGTCAAGTCCAGAGCAACGAGCAAGGCGAGCTTCAGGGCATCTTCACCAGTCTCATGAGCTTAGCCGAAATCATTGGCCCGCCACTATTCATGTGGTTTTACTACAACTTCAAAACCAGCATTCCGAACTCCAATCTTGGCCTTGGCACCCCATTTTGGGTAGCTGCATTTATTGGTCTACTTGCTTTTCTCTTGATTTCTTGGACCTTGAAGGGGTATGTGGAAGTGGTTGACGAAAAATAAAAAAAGTCCCATCACTGGGGCTTTTTAGTGGTCCCACCTGACCTGTTTTCGAACCGCTTTGTAGAAGGGTTGGAGGTGTTCTTAGATAAAATTAAAAGTCCTTTTTAATCAATTCCTGCACTTGATGTGTGTTTAACCTATTCTAAATCTAACAACCAATGAAAGACATTTTGATGTTTAATACCGTCACGACTTTGTGTGTATGCATCTGTTGTCAGCAATAATTTCGGATAGTTGTCTCTAATTTTCTCCAATGCACCAAATTCTCTTTCAATCGTTTTTTCATCGGAAAGTATCCAGGCAACTTGAATATAGTTGATATCTCCCACTGCGGTTTTGCAAACGAAATCAACTTCCGAATTTCTGTCAGTTCCCGTCCAGATTTTGTTTCCTCGTCTCAATAATTCTAAATAAACGATGTTTTCTAGAATATGTCCTCGATCTCTGGTTCGATCTTTCCCCATCAGAATATTTAATAAACCAACATCTACAAGATAAAATTTTTCTTGTGTTGCTAATTGTTTCCGACCTCTAAGATCAAAACGATTCACCTTGTAAAATACAAAACTCTCGATCAAATAATCCAGATATTTTTCCACTGTTGAATGATGTATGGTTTGTCCATCATTTCTTAAGATTTTAGATATATTATTCGGCGATAAGGGGCTTCCTATATTGGATGCCATAAATTTGGCGATGTTACTGAAGGCCCGTTTATCATTGATCTTATGTCTTTGTGTAATATCTTTTTCAATGTTCATCGGAAAGAGCGCAATATTTTTAATCGAGTAACTCGGGTGTTGCACGGGTAACTTGAGTAACA
>JBIIBL010000028.1:0-24152 GCA_044239425.1 Crocinitomicaceae bacterium | reverse complement strand
TTTTGGAGATTCACCCTGTGCTACTAAAATACCATCGGCTTTGAGCGTGCGGTAGCAATTTTGGTAGAAATCTACGCTGAATAAACCTTCGGCAGGGCCAACAGGGTCTGAACCGTCGACGATCAAAAGGTCGTAAATAGCGTCTGGTGCATTTTTGACAAAGGCAATACCGTCGTCTACGATGAGTTCGAGGCGCGGATCGTTGAAAGAAGCTGCGATTTCAGGTAAGTGTTCTTTACATGCTTTAATAACTTCGCCGTCGATTTCAACCATAGTGACTTTCTCGATGTTGGCATGGCGCAATACTTCGCGAACTGTGCCGCCGTCGCCACCGCCAATGACCAATACATTTTTGGCGTTTTGTAAGGTGAAAAGGCTTGGGTGGGAAATCATTTCGTGGTAATGAAACTCATCTTTGATGGTCGTCATGACCATGTCGTCTAGCGCTAACATTTTGCCGTATTTCGTAGACTCGAGGATACGAACGCGCTGAAACGGCGATTGCACATCAAAGAAGACGTCGCCAGTAAAACGCAAAGAAAGCGCTTGATCTTCGTCTTTGTCTGTGAACCAAACGTTGCGGGTGTAAAAATCAGGGTTGCGCCATTCGGCTGCTTTTTCGCGGGCACTAGTGATGTCGAAGTCGTTGCGGGTAAGTAAGTTTACCGAACCGCGCTTCATTTCAATTGCCGAATAGGATTTGGCGCCAAAACACTCTTTTAAGTGATCAAAGGCGATCCAGGCGTTCATGTCGCCGCAAGTAAAGACGTCTACTGCAGCATAGCCGTATTCAGGCCAAGTATGAATAGCCAAGTGGCTTTCTTGAATCACGACAACACCAGAAACACCGTAAGGTGAAAAGTGGTGAAACGTAGAGTTGATGACCGTTGCCTCTGCTTTGCGGGCAGCGCCAACCATGTCGCGTTCAATAGCAGCTACGTCGTTCATGACGTGCGGATCACAGTTCATAAACTCCACCAAGATGTGGTTTCCAAGTGCGATGTTGTTCATTTCTCAGCTATAAATTAAAAAATTGAGCGCAAAGATACGCAATTTCAAGGGATTGATATGTAACTTATGTTAAATTTCAGTCTGCCAAAAAGCGCAGCTTCTCTAGATGCACTTTAATGCGGGCCTGACCAAATATCACTGTCAGTTGCTTGCCTTTCATTTCTTCCACAATTCCAATACGGTTGGTCTGAATAAGCTGTACTTTCGAACCAACTTTAATGCGTTCTTGCTCGTACTTCTCGGCACGCTGTACTTCTTTTTTGGTGGGTTTCTGAGTAGGAGAGGGCGCAGGGGCTTGTTTCTTGATGGTTTGCTTCGATTTCTCGAGTCTTAAAAACTGAGTGAGCTCTTGAAAGAGTGCTGTATTCACGTCTTTCTTTCTCGACGTCGCGTTGAATTTCTCAATGAAAGCCAGCATCTTTTTACCTGCTTGTAATTGGCGCTGACTCGTTTCTTGTACCTGGCTCACTTGACTTTGCTTGTGCTGAAGCTTCTGGATTTCTTGTTCGTGCTGTTTATTTGAGCGCTCAGCGGCTTTGGAGGCTTCTTCTAAGCGTTTATTTTGAGCTAAAAGTTGGTTGCGTTCTTTCTGAAGGCCACTGAGTAGTTTGTCTAAACGTACTTTTTGCTGGTTGAGGCGCTGTTTGGCTTCTAAAATGAGTTGTTTGGAAATACCGTTAAGTTGAGCTACTTCAAAGGTGAAAGAACTGCCGGGCTGCCCTAAAGAGAATTGATAAAGCGGGGAGAGGTCTTTCTCATTGAAAAGCATACAGCCGTTTTTGGCCTCGGGTAGTTCATCGGCCTTGAGTTTGATATTGCTGTAATGGGTAGTAATAACGCCATACACTTGCAGCGCATACATTTGCTCAAAGAAAACTTCTGCCAAAGCCGCCCCAAGTTCGGGGTCTGAACCCGTGCCAAACTCGTCTAGAAGCAATAAAGTTTGGGCGTTAGATCTGCCCAAAAAGTACTTCATGCGTTGCAAGCGGTAAGAGTATGTACTTAACTCATTTTCAATTGATTGATTATCTCCTATATCTGAATAAATTTGCTTGAAAAAGCACATCTGACTATCCGGAGCAACAGGTACTAACAAGCCCGACTGCAGCATCAGTTGCAAGAGTCCAATGGTTTTGAGCGTGATGCTCTTTCCGCCGGCATTAGGGCCAGAAATAACGAGCATTCTTGATTTTTGCTGCAATTTCAACTCTTGTGCAAAAGTGGGTTTGCCCGCTTGCTGATTGGAGCGCCTAAGTAGCGGATGATACGCTTGTTTGAGGTGCAAGCCCGTATGCTGGCCAATTGCAGGCAAAACGGCTTCCATTTCCAAGGCCAATTTGCATTTGGCGTTGAGAAAATCGATGCGCGTCAAAAGGAGTTGATAGGCCTCAATGAGCGGTTTGTATTGCACCATTAGCCCTGTAAGAGCCTGTAAAATACGGTGAATTTCCTTGCGCTCGTCGTCGAATAAAAACTCGAGCTCGTTGTTGAGCGGCACATTCACAATTGGTTCTATAAACGTAAGGCTACCTGTTTTGCTCGATCCATGGATATTGCCCGGCACTTTGCGCTTAAATGTAGAGAGCACGGTAAGCACGCGGCGTTCATTGACGAACGTTTCGAGCGTTTCTGCCAACACTTTATCTTTGTTGTAGCGGCGCAATTCTTTGTCAAAATTCTTATTGATCTGATTGCGCAACACCCTTATTCTAGCTCGAATTTCAGCTAATTCAAGCGAGGCGTCGTCTTTGATTTGGCCATTGCGGTCAAAAACCTGATCTATTTCATGGATGATTTCCTTGGTATAATAGACGTCGTCGGTAAGTTCTTTTAATAAAGGATATTTGAAGAGCGAATTTTCGAAGAATAACACCAAAGCATTGACCAATTCTGAAGCTTGATATATGCGTCGAAATCCTTCCAAAGAAATGACCGCTTTTTGAATGCCCAATAATTTGATTTCCTGCAGGAGTTCTTCGAATTCCAATTGTGGAAATTTTTCGCCGTGAACGCGAACCTTACGCAATTCGTCCAAACGCTTTAGTTCTTGGCGCAGCATTTGAAATTGCGTGCGCGGTTGTAAAGTTTGAACTTGTTTTAGAGCTGTGGGGCCAATGCAGAATTTCTCGAGCCATAATTTGATGGCTTCAAACTCGAGGTCGTGGAGGGTTTGTTGGTCAGTGCTAAACACAATGCAAAGATACACAACGTTTGGAATGTTGTTTTGTTGTAATTGTTATATAATTAATATTATGTTAAATAGAATATGTTTGATTAACAATAGGATTCACATGGAATACCTTCTATTCTCGATGGATTCTTTATCTTTAACACACAAATTCAAATAATGGCTATCTATTCCTTCAATGGGTTTATCCCTGTCGTCAAACCTTCGAGTTTTGTGCATCCACAAGCCAACGTCACAGGCAATGTGCTCATCGGTGAAAACGTTTACATTGGCCCAGGGGCTGTTTTGCGCGGCGACTGGGGACAAATCATTATTGAAGACGGCTGCAATGTGCAAGAAAATTGTGTCGTTCACATGTTCCCCGGTACAACCGTACATTTAAAAGCTGGTGCTCACGTTGGCCATGGTGCCATAATACACGGTGGAATTCTCGAAGAAAATTGTCTGATTGGTATGAACGCCGTCATAATGGACGATGTTGTCGTCGGAAAAGAATCTATTATTGGTGCACTTGCGTTCGTTCCAGCCAAAATGAACATTCCTCCACGCAGCTTGGTAGTTGGAAATCCAGCTAAAATCATCAAAGAAGTTTCCGACGACATGCTCACCTGGAAAACCGACGGAACCACCTTATACCAACAATTACCTTCTGATTGCCATGCAAGTCTTGTTCCTTGCGAACCTTTGACTGAGGTAGAAACCAATCGACCAACGCAACAAAAGACCTATTTTAAGTGGCAAGAAAGGAAATAATGTATTACCTTTGACTCCCGTAGTTACAAACGTTATATGTCCAATTCAACCAAGTATGTTTTTGTAACCGGGGGTGTGACTTCTTCTTTAGGGAAAGGCATCATATCTGCGTCGTTAGCAAAACTTTTACAGGCCCGTGGTTACACCACCACCATCCAAAAACTAGATCCATATATCAATATCGATCCAGGAACCCTCAACCCTTACGAGCACGGCGAATGCTACGTCACTGACGACGGCGCCGAAACCGACCTCGACCTCGGACACTACGAGCGCTTTTTAAATGTCCCTACATCGCAGGCCAACAACGTCACTACCGGCAGAATCTACCAATCCGTCATTGAAAAAGAACGCCGAGGCGATTATTTAGGCAAAACCGTTCAAGTGATACCTCACATCACCGACGAAATCAAAGAACGCATTCAGGCTGTGGCCAAAAATGGTCAGTTCGACATCGTTATTACCGAAATCGGTGGCACCGTCGGCGACATCGAATCTCTACCCTACGTTGAGGCAGTACGCCAAATGCTATGGGAATACGAAAACGACTGCATTGTGGTGCACCTTACACTTGTCCCCTATCTTTCTGCAGCTGGCGAACTCAAAACCAAACCGACCCAACACTCCGTGAAGCAACTACTCGAACTCGGCGTTCAGCCGGACGTTCTTTGCTGCCGCACAGAGCATGAGCTCGATCTTGGCCTTAGAAAGAAAATTGCTAAATTCTGTAATGTATCGGTCAATGCGGTCATTGAAGCGCGCGATGCCGCTTCTATCTACGACGTTCCGCTGCTCATGCAAGCTGAAGAATTAGATACTGTTGTTTTGGACAAACTGGGTTTATCCAAAAAACAAAGCCCTAAACTAGACAACTGGAAGTCTTTTCTAGACAGACTCAAAAATCCAAAACACACCGTCAAAATTGGTTTAATTGGCAAATACGTTGAGCTCAAAGATGCTTACAAATCTATTTCCGAGGCGTTTATCCATGCTGGTGTTTCCAACGAAACTAAAGTTGAACTCAACTGGATACACTCCGAAACCCTAGATCCCGATACAATTTCTACCGAACTCGCTGGTCTAGATGGTATTTTAGTAGCGCCTGGTTTTGGTTCAAGAGGTATCGACGGTAAAATTGAAGCCGTGCGCTTTACCCGCGAAAACAACATTCCATTTTTAGGCATTTGTCTCGGTATGCAAATTGCCGTCATCGAATTTGCACGCAATGTACTTGGCTTATCCGATGCACATTCTACAGAAATGTCCGAGAACACCAACTCTGCTGTCATTTCCATGATGGAAGAACAAAAACGCATCTCCAACATGGGTGGCACCATGCGTTTAGGTGCTTACAAATGTGAACTCAAGCCAAATTCGAATACGGCCAAAGCATATCAAAACAACAACATCTCTGAGCGTCACCGCCACCGCTACGAATTCAACAACGCTTACCTTGCTGACTTCGAAGCCAATGGCATGATCGCTACAGGTAAAAACCCTGAAACAGGCTTGGTCGAGGTGGTCGAAATCCCTACCCACCCTTGGTTTGTGGGCGTGCAATTTCATCCGGAGTACAAAAGTACCGTAGATGCTCCTCACCCACTCTTTGTTGCTTTTGTAAAGGCAGCGCTTAAAAACAAAAAACACTAAACTACATGGATCGCAATTCCACCATTGGCCTTGTCCTGATTGGCCTCATTATTACGGTTTTTTCCGTCATGAACCAGCCTTCTGAAGCAGAAATCAAAGCTGCACAAAAGAAAGAAGCTGCAGCTGCCACAAAAGCGGATAAAAAAGAAAACAAAGCTCCAAAAGCGTCAAAAACAAGCGCAGCAACTTATAACACTGCTTCTCAGGTTGTCAAAACGGGAGAAATCACCGCTATCGAAAACGACGAACTCCGCATAGAGCTCAATTCTAAAGGGGGTATGCTTGCAGGTGTTTACCTGAAGTCCTACAAAAGTTACAAAGATTTTGCAGGCAAAAAAGAAGACGCACTTTGTCTATTTGAAGATGGCGATGCACTTAACCAATTGGTTCTCAGTACAGCCAAAGGTAAAATCTACACTAAAGACTACCTCTTTGATTTGGTAAAAAGCACCAAAACTAAGGCGGTTTACGAGGCAAAATTTGCAGAAGGTACTATTCGTCAAACCTACGCACTCAAAAAAGGCCACGACCTCTCCTTCAACATCGAAGTCCTTGACAATAAAGGTTTCATCCTAGACAACACCGTCCTAAATTGGGCTGCCGATTTCAAAAAAACCGAACGTTTGTTCACCGAACAGCGCCGTGTATCCACTATTTGTTTTAACCAAGCAGAAAGCGGCCTCGACTACCTTTCAGAAACTTCAAGTGAATCAGGTGTAGCAGAAGAAAACATCGAATGGGTAGCTTTTAAGCAAAGCTATTTCTCGGCGATCCTTCACCCTACCAATGCCTTCCCCAAAAAAGGCACCAAGTTCTTTATCAAGAATTTTGGAGAGGGGCATCCACAAGCCTGGACTCACCTCAAAGGTTACCATGCTACCATGGCCCTCGATTTTCAGAACAATGCCGCGTCGTTCAATTGGTTTTTTGGTCCTAATGACTACGAAGTACTTAAAAGCTACAATAGCGGCTACGACGACATCCTAAACTTCGGTTGGGGCTTGTTCCGCTGGATCAACATCTACGCTGTACAGCCTATTTTTAATTTACTTCTCGACAACGGAATGGCTATTGGTTGGGCTATTCTCGTTCTGACGCTCATCCTCAAAACCATCCTCATGCCTGTACAATGGAAGATGTTTGTGTCTTCTGTTAAAATGCGCATCCTCAAACCTGAAATCGACGAACTCAATGCAAAATATCCGAAGCAAGAGGACGCCATGAAAAAACAAATGGAAATGATGACGCTCTACCGCGAGTCGGGCGCGAGTCCACTGGCAGGTTGCGTGCCTATGCTCATTCAGATGCCCATCCTACTTTCGGTGTTCCGCTTCTTCCCGGCTGCCTTTGAACTGAGACAAAAAGGCTTCCTTTGGGCTGAAGACCTCAGTTCTTTCGATTCTATCCTCGACTTCGGCTTCCATATTCCGGTGTACGGCGACCACATCTCGTTATTCACGTTATTAATGGCCGGCACTACCCTCGCCTACACCTACTTGAATAGTGGCAACATGCAAACGCCACAACAACCTGGCATGCCCGATATGCGCATCATCATGTACATCTTCCCTTTCATGATGATCTTCTTCTTCAATAATTATTCTGCAGGTTTGAGCTACTACTACTTTATCTCTACACTTCTTTCTATCGTCATGATGGTCTTGATCAAACAATTCTTCGTCAACGAAGACAAATTGAAGGTCAAAATGGCCGAAAGAAAAGCCAACAATGCTGCCAATCCGAAAGTAAAGAAGAAATCTAAATTCCAGGAGCGCTTGGAAGAAATGCAGCGCCAACAACAAGAAACGCTCAAAAACCGCAAAAAATAAACTTATGAAATTTTTTATCGACACCGCTAACCTGAACGATATAACCGAAGCCCACGACATGGGTATTCTAGATGGCGTAACCACCAACCCGTCGCTAATGGCAAAGGAAGGCATTACTGGTAAAGCAAATATTTTACAACACTACGTGAACATTTGCAACATCGTTGATGGCCCTGTAAGTGCTGAAGTCATTGCTACCGACTTTGAAGGCATGGTACGCGAAGGTGAAGAACTCGCTGCTTTACACAAAAACATTGTCGTTAAAATACCGATGCTTGCCGAAGGGCTCAAAGCCATTAAATATTTCTCTAATAAAGGAATCCGCACCAACTGTACCCTCATTTTTTCTGCGGGTCAGGCTTTGGTTGCAGCCAAAGCAGGCGCTACCTATATTTCTCCGTTTTTGGGTCGTCTAGACGACGTTTCTACCGACGGTTTGCAACTCATCGATCAAATCCGTGTCATCTATGACAACTACGCCTTTGATACCGAAATTTTAGCGGCATCTGTTCGTCACCCTATGCACATCATCAACTGCGCAACTATAGGTGCAGATGTCATGACCGGCCCACTTTCTGCCATCAAAGCACTTGTGAAGCATCCACTTACTGATATCGGCTTGCAGCAATTTTTAGCTGACCACGCCAAAGGAAATCAGTAACTAAAAAATGTTACCTAAAGAAGAGCGCAGAGCTTTAAACGAAGCATTTTGGGCGGGCTTTAAAACGCACATGCGCGCTTGTATGTCTTCATCTGGAAGGCGCATCAACTGGATCAACTATCCAACACAAGTCAAGAACACTTATTTGCGCTTGGTTTGTAACGGCAAACAAATCTCCATTTGTTACGACATCCAATTTAAAGACGCCGGCATTCAAGCTATTTTTTGGGAACAACTTACCGAACTCAAAGTAGTCTTAGAAAGCAACATGACTATTCCTACTGCCTGGGAACCACAATTTATCAATCAGGAAGGGCAAACAATCGGCAGGATCTACTGGCAACTAGTAGGTTCAAATTTTTATGAGCAACAAGACTGGCCTGTTATTTATGCCTTTTTCAAGAAACATTTACGAGAGTTCGACGTCTTCTACCAAGAGTTCAACGAAATCCTGATCACATTGGTCGACTAACAAGAATGACTATCTTTACCTTATGAAATTATTAGCCTCCATTCTATTTGCTTTTGTTTTTGTCCAAGCGCAGGCGCAAACCATCCTCTTACAAACTGATTTTCAAGGCGGTATTCCTGCCAACTATACCTTATTGAATTTGGATGCAGCGGCTCCACACCCACAAGTTTTAGAATACGCAAACGGCTGGATCACAGCTCCAGACCCCGAAAACGCTTTGGACACCGTTGCCGCAGTAAGTTCTTATTTTGAAAACGCAGACAGCGCCAACCGCTGGCTCATTACCCCTCAATTACAACTCGGCAGCTTTGGAAACTTCATCTCTTGGGAAGCCAAGTCCCACGATCCTTCTTTCCCAGACGACTACCTCGTATTGGTTTCCACCACCACCAATGACCCTTCCGCTTTCACAGATACCATTGGCTTGGTGCAAGAAGAAAACTTCGAATGGACTTCTCGAGAATTCAATTTAAGCAGCGCTAACTACAACGACTCCACTATTTATGTAGCTTTTGTGTTGCGTACCCTTGACGGCTTTAAGTTGTACCTAGACGATATTCAAGTGCGCAAAGACGATCCTGTTGGTCTCATTGAAAACCAACTAGTTGATATCGTGGTTTATCCGAACCCGAGCTCAGATCAAATCACCATACAAAATGCCAACGATTTTCAAAATTTAGAAATATTAGATCTCAATGGTAAAATATTGATTTCATCACTTCATCCAAGTGTTCAGCTCGCGACACTCTCTAGCGGCACCTACCTTGTGCGTTGCTACACAACACGCGGTATTTGCACCAAAAAGATCAGCAAAATCTAATGAAGGCACTGCTCGCCGAGGTAGAAGAACGCGTTCGCGCTAAATTCAGCAACCAAGAAGGCAGCCACGATTGGTTCCACATTGACCGCGTTCGCCGTACGGCTCTTTATCTGCAAAGTCAAGAAGGCGGCGACGCTGCACTGATTGAACTTGCTGCCCTACTCCACGACTACTCAGACCACAAATATAATGGCGGCGATTTTGAAGCAGGCCCTAAAGAAGTTCAGCATTTATTGCTATCCTTGGGTGCCGCTGCTCATTTAGCGCTTCAGGTGTCCCAAATCGTAGAAATTGTTTCTTATAAAGGCGCCAAGGTAACCGACCAAAAAACCAGCCTAGAAGGGCAAATAGTCCGCGATGCCGACCGCCTAGACGCCATTGGCGCCATCGGAATTGCCCGTGCCTTTTCTTATGGCGGCAGTAGAGACCGCGCACTCTACGACCCCAGCATTGCGCCAACACTACACGATAACAAAGAGGCTTACGCCCAAGACAAAGGCCACACCATCAATCATTTTTACGAAAAGCTTTTGTTATTGAAAGACCGCATGGAAACAAACACAGCGCAAAAATTAGCAGCACAACGACATGCTGTCATGGAGCAATTTCTTGCGCAATTCAAGCAAGAGTGGAATCCTGTAAATGAGGATATTTTGTAAAAAAAGCGGCAGTTTGTTTTTCTAAAGCCATTTGATGCTGCTTGGCATCACTACTTTCTGGATACAGAATTTTGTGGGCTTTGCTTTTTTGAAGCGCATCCCATTCTTCCAATATGGTTCTTGTAGATGCTTCCATTAATCGTTGCTGAAAATGCTCCCAAACAACAGTAATAGCTTTCTGATTGGGATGCGCGCCGTCTTCTTTATAAAAAGAATAGTCGCGAAGCTGATCTGTCACCAACTCATAAGCCTCAAAATAAAAACAATTGGCGCGCTCACATAGTGCTTCTGCCAACAAATGCAAACGGGCTTTACTGCGGTTGTTCTCCACCAAACCATCTTTGAGGTGCCGAACCGGGCTGATGGTCAAAACAACTTGTAAGTTTGGGTTGAAGCGATTGAGTTCTTCGAGTAATTCATGCCATTGTGTTTGGAGCTCCTCTAAATCAGACATTTCTTTTGAGAAATTTGATTTTGGCGCCTTATGGCAATTGGCCACAAGTTGGTGATCCGAGCATAAGGTATAAGCCCAAGTTGAACCGAAAGTAAGGAGCAAGTGACTACTTTTTTGAAGTTGCGCACGAAGGTCTTGATGCAACAACCTCGTTTTTTCCAATAAAGCCTCTTCAGACATCGCGTAAAAAGCCCCTGATAAATCCCAGGATAAAAAGATGTCGTTGCGCTGATAGGTTCTAAGTGGCGTAAATTGTTGGTTCAGGGCCCAACGAAGGAGTTTAGAGATGGCCAAGGGATGAAAAAGAGTACCTCCTGGATTGATGCTCACTTTAAAACCGTTCGCTTGTAACAAACTCCCGATTTCATCAGAAAAGCAACTGCCAATGAGCGCAATGGGTTGCCCAAGGCGTATAGGATTTAAATTGTTCATCACCCTCTTAATAAAGCTTTGGCATTGGCCATAGCCGCCTCAGTAATTGCTTCCCCACTTAACAACCTTGCGATTTCTTCCGTACGGGCTGCTGCAGAAAGTGCACTCACTTGTGTCTGCATGCGGTCGGCTACAACAGATTTCTGCACTAAAAAATGATGTGCTGCACGCGCGGCAACCTGAGGCAAATGCGATATGGCCATGCATTGCCCATTGGCAGACATCTCGTTGAGCAATTTGCCAATTTTGAGCGCGACGTCGCCAGATACACCGGTGTCAATTTCATCAAAAATAATGGTGGGCAATGCTTTCTTTTCTGAACTCATTTTTTGCAGGGCAAGCATGAGTCTTGAGAGCTCACCACCACTTGCCGCACGTTCAACCGGAACCGGATTGTGGCCTAAATTGGCAGAAAATAGCAAGTCAATTTGGGTACAACCGCTCGCATTGAGTTGTTCTGTTTGCTGTAAGTCAAAAGCCAATTTGGTATGTGGCAACTTGAGGTCTTGTAAAATAAGTGCTAATTTTTGAGCTAATTCTTCAACGCTTTCAAGTCTCAGCTGATGCAGTTGTTTAGCTTCTAACCAAAGGTTTTTATGGCGTAATTGAAGTTCCTCTTTCAGGGTGTTTAGGGCAAGCTCTTGTTCTTCAAGCCCCTGACTTTTAAGCGCTAATTCGGTTTGTAGCGCCCGTAAATCTTGTACATCGCGCACACGGTGTTTCAATATTGCACTATTGATTTTGTCTTGGAGCGCCTCCAAGGCTGGTAACTGGCTCGGGTCTAAATCTTGATAAGAAGATGCTTCGGCATCTCGAGAAAGTTCCTTGAGTTCAATCAGAATTTGGTCGAGCCTTTCGGCAAAAGCTTGCATTTGAGGATCAAAACCTTTGACTTTATCGATGCTGGCTTTACGGGTGTATAATTGCGAATAGGGGCCGTTGTCGTCGAGTAAGCTAGCTAGGGTAGCTTGGGCCTCGTCCAATTGCGCTGCATTGGCATAGCGCTCTAATTCTTGGTCGAGCTGCTGAATTTTTGGATCGTCCAAATTTAAGCCCTGAAGTTCCTCTAATAAAAATTGATTGTAATCTTGTTGAGCGTTTGCGGTGTCAAACTCAACTTGCAAGAGCTCCACTTGTTTAGAAAGTTGTTGAAAGTATTGAAATTGAGTTGAAAATTCAGCTCTTTGCTGATCGAGACCTAAAAGTAAATCGGTAAGTGCAAGTTGGAATTTCTTCGACTTGAGTTCAAGTGTATTGTATTGAGAATGAATTTGTACCAAACGAGAAGTGAGCTGCTTGAGCACCTGAAGCGAAACAGGAACGTCATTGATGAATGCCCTTGACTTGCCTTCAGTAGCGATTTCTCGGCGAATGAGCGTTTGCGTCTCAAAATCTAAATCGTTTTCTTGAAAGAAAGGAAGATAACTCTCTGAAATTTCAAAAACAGCCTCTACAATTGCTTTTTTGGCACCTGGCGCAATGACTTGTAAATCTGCGCGTTCACCCAAAATGAGTTGCGTTGCAGCTAAAATGATGGACTTTCCCGATCCTGTTTCACCTGTAAAAACAGTAAATCCTTGCTCAAAATGGAGTTGAACTTCGTCGATTAAGGCAAAATGCTGAATGCGAAGCGAGCGTAGCATTAGTCTAGGATGGTTGAGTATAGCGTATTGTTGGCAGGGTCTAATTTTTTGAGCAAATTGACGAGGTCTTGCTTTTCTTTAAGTTCGGAGTCAGAAAAGATATTTTTAAGCTCGGTGGTTTTGCCGAAAAGAAAACTCACGACATTTACAGTGTTGGGGCGCGTTGCCATAATTGGACTCAATAAATTAAACGCAGCACTAATTGCTTTTTTACCCTCCTCTTTTTTGTCGTAAAGTTGGTCAATTCCTAAACGGTGGTATTGATAGATACACACTCTAAAAGGTTCAAAAACAGGCTGCAACATGTTGTCCACGAGGTAAAAACGATTGCGCTTATTGCTTTCAGAAGATTTCCATCCGGCTGCGCCTCCCGTTTGGGCAAGCGTGACAATTTGTTGGGCTTCTTGAAAATAAGGGGTGCCGCCTTTCAAAGAAAAGGAGTCGTAGTCCATGCCGATGATAAAATAAGCGTAAAAAGCTAAAATAGAAGTGAGGTTGTCTCGGTATTGATTGGGAACGTAATTGAGTACTGCACCTCTTGAAAAGGAGGCCTGAAAGTTTTCGTCCTGAAAATTAAAAACGGTTGAATTGTAGCTGCTGTTGAAAGCTGGACGCACAGAAGAAACTTGGATGTCACCTCTGTAAGCTCCTGTAGCTGGGATTTCACGGATCTGAATTTGCAAATTGCAGTTGATGCGCTCTTCGATTTTGAATTTATCTTTGGTCCAGGCGGTGTTATTCATGATTTCGGTAATGCTTTGCTTCATCTGATTGATGATTTCTTGCTCCGTAGAACTTACCTCTACCTTGTTGTCGACCACGATATTGACTTGGCAATTGAGTTCTTGGGCCTGCAAACCACAAAAAGGAACCACTGTCAATAAAAGAAAGAATAATTTATTCATGTTTAAGCTTCAAGTATTTGGATCAAAGTAAAAGCGGCGTCTGTTTTGCTTTGTAAAGGCAATTCGACCCGACGTTCTGCTTTATCGAATATAATTAATTTATTGGTATCGCTGCCAAAACCACTCACGCCATTTTGCTGCTCATTGAGCACAATAAAGTCTAGGTTTTTGTTGCGCAATTTCATTAACGCATTTTGCTCCGAATTATTGGTTTCTAAGGCAAAACCCAGCACAATTTGTGTGGTTTTATTTGCCGCAGCCCATGCGAGCACATCCGGATTTTTAATAAGATGCAAAGTCATTTCGTTGTCTGACTTCTTGATTTTTTCTTGCGCAACTTCACAAGCGCGGTAGTCTGCAACGGCAGCGCTAAAAATACCGTGGCTAGCCCAGGCCCAATTATCCTTAACCGCTGCAAGTAACTCTTGGGCGCTTTCAATGGCGATGAGTTGTAAATTGGGATGCGCCAGGTGTTGTTGGGTTGGGCCACTGATCAGAATGACCTCATGCCCAGCCTGCAAGGCTGCTTGCGCCAAAGCATAACCCATTTTTCCGGTAGAATGATTGGAAATATAACGAACGGGGTCAAGGGCTTCACGGGTTGGGCCCGCGGTAATTAAAAAGCGTTTTTTACCTTCGGCAAGTTGCGCACTGCTATTGAAAAACGAATCAAGATAGGCAACAATTGCTTCGGGTTCTTCCATTCTGCCCTGCCCTTCTAGGCCACTCGCTAAAGCGCCAAAGGTTGCCGGAATGACATGCATTTGGTCGGCCTCTAATGTCGCTAAGTTGCGCTTGAAACTCGGGTGTTGATACATATCGAGATCCATGGCAGGCGCCAAAATGCAAGGGCATTTTAAGGATAGGTAGGTTGCTAAAAGGAGGTTGTCGCAAGCGCCGTTGGCCATTTTGGAAATGGTATTGGCTGTTGCTGGTGCAATGAGCATGACATCGGCCCATAAACCGAGTTCGACGTGGTTGGTCCAGACACCAGTTTGTTTGTTCCAAAACTCGATGTGCACCGCTTGTTCAGAGAGCGTTGCCAAAACTAAAGGGCTAACGAAATCTTGAGCAGAAGGCGAAAGGACACAACGTACTTCGGCACCTTGCTTTTTTAGTAAGCGAACTAAAATAGGGATTTTGTAGGCGGCTATACCTCCTGTAATACCAAGAAGGACCCGCTTGCCTTGCATGATTTATTGCAAAGACTCTGGTTTGCGCAAATAGATTTTTTCTTCTAGCAACTCTTGCATGGCAATAGCAGTTGGCTTTGGCATTTTTTCGTAGTGCTTAGAGATTTCGATTTGCTCGCGGTTTTCAAAAATTTCTTCGAGGTTGTCTGTGTGGGTTGCGAATTCTTGCAACTTTTGAGTCAACTCTTCTTTGAGTTCTGAAGAAATTTGATTGGCTCTTTTAGAAATAGCCACCAAAGATTCGTAGATATTACCTGTCTTTTCTTCCACAAGGATGGTGTCACGGGTAACTGTAGTACGTTCTGCAGCGATATTTTTGAAACTCATTTGGGGTGTATTTATTGTTTTTTATCAAGTTCTTGTATGTAGGCTTCTAGTTCTTTAAGATAGCTAGATGCTGCATAGCGAAGAGCAAAGTTACGGAATCTTTCTTTAGTTTGGGCGCTTCGCTCTCTTTTTTTACTTTCAATGCTATTGATGGTCATGAAGTAAGAATTTTTCACCACCATATAGTGCGCTTCTTCCAAAAATGTTGACCTACTGTAATGCTCCATGAACAACTCGCCAGCAGCCACAGCCGCTTTGAAGTTTTCTGTGCGGTCGTAGAGTTGAACTGCTTCAAATTCTTTGCGTTCGATTTTAAAGCGCAGTTGGTCAATAATGAGGTTACATGAATCGACTAAGTAAGAACCAGGATAGCGGTCTACAAACTGCTGTACGTTGCTAATTGCCAATTCTGTTTCGGTCTGATCTAAGGTGAATTCTGGTGAATTTTTAACCGAACACATGGCAATCATGAAGAGAACCTCTTCTGATTTATTACTATACGGAAAACGCTGCATGTAGGAGCTGTAGTAATATTGCGCCATGTAGTAGTCTTCGATTTGGTAATAAGACTGAGCCATGCGGTAATAAGACAACTCACCCTCGCCAGACTTTGGGGCGTGTTGGTAAATTTGTTCGTACAACACAATTGCTTTATCGAAATCTTGCTGATCGTAAAGGGAATTAGCCGTTACAAATTTTTGACTGTAGTCTGAACCTTTTACAATTTTAGCGTAATCAGAGCAAGCACTGAGTAAAAGAAGAAAAAAGGTATATAGAAAAATATTTTTCATGTTATTTTACTCTTAAGCTACGCCCCAATTGGAGCACAGTGGTAGGTTTGATGCCATTGAGTTGACACAATTGAGAAACGGTCGTGTTGTTGCGCGCGGCAATTTCGGTGAGGGTATCCCCTGGCCTGACTTTATAATAACGAACTTGTGGCGTGCGCACCACAACTGGTGCCTGCACTACCTCTGCTGGATGATCTTCGTAGTAGTCAGAAGGCTTGGCGCCTGGCCTAAACAAGCCCTTGTGTACAAAGAGATTCTCGTTTTTGAGGTCTTTGTTTGCAAAATCGATGATTTCTTCGGGGTTCATGGGCGCATCGTAAAAGCGAATTTCAAAGTGCAAATGCGAACCGTAGGAGTGTCCGGTATTGCCGCCAAGGGCAATAGGCTCACCTGCAACGATGTCTTGATCTGGATAGACCAAAAACTTACTAAGGTGGGCATATAGGGTCTCTAGACCATTAGGGTGGCGAATAATTACTAAGTTGCCAAACCCGCCATCGTTGTATTTGGCGTAGCGGACTTTTCCAGACCAAGTTGCGTATACGGTATCTCCGGTTTCCAAATCGACGTCTATTCCATTGTGGTTTCTTCCATTACGAGGACCATAGCGAGAAGTAACAAGCCCAGGTGCAGGCATATGGAAATTTTGGTCAGATTCGTCGTTGACACACAACCAAAGGGTGTCTTTGAGTTTAGACATGTCGTTGCGACTCGTGAAACAAACATCGTTACTCCAAGGATGACGGAAACTCGGGTCTTGGGCTAGCATGAGCTGATTGATGCGCGGATTCATGATACCGTCGAAAGTGGAAATTTGCAAAAAAGACCAAGTTTTGTTGCTATACAGCACAACTTTCCCAAGCTCGGTTTCTATGGTGTCGAGGGCGCGCTGTGCATGGACTTGAAAACCAAGCAACAGGCCAAAAAGAAAGAAGAGAGTTATCGGTCGCAAAATCAAATTTTCAGTGCAAATTTAGGCATTTCCTATGATATGGACCTGACCCCAACGATGTCTAATAAAAAGAAAACAGGCTCATTTGGCGCTATCACCTGTCCGTAACCCTTAGAACCATAAGCTTGTTCAGGTGCCAATACTAAATAATAGCGCTCCCCTTGCAAGGCATTTTTTAAAATTTTTCTCAAGCCCGGGACCGTTGTTTTTTGGCCTACTACAAAGCGCTGCGGAAATTTACGTGCAACAATTGCATTTGGCTTATTGGGTGTCGAGGCTACAAATTCGTAGGCAATTTCTTTGATGCCGCCGGCTTCTTGCTCAAAAGGTTGGCCATCGGCGAGCTTCCAAGCGCGGATGCCTTTGGCATCAATACTCGGCTTAATTTTAGACAAAACTTTAACATATAGCCAATTGGGGGTATTGGGCGCCAATACGTCTTTGATGCCCTTGCTGCCGTAAGCTAATGCAGCCGGAATTTCGATTTTAACGAAATCGCCAACACGTAAATGCGCAAACGCGAGGTCCCAACCTTGGGTTTGCATGCTGTAACCCACTACAAAAGGGATAAATGGCAGGTCGATGCGGTTGTTTCCGTCAATAATGCGGCCATCTGGCGTTCCTAAGCGATAATCGATCAGCGCCATTTCGCCGCTTTTAAAACCTGGGCCAGCTCCACGTTCTATCCATTTGAGAACGATTCCGCTACTTAGTTTTTTGCGATATTCAACCTTTCCTTTTTCAAAGTTGATCAAGTTCTTTTTAGAACCGGTAGCACTGGTGTCCAGCGCGGTAAGGTCTTGGGTATTGGCCTTTGTGATTTTTTTGATGTCTTTTTTAGTTTGAACGTTGTCGTTACAAGCAAAAAAGATGAAAATCAAAGAAAAAAGAAAGAAGTTTTTCATTGTAAGTCAATAAGTTGAAGATCTATATATAGAATACTTTGGGGCGGAATTTTCATGCGGTCGCCAAGCAAACCATGACCAAGATGGCTCGGCAAAATGAGCTTGGCTTTGTCTCCGATGCGCATTAATTGCAATGCTTCGTGAATACCCGACTCCTTTTCAGAATGCGCAATTGTGATGCGTTCGATTTCATCGTGTTTCGTTTGGTAACAAAACGTGCCGTCGAGCAAAAGGACGTTGAGCCGCACCAAAGCCTGCTGACCATCTTTAGCCAAGGGTGTATTCTGAGCTCCTTTGGCGTAGATCATGTAGCGCAAACCTGAACTGGTTTCTTGCATGTGCAACTGGGTGTAATGCGCTAAAAATGTATTGATTTTGAGGTTTTCGCGAACGCTCAGCTCTCTATTGAAATCGACGGAATGAGAAGCACCCCACTTTTGTTGGCGTGCAGCCGTTGGTGCAGGTCGTCTGCAAGCCAACAGCACCAACGCTGTAAGTAAATACCCTAAGTAAAGTACTGACTTTTGCATCGACTACATTTGAACGAGTAAAGATTCTAATTTGGCGAGGGTTGTATTCAAATCGGCAGCTAAAAAACCACCGGCCGCATATTGGTGACCACCACCATTGAAATGCGCTTGTGCAAATGCATTCACGTAGCGCTGCCCTTTTGATCGAAATGATAGTTTCACGCCTTCTTCGGTTTCCATCAGAAAAACACCGAGGTCATAGCCTTCTATGGATAAAATGACATTGACCAAACCTTCGGTATCGCCTTTTTGGTAGTCAAAACGCTTTAAATCTTCTTTGCTCAAACTCATGATGCCAATGCGGTGATTTGGATACAACTGTAGTTTTTCCGCGATAGCATAACCTCTCAATTGCAAACGCGTTACACTATTAACATCAAAAATTGCTTCGTGGATCAGGTGGTGCTCCAAACCGAGTTCGAGTAAATGCGCGGCCATTTTATGTGTTTGGGCCGAAACCGACGGAAAGCGAAAAGAACCGGTATCGGTGAGTAATCCAAGATATAGCCCTTTGGCTACAGCAAGATCAATTTGATCGAGTTGCCCGAGCATTTCAAGCGTCTGGTAAATGACCTCAGTTGTAGAACAAGCTTTAGGGTTCGATACGGTAATTTGACAGAAATCTTCGGGCCCTGGATGATGATCCATCATGATCTTTACCGCAGGGAAATTAGCTACAAAAGCTGACATGTCTTGCCCTACTCTACTTGGCGCGTTGTAGTCTAGGGCAAAAAGCAAATCAAAATGATAGGCTTTGTTGACATCGAATACTTCCCAATTGAAAGCGTCAAGAAACGGACACAAATAAGCTGCCGGTTGATCTGGAAACAAAATAAGATAGTTCTTATTGCAGCGTTTGGCATAGGCCGCCCAAGAAACAACACTTCCTACTGCATCGCCGTCAGGGCCTTTATGAGTGGTAATTAACCAATTTTGTTGACTTTCTAAGGTCGAGGAAAGGTGATTTTGCGTCATTTAGTCTTTTTGCATGTGCTCGTCCTCTTCTGGATCAGGCGGGAATAATTTGGGAGCGTCCGATTTGTTCTGGAGTTTATCGAGCATGTCCTCTAATTGTGAAACAGAAAGGTTTTTGGCAATGATCTTCTTGTCTTTGTCCAAAACGAAAACCTTTGGCGTAGAGTAGATATCGTAGGTTTGTTGGTAATTGAGGCTCTGCAAAGTTGTTGGCTTGCCCTTCTCGCCCGGATACAACTGCACTAATTTTTCTGGTGTCGTTTTGGCAATTTCGTAGATGCTGTTGGTGACGGCTACGTTGATAAAAGTGAGCTTGCTGTCGCGGATGTACTTTTTCCAGGCTTCAAAATCTTTTCCAACACCTTTACCCACGGCAAATACTTCAATGTTGCGCGCCTTCCATTTTTCGGTGTAAAGCGTCTGAATTTTGGGTGTCACCTTTTTGCAATGGCCACATTCAGGGTCCCAGAAATAAAGAATGGTGTATTCTGAGTTAAGGCTGTAGAAATCGAGCCATTTGGTATCGGAGGTGTCGCGCATGATGAGATTGGGTGGCTTGATCCCCATGACGGTGTTCATTTTGTTGTCGAGGTTTTCACAGAGGTCCTCGAATTTGTCTTCGGCTACCCAAAATGCTGGCGACTTACCGCTGGCGTCTTTGGTACAGAAGTAACGCTTGAGCATATAGTAATAGACTTTGTCCATACCCATGATTTCACTTTTTCCATAAGTCGAGGCAATCCAACCCACGGCATATTCATACATCCTGGATTTAGGGTCGAGCGCATCGCAAAACTGGAAGGCATACTTGATAATGGTATCCCAGTGCTGGATCATCATTTGCTTTCCGAAGTAAAACTCGAGTTTGTTGGCAAAAATG
Organism: Crocinitomicaceae bacterium; assembly: GCA_044239425.1. GTDB lineage: Bacteria > Bacteroidota > Bacteroidia > Flavobacteriales_D > Crocinitomicaceae > UBA952. Next base: position 4,122 of record JBIIBL010000028.1, on the reverse strand, counting down.
GGGTTATTTACCAACGCATCGGTTTTCAAGTCGACGTTATCCCAGTAGTGGGCAAAGTAATATTTATAGCGAAAGTTGGAATCTAATAAATTGCCGTTGGCGTCTTTTGGCGGCTCTGGAACCACAACCTCAGTTGACATCAAGACAATTTTAGCCACTAACTTGCCGGGATGTTGACTCACGAGGTCAGCTTGATACTTCTCCACTTCCTTGTTGAGAAGGTCTATCTGTGTTGTTAAGGTGGTGTATTGAGCATCTTCAGGCTTCAATTTAGCGCGCTGTTCTGCAAGCTTGTTGATTTCACCTTTCTTACTGCTGATGAACTTCACGTAAGGAATGAACACTTTATTTTCTTCGGATTTCTTGATGACCATATTGGCCATGAAGTCTGGGCCTTTGGTTTCGAGTTGGATTTCTTCGTTGTTGTAGACGAATTCAAAATAGCGCTGCCCTGGCAAAAACAAGCCGACAATACCTGGTTTTTGTTTTGTTCCGTCAAAAACAACCTCGCCGTTTTTCATCTGGGCGGTATCGGCATAGAATAACTTTGATCCGAAGTATTTAATTAAATAAACTGTTGTATCTTTTTGATCTTCAACTTTTAAGCGAATTTTTTGAGCACTTACTTGCTGAAGAAAGAAGAAGGAAAGGACGAGCAATAGATGTTTCATAAGGCGTTGTTTGTTACGAAAATGCTTGATTTAAGGCTTCGCTTTAGCTTTTTAACATTTCTTTAACCAATTTGCTGTAGCGCTTGTGCAAACAAAGATAGTTCAGATTTTGGATCGAGGGCCATGATTTGGGCATATCTTGACAGCCAAGTAAGCTGGCGCTTGGCGTAGTTTCTAGAATGCTGTTTGATTTTTTCGATGGCCAATTCCTTGGCACACGCCCCATCGAAATAAGTATAAAACTCTTGGTAACCAACAGTTTGCAGTGCTTTTAACTTTTGAAACTGAGGGTAGAATGACGCAGCTTCCTGTTCTAATCCTTCCAATACCATTTGATCTACGCGCCAATTGATTCTTTCGTACAATTCATGACGCGGCCAATCGATGTAAAATCTTTGAAGGTTTTCTGGGTCTTTTTTACTACCTTTTCTCAGTTCGCAGTTAGACTTTCCCGTTAGTTCTTGGATCACCAATGCGCGGATCAAGCGCAAAGGGTTCATCACATCTACTTCTTGGTAAAAATCGGGGTCTTGGCGCAGTAACGCTTTTTGCAAGGCTTCTAAACCCTCTTGATCGAAAAGTTTTTGCCATTTGGCCTGAACGTCGGTGTCGTGAGGCAAGGGGTCGAGCCCTAGTAGCAAAGCATCTGCAAATAAAGATGAGCCACCCACTAAAACCACTGCGCCATTCTCTTGAAGCAAGCGATCTAAAATAGGTTGAGCTTGCGCGGCAAATTGCGCGGCATTTAAAGGCGTTTGTACCGCATGACTCGCTATAAAATGATGTTTGACTTGCTGGAGTTCTTCGTGCGTAGGCCGTGCCACCCCAATGGCCATTTCTTTGTAGAACTGCCTGGAATCAAAAGAAATGATTTCGGTCTGAAAATGCTGTGCTAAGGCAATAGCCAAGCTGGTTTTTCCAGATGCAGTAGGTCCTTGAACAACAAAAATTTGTTTGTCCGGCATTTATTTCCAACGCGAATAAATACTCATTACAGTGGCCACATAAGACGTAGCCCGCCCTCTGTAAGCACCGCAGCGCACTAATTCTGAGCGATAAAATGCAGGCTCATCTAGTTTCTTCACCATGAGCGCTACGTTGTCGTCCCAGACATTTGGGTTCAAACCTGCTGCCTTCGCCAAACGCTGCGCATCTTCAATATGACACATACCTGCGTTGTAGGAGGCTAAGATAAATTGCAAGCGAATTTGCTCATCGGCAATGGCAGCCCAGCGCTTACTGACCGAATTTAAATAGCGCATACCGCCATTGATTTGGGTTTCAGGACTAGAATCAGGCAATACCCCAAACTGAGGCCCCGTATTAGGCATAAATTGCATCATGCCGTATGCGCCTCCAAAACCTCTCGCATTCGGATTGAACCTAGATTCTTTATAGGCAATTGCAGCAAGTATTTTCCAATCCCAGTTGTATTTTTGGGCTGCTTTTTTGAAGAAAGCATCAAATGGTGAAAGCGCTCCTTTTGGCGTAAGGAAAAACTCGGTTGGCGTTGAAGTGATGTAGTCAAAGTATCTTTTCTTTAGCAGTGTATATGCCTCAGAGGCCAAATACACCTGTAAAAATGCATCTAGCTTTTGCTTTAATACTTTGCTTTTAGGTCGGAGTGCAAAAGCAATGCGCTGTTCAAAAGACATGCGGGTAGCGATATCTAAATTTGGGTGCATGTCTTTGGCCACTCTTGCCTGATTTTCATGGGCTAGTGTGTAAGAAATTCGGCCATTTACCACCTCCTCAATTAAGTCTTCGGTCAAAGGCGAAGTATTTTGATATCGGATGTCTATGGCAGCGCCTATTTCGTCTTGTAAGGCAAACAAGCGTTTTTCATAGGCTGAATTCTTACGGATGTAGACGGTTTTAGCAGCGAGGTAGGCTGGTTCTGAAATGATGGAATCTGATTTGCGCTGAACCAACACCTGATAGGTTTGGTAGTAAGGCAAAGAATACTGAAAGTACTTTTCTTGGCGCAGGGCGATTGGCAGGTTGGCTGCAACGACATCCCCCTCACCTTTTCGGAGTAAACGCGCGAAATCACTGAGTTTATTCAAAACTTTCACTTCTAATTTGAGGTGATTGGCCTTGCAAAAAGTATCGAGAATTTCATACTCAAACCCCATGCGCTTCCCTTTGAATTCAAAAAAGGAGAGCGTTGTGTTTTCAGTAAGTAAAGTGAGTTTTCTGGATGCTTTGATTTGAGCCCAATCTTTGCGCATTTCCTGTCTGCGCGATCTAAAATCGCAGCCTTGAAAGAGCACGCCGAACCCAACAAAAAGCAATAATAAACGGAGTTTGCTTTGAAGCATAGGCCAAGTATACGAAAAGATCTTGAAATTGTTTCAACTTGCAACGTTTTGATTGTGAAGCTACTAAAGCTAAATCTGAAAAAAAGCGCTTTTTTTCTTTTGGTAATTAAAATCTTTTATATCTTTGCACTCGTAATACAAAAAGGGGGTTTAGCTCAGCTGGTTCAGAGCATCTGCCTTACAAGCAGAGGGTCGGCGGTTCGAACCCGTCAACCCCCACAAAAAGCCAATCGTGTGATTGGCTTTTTTTTTACCTTTATCTTCATGAAAAAGTTTTGTCTTACATTTCTTAGTTCGGTTTGTCTATTTCATATTTTTGCACAAAGCCTAGAATTTAACAATAAAGTAAACAACATCATCCAATGCGAACCATTCAAACTTTTTTTCAAAGGTAATGAAGCAATTCTTGCAGAGCAATTACAAGGAGTTGTAGTTAGGGATTGGAAGAATGTTTTGTTCTACGATAGTCGAATTGGAATATCCACTCCTATTCAAGAAAGTATAAAGTCAGTTTCGTTAGATGGTCAGTTCTTCGTGTTGGTTGACTCTTTGAATAAATCATTGACGCAAAAATTTTCAAAATATGAATTATTGGCTAATGAACTCTTGCTTCTTACTGCTGATGAAAATCAAAGTATAAGCTACGGTTTATTTGATTTAAAGTCAGGGAAACTCATTTTACCATTTTCACCTTCCGAAATAAGGAAAATTGACTACCAAAATTTAGTAATGCAACAAATGCTGAGTGTTGGATTGCTGCTCAGTTCGAAAGGTAAATCTTCTTTAATATTAAACTATCAATTAGATACAATTGCCTCCTTGCCGTTTGAAATAAAAAAAATTGAATTCCAAGAATTTGAAGCAAATAAATCGTCATGTTGGTATGACTCAAAAAACATCAATCTTCCAAATAATCTTGACGCAATAATGCATTTTGGTTCGGCTTGTTCTGGATTCAATGATTTTTATTTTGTTTCTGACTTTGCTTTTCAAAAAATCATTTTTCAAAGTAAAAATACAGACCATCGGATTGAAAAATTGCCGAGTGGTGCACTCTATACAATGGAAGAAAATAACGGCAAATTAGCGGCACTTGTATTAGTAAATGGCAAAGTGACTAAAATTCCACT
>JBIIBL010000027.1:0-24241 GCA_044239425.1 Crocinitomicaceae bacterium | reverse complement strand
CCACGATGATTCTGATTGTCCGTAAACGTACACGGCGTTGTCTATATCCGTTCGAATAAAATAGGTTTGGTCGTATTCGGACTGCCCCATATAGGTACCTGATTGTAGTGCGCCACTGGCCGAATTGATACGCAGCGCATAACCATCTGAACTGCCACCATTGAAGGTGAGGTCATGACCGCCAGTGATTGCTAAAGAACTAGATGTAGTGCCGCCGGCAACATAAACGCTACCGTTGGTGCCCGTTGTAATTGAATTTCCAGATTCAGCTCCGCTACCACCAAAATAAGAACTCCAGAGCATTTGATTGAGGCCTGCATTCATCTTGAATACCACGGCATCTTGCGAACCATTGAGGATCCCTTGAAAAGCATTAGTGGTAGGGAAATTCGTAGAGGTAGTGGTACTTGAAACATAGACGTTTTGACTTGCATCTAGTACGATTTCTCCTCTAAATTGGTCCCCGTAGTTGTAAAATAAGCTTGCTGCATTTAGGCCGTCGGTGCTAGTACCGCCTACATAAGTAGAGGAAAGGAGTGCAGTACCATTTGGATTGAAACGCGCAATGTAAATATCGGAACCATTGAATTCTAGAGAGTTTTGAAGCTGATATGGCCCACCATTAAAAGAATTGTCATAGGATTGCCCCGCCATCGGAAAATTCGTAGATGAAGTAACGCCATAGATATAAAGTTCGCCATTTGGGGCACTCACAATACTGTGAGGTGTTTCGTTGCCCGAACCACCGAGGTAGGTAGAGTAGAGCAGTGCGGTTCCGTTGGTGTTGAATTTGGTGATGCCGACATCCATTGGAAAGGAACCTGTACCTGAATTGTAAGTAAGGTCGTAGGCACCAGTTGAACTTGGGTAACCAGAACCAAAGACGATTCCACCACCAAAAAGATTACCGTTGACGTCTGGTGTGGCGGTAAAACCCCAGTTGTCTACGGGTGAGCCCGTGAAGGTAGAAAACGTCAGACTTGGATCGATGAACAGCGCTAGATTTGGATCGTAGGAGGCGCCAACTTGAAAAGAGACGACATTGTTACTGATGACAAATTGAATGGGGACCTCTATCTTTTGATTTTCAGATAGGATATTCCAAGCAAGTGGAGCACTATAGGTGATTTCGCCAAAACGATGCGTGAGGTGCAATAAGCCTTGTGCATCAATGAAGATTGAATCGGCACCCTGAATTTCGAAATCCAATTGATGGATATTTGAATGAGGTAGCAATTGAAGGTGAAACGCAAATTGCTTGTCATTAATTAAGTAGTTGAGATCCCCGCTTTCAAAATATTGGTTGGCAACAATTGCTGACGTGCCTCTTATGTTTGACTTCCATTTACTTTGGTCATTGCCAATGAAATAATTATGGTAATGCGAACTGCTGTCTTGTGCTACAAAAGTTGCTGACTGGGCATGTAAAAATTGATGTTTGATGGCATGATACGCTGTGCCTTCGTGGTGTTCGTGTTCTTCTTTAGACTCGTGTTGGTGAAAAGTGGCATCTGAAAGAAAATAGGTAAGCCCTTGTTCTTCAATGTATAGTCTGCCAGAAGAGAGCGGAAGGTTGTATAAAATTTGCGCATCCCATTGGCCATGATTAGGGTACATCCAGACTTCTTGGGCGAAAGCCGATTGGGTCAGACCAAAAAGAAAAAGGACACGTATAAAATTCATGACTTGAGTAAATTTAAGACAAACAAGTGCATTCTCAAAATAAATAAACTATCTAAAAGCGAGAAGGTTGCCAAGGACCTCACAAAAAAATTGTGTTTGGTTAAAAAATGCTGTTTATTTGTGTTCTCAATTAACCCCATTATGAAACTTTTTGTATTTCTCCTAGCAATTTTTAGCATATTCTATGCCAAACAAGTACATGCACAAGATTACTCTCGCTTGAAAATTTTTGCCAATGAGCAACAATTACATAAACTCTCTAATCTAGGCGTTACTATTGATCATGGCATTCACAAAGAAGGGGTGTTTTTCATTTCTGACTTTTCAAAAGAGGAACGCCAAATCATGGATACTTATGAATTCAATTACGAGGTATTGATCGAAGACGTACAAGCCTATTATATCCAAGAAATAACGAAACCAGCAACCAAGGATGCAGCATCATTGAAAAATACAAATTGTTCTGGTTCTGGTGCTGGCGGTTCAGGTTTTAATTCAGCAACGCCAACTCATTTTAATTTGGGTACTATGGGCGGCTACTTGAAATACGAAGAAATGTTGGCTGAGCTAGACGAAATGTTGGCTACTTATCCAAATTTAATTACGGCCAAAGCGCCAATTTCTACGTTTTTAACGGCTCAAAACAGACCACTTTACCATGTGCGCATCTCTGATAATCCAAATGTTGATGAAAGCGGAGAGCCTAAAGTTTTGTACACAGCGATCCATCATGCGCGCGAGCCAATGGCCTTAATGGAGACCATCTTTTTTATGTGGTACGTATTAGAAAACTACGGAACGACCCCAGAAATTAACTATTTGGTCGATCACATGCAGTTGTATTTTGTGCCTTGTATCAACCCAGATGGTTATGTGCACAATCAAACTACCAATCCAAATGGTGGTGGTATGTGGCGTAAAAACCGCCGCCTCAATTCAGGCGGATCTTATGGGGTCGATTTAAACAGAAACTACAGCTATGGTTGGGGAACCACAGGTACTTCATTTACGCAGTCTAACGATACTTATTGCGGAACGGCTGCATTCTCTGAGCCAGAAACACAAGCGATGCGTTGGCTGGTTCAGAACAATAAATTCGTTACGGCCTTTAACGCGCATACTTACGCTGAAGACATCCTTTTTCCAATAGGAACAACAACAGCTGAATTTGCAGATCACCACGATTACTTCCAAGAATACACCAATAAAATGGTAACCTTCAATGGTTACGGAGCTATCAAAAGTTCTGCCTTGTATCCTGCATCCGGAGACTCCGATGACTACATGTATAAAGTAGACATTGGCGTAGGCGTTAAAGATACAATGTTCGTGCATACCCCGGAGGTAGGGACCGCTTTCTGGCAACCTTCCTCTCAAATTGTCCCAACTTGTCAAGAGATGGTGTATCCGAATCTTGTGCTTGCACACGTTGCGGGCATCTATATTGTCACCACCGACCAAGACCCAAGTAACATTGCTACCTTGACTGGTAATTTTAACCATCAGGCCAGAAGATTAGGCAGATCAAATGGTCCGGTTACGGTTAGTATTGTTCCTTTACAGAATATTGTTTCAATTGGCAGCCCGGTAGTTCATAATTTAGCGCTTCAGCAAAATGGACTCGGTGCCATTAGCTATACTTTAAATCCGGCCATTCAATTTGGTGATCAAATCAAGTATATCTTACAGACCGACAACGGCTATTGGATCCATAAAGACACCATCATCAAAACCTATGGATCGTTTACCCTTCAGGTGACTGAAAATGCTTCATCGGCAACTAACTGGACCGGTAATTGGAACACCACAACATCTACGTTTGTTTCTGCGCCGCGCTCGTTCACAGACACTCCAACAGGTAATTACGTCAATAATGCCAATACCACTTACACCTATGTGCCAACTATTGATCTTACAAATGCAATTGCTGCCAAACTCAACTTTTGGGCTAAGTGGGATATCGAAGCAGATTACGACTACGCTCAATTGCAGGTTTCCACAGACAACGGTGCTACTTGGGTTGGCCAATGCGGGCTCTACACTGTAGCGGGTAACTCGGCAAATGGTAGCGTTCAGCCAAATAACCAGCCAGTTTGGGAAGGCGTACAAAGCACTTGGGTTCAAGAAGAAATTCAACTCAGCGATTATCTCGGACAAGTAATCAAAGTGCGTTTCCAATTAAGAGCAGACGGCGGAACACGTAAGGACGGTTTTTATTTCGATGACTTCTCTATTTATTACAACGAGGCAGGCCCAACAGTTGCACCGGTTGCACAATTTCAAGCTCCAAGTACTTTATGCAGCGGAACAGCCGTAAACTTTACAGATCTTTCACAGAACTTACCTACTTCCTGGGCTTGGGATTTCGGCGATGGCTTTACTTCTATCGAACAAAACCCGAGCAATGTATTTGCACCTGGCACCTACACGGTTACCCTAACTGTCACAAATGCGGCAGGCACTAGTACTTTTTCACAACAAATTACAGTTCAAAGTTCACCAGTTGTTGGGCTTTCTATTGCCGATACTGATATGATATTATGTGTAGAAGATGGCGCAGTTCCAATGGTGGTGACGCCACAAGGTGCTACCGTGAATGGCTTGGGCGTTTCTGGTCTCACGTTTGATCCGACAGGATTAAGTTTAGGCCCGCTTACCCTTACTGCTACCTTAACAGATCCAAACACAGGTTGTACAGGAAGTGCAGCACTCACTGTCATTTTGGAGAGCTGTGCGCAACTCAATGAAATCGGGTCTTTAGATTTTAGCGTGTTTCCAAATCCTACTACAGGGCAACTTTTCTTTAGCAACTTAAATATCGATGCGCAACTTACATTGTACGATGCACAAGGTAAAGTTGTTGGAGAATGGACTTACCAAGATCAAGCCATTCAACTCCAAGTTTGCGAAGGCGTTTATTATCTAGAAGCGCAATGGAATGGCCAAAAGCAGCACAAGAAAGTGCTGGTTCTTGGTACCCATTAATAGAGCATAAAGGCGGCTAGCTTATCGATGTAATTTTGGTAACCCGCCACAAAAGGTGTGGTTTCGTGTTCACCACCTGGCACAAGGTAGGCTTCTTTATAGCCATTCGATTTGTTGTTATATACGGGTTGCCCATGGCTCTTTACGGTTAAAAAACTGTCGTCTTCCCCATGGATCCAGAGTAACGGGATGTTTATTTTTTTGATTTCAGTGGCGTTGTCAATTTTTAAATCGACGAGGAACGAACCTGGCATGGAAAGCAAAGCGGCATCCTGAATCATAACCTCTGCTGAAGCAAAGGGCGCCTCGAGGATCAATTTGCTAGGCGCTAATGCATATTCGCTTGGATGCGCTGCTACTTCACAAGCTGCAGCAGATCCTAAAGAAAACCCGAAAATGACAAAGCGCTCGTTTTGTAGCCCTTGATCTTTGAGCCATTGAATGGCGCGGGCAGTGGAACGGTACATATTTACTTCGCTGGCCTTTCCTTCCGATAAGCCAAAACTTGGGTAATCGAACATTAAAACGCCGTAACGGCCCAATCCACCTGTATTTGCATAGAGTTTTTGTCGTGGCCAATAGAAGTCCATATGATCTTTGTTGCCATGACAATACAAAATAACCGTATCTGTTGCAATGCTATTGATATCGCCCACGTAAATGGCACTCATTTTGGCTTTTCCTTCTTCAAGTTCGACATCCCATTGCAATTGGTGTATCATTGAATCAGGCACATTGTGTTGTCCGTTCAAATCTAGGGTCAATTCTCCTTGATACGCGTCTAGCTGATAGCTCTCAATTTGACTCGGATTAAAGAGAAAACTGTCTAAACGCTTGCGACAAGCAAGAGAAAGACTGAGGAGTGCAGTGATAAATAAGATCTTTTTCATGATTAAAGGCTATAGGTGATGCCAAAGTAAAGTCCGAGTGCACCGCGGTTTTGTAAAAGGCTAGGGTAGGGAACCACGATATTTTCGTTTGATTCTAAAGGCGCAAGTATTTTTACTTCTGCTTGATAGCTCCATTTGGGCCTGATCCATTGATGCCCAAATTGTAGGCTGGGTATCCAGAGTTGCTCATTGGGTCTTCCTTGCGATTCAATACGGTAGAAATCGAACCAATTGGAGATACCCGCATAGATGAAGTTGTAGTTGCGGTGGTAAACCTTGCACATTTTATCGAGTTGTTCTGGTTTCCATTGGCGCCCATATTTGAAATAATAATTGGCATCGAGCTGTGGCCAAATGCGGTTGGCACCTGTGTAAAAATCTATTAAAATATTGGTGTTGAGCTGCCCAGACAAGCCCATGCGGTCGGTGCTCCATAATTTTTGGGAGGCACCTAATTCAAACTGCCCTACGCCAAATACGAGTGAAGTGGTTTGGATAGAGCCCATTATGGTTGTAGAGTTACTTAGCCCTCTGCCGTATCCAATAGAAGTGAAGGGAATAGGAATAGCGCCAATGCCAGGAACTTTGGCAACAGGCCCTCCAAAATGTCCGGTAATAACTTGTTGTCCTTTTTGCAGCGGCTCGACAAAACGCGCAGGGGCACAAGACCATAAAAGGCCCAGGCCGGAAATTAGAAAAAGTAGAATTCGCATCTCCAAATATAAAAAGATTAACCATCCAAATTCCTTACCTTTGTGGCATGTCGGGTTCGAGCTATGGTCAAATTTTTAAACTCACCACTTTTGGCGAGTCTCATGGAGTGGCAATCGGCGGCATAATAGAGGGCTTCCCGTCTAACTTCCCTATTGATTTAACAGCCATTCAAAATGCGCTCAACGAGCGCAGGCCGGGCCAAAACCAGTTGGTTACGCCAAGGCAAGAAGCCGACCAGGTTCAATTCCTTTCTGGTTTTTTTGAAGGCAAAAGCACCGGTAGCCCCATTGCTTTTCAGATCCAGAACCAAGACCAACAATCCAAAGATTACCAAGCCCTTAAAGAGGTTTTCAGACCGTCGCATGCCGATTTCACCTACCAACAAAAATATGGCATTCGTGACCACAGAGGCGGAGGCCGAAGCAGTGCGCGCGAAACCGCTTGTAGGGTTGTTGCTGGTGCACTCGCTGCCCAAGTTTTAGATCGTTTGGGAATAGAGAGTTCCTGTTATGTCGATCAAATTGGTCCAGTTCAGCTGCAAAATGCTGATTGGTACGATAAACCACAAATAGAAGCATCGCCACTGCGTTGCCCAGATCAAGCGTTGTCGGAGCAAATGCAGGCATGCATCGCAGCGCTTCAAACAGAAGGAGATACCACTGGTGGAGCAATTCGTTGTATACTTCGTGGCGTACCTGCAGGCTGGGGCGAGCCTGTTTTTGACAAACTACATGCAGAACTCGGCAAAGCAATGCTATCCATCAATGCCGTCAAAGGCTTTGAAATTGGCAGTGGTTTTGCAGCGGTTTCCATGAAAGGTTCTGCACACAACGATCAATTCAATGCCGATGGCAGCACCCAAACGAATTATTCAGGTGGTATCCAAGGCGGTATTTCGAACGGCATGCCTATTTGCTTTCGGGTTGCTTTTAAACCAGTAGCGAGTGTCAAAATACCACAAGAAACATTACAACAAAATGGCGAACTAAAACAACACGCCATTGAAGGGCGTCACGACGCCTGTGTGGTTCCTAGAGCAGTTCCTATTGTAACCGCAATGGCTCAAATGGTACTCCTCGATTTTTATTTAAGACAACAACGCAATACTCTATTTTTATGATCCAACGTATTCAAACGGTCTATTTTATCATTGTCATGCTCCTCTTATCTTCATTGCTTTCTGGAGTAGAAATTTTTGGTTTCCCAACGGCCAAAAGTTATCTTTCTTACTCTGTTTATGGCATCCAGCAGTTTAAATCTGCTGCCAATGCGCCATTAGGGAAAGCTGAAAACATCCAGGGGTCACTGCTTTTTTACTTCGTTATTCTTTTTGTCCTTTTCACGTATTTTGCCATGATGAATTACAAGAACCTCAAGAAGCAATTCAGATTAGCACGCTTGGTTTTCTACATTTATTTAATTGGCCTAGTGAGTATTTTATTACTCGGCAGCATTGGGTTTTTTGCTCCTGCAGCAGCTTCTATTCAGTTGGGTATTGGCTATTATATTTGTGTGGTTGGCCTCCCATTTTCATACTTTGCTTTTAAAGGCGTCAAAAAAGACAAAGAAATTCTCGAATCCCTAGACCGCCTGCGTTAATTATGAATTTTCTTTCTGTCGAGCAACTTACCAAATCCTATGGTGAGCGCCTCCTATTTTCAGACCTCACTTTTGGTATAGAGCAAGGTCAAAAAGCTGCAATCGTAGCAAAAAATGGTTCAGGTAAATCTACTATGCTCCGTTGTTTGCTGGGGCTCGAACCTGCTGATAGCGGCATTGTGACGTTCCGAAAAGAGCTTCGCATTGCTTTTATGGAGCAAACCGAAGACCTCAACCCAGAACTCAGCGTACTTGACGCCGTTCTAGATCACGACCTCCCCGAAATCAAACTCATTAAAGCCTATACCGATGCGCTAGAGGCCAACGACGAAGCCAAACTTGGCGACCTCTATCAAGCACTCACCGAACACCAAGCCTGGGATCTCGAAGTAAAGGTGCAGCAAATTTTATCGGTATTAAAGCTCAGCGGAATTACCCAAAAAGTCGGTCAACTTTCCGGTGGGCAAAAGAAGCGTGTTGCGTTGGCGAAAGTATTGCTGTCTGAGGCAGAATTCTTGATTTTAGATGAACCTACCAACCACCTCGATCTCGACATGATCGAATGGTTAGAGCAATATCTATCAGCTTCGCAGCTTACCTTATTGATGGTTACCCACGACCGCTATTTCTTGGAGGTAGTTTGCGATACCATTTTTGAGCTCGCTGATCAAACCATTTACCGCTATAAAGGAAACTTCTCCTATTATTTAGAGAAGAAAGCCGAAAGAGAAGACCAACTACAGTCCACAATTGAAAAGGCCAAGAATACCTTTCGCAAAGAACTAGACTGGATTAGACGCCAACCTAAAGCGCGTGGCACTAAGCAAAAAGCCCGAGTCGATGCCTTTTCAGATCTCAAAAAGGTAGCAAGTCAGCGCCTAGATGAAGATGAACTTGAGCTCCCAATAAAAATGGAGCGCTTGGGGACTAAAATCGTAGAATTTCATAAGGTTTGTAAAGCCTTTGGTTCGCGCATTATGCTCGACGATTTCAGTTACAATTTTCAACGCCAAGAGCGCCTAGGTGTTGTCGGAAACAACGGTACCGGAAAAACGACTTTCCTGAAAATGCTCACTGGTGAAGCTGAGCCCGATAAAGGTAAAATTGTTATTGGTGAAACAATCGTTTTTGGCTATTATTCTCAGGATCTTATTGAGGTCGATCCAAACATGAAAGTCATTGATGTTGTCAGAGAAGTAGCTGAGTTCATTCCGCTTGAAAAAGGCCGACAACTTTCTGCGGCGCAGCTATTGGAGCGCTTTTTATTTACTCGCGACATGCATTATCATTTTGTGCACAAGCTCAGTGGAGGAGAACGTCGCAGGCTGAAGCTTTTGCGCGTTCTCATGCTCAATCCGAATTTCTTGATCCTCGATGAGCCTACCAATGACCTCGACATTTTTGCGATGTCAGTGCTAGAAGAATACTTACGCTTGTTTCAAGGCAGCTTAATTGTAGTTTCTCACGACCGCTACTTCATGGACAAAATGGTCGACCACCTTTTTGTGTTCCAAGGAGAGGGTCAAATTAAGGACATTACAGGTAACTACCACACCTACAGAACGAGTCTTCAAAGTGCGCAGCGTCAGCAAAAACAAGATCAAAAAACAGCACCAGAACCGGTTGTAGAACAAGTTACAGCGCCTGAAGAAAAGCAACGCAAAATGAGTTTTAAAGAAAAGCAAGAATTCGAGCAAATCGAAAAAATGCTTCCACAGCTAGAGACCGAAAAAGAACAATTGAGTTCAGAGTTGTCGAGTGGCAACCTGAGCAATGAGCAGCTTTTAGAAAAAGGAGCCAGGTTAGGTGTAGTGGTTGATCAGATCGACGAATATACCCTGCGCTGGCTCGAGCTTTCCGAATTAGCTTAATATATTAGATTCTTTTCCAAATTGCTTATAGGAAAGAACAATGGCAAGGGCGGCGAGTAAACACATCACACTAAAAACACCCGCAAAATAAAGCCAAGAGAGTGTTCCGGCAACGAGTTCTTTTGTAGCCAACACCACATTTACAACCGGAATAAAAGCGGTGTTTAGGTTGAGTTCTATTCCCGGAAAAAATCCGACCATTGCAGGCAGTACCATTACAATATTGAGCGGTGTAATGATGCTTTGCGCTTCCTTGAAGCTCTTGGCGTAAATCGCAATTGGAATCATGACGCCAGCAAAGAAAATGACGAGCGGTAATAGTAGCGCAAGTAAGGAGGCGATAAAATAAGGTGTTAAAATGCCATGTATGACCTTCAAAATTTCTTGATTGTCAGTAAGATCTAAAAATTCTATAGAAATAAATAACCCAATGAGCGAACAGCTTGCAGCAAGCATTCCTGAACTTACAACAACGAGCATTTTGCCAATGAGTATTTTCCAGCGCGCCACCGGGACGGTAAGTAAGGTTTCTAGTGTGCCGCGTTCTTTCTCGCCTGTGAAGAGGTCGATGGCCGGATACATGCAACCGATAAATCCGAATGCAATAAACATATAAGGAAGAATACCGCCTGCCAGTTGACCAAGCATTTTTTTGTCGCTCGCACAATTGATGGTGTTGCTGGCTAAGGGCTTGATTTGTTCTGGTCGCAAACCTAAAGTTTGAAGTCGTTGTGCATCGGCATTGGCTTGAAGACTCGATCCGTAGAGAGCTGCACGTTCTGAACGTCCCACTTCTGAAGCATCGAGTAGCCAATTTATAGTAATCGTTTGTTGGTTTTCACGCAAGTCATTTTCATTGTCAGGAATGATCAGGCCCAACTGAATTTGGTCTGCTTCTATTGCTTTTCTGAGCGTGAGGCTGTCTTTGAAAACGACAATCTTTTTAGGCCCAACTGCAGCTGGTATTTGTTCTAGTTGCTGGATGTAGTTTTTGTTGTGGTCACCAACAATTCCAACTTTCATCATTTTGGTATCGGCGCCTTCTTCAAAGGATTTTGAAATTTCTACAAAAACATTGATGATAATAGGGAAAGCCAAAATTGGAATCACGAGCATGGTCATGAGCGTGCGGCGATCGCGGAGGGTGTCGAGGAGTTCTTTGCGAAAAATACGGAAGATCATAATTGAGAATTTGGAGCTTGGACAATACGAATGAATTCTTCGGTGAGGTTGGCAGTTTGCATGTTGGCTCGAAAATCGGCCATGGTGCCGTTATACTTGAGCGTTCCTTGGTGTATGATAGCGAGGTCGTCGCAAAGTAAATCGACTTCGCTCATGATGTGGCTCGAAAAGATGACAGTTTTACCTTGGTCTTTGCAAGAGCGAATGAGTTTGATGATGTTTTCGGCGGTAATGACGTCTAGCCCGCTTGTTGGTTCATCAAAAATAACGACACTCGGGTCGTGGATCATGGTGCGGCAAATGGAAACTTTTTGTTTCATGCCGGTGCTGAGCTTGCCGATGCGTTTATGGAGGAAGTCTTGCATGTGGAGCAGTGAGAAAAGTTCTTCTTTGCGTTGTTCACGCGCTGCCTTTTCGACACCATAGAGATCGGCGTAGTAATCGATCACTTCAATAGGGGTGAGGCGAGCATACAAGCCGGTGGAGCCTGTTAAAAAGCCAATGTGCTTGCGTGCCTCTTGTGGCTGGCTCAGGGCGTTTATCCCGTTGATATGTATTTGCCCAGTTGTGGGTGCAATGAGTGTTGCGATCATGCGCAGCGTGGTGGTTTTACCAGCACCGTTAGGGCCCAGTAAAGAAAAAACCCGCCCCGGCTGACAAGAAAAACTGAGGTCTTGAACCGCAGTAGCTGTTTTTTGATCGGTGTTGAGTTCTTTGCGCTGCTGCTTGGTCAGCGTGAAGGTTTTGTTGAGGTTTTGAATGGAAATCATATAGAATGCGTTGACAAAGGAATGAGTGATTTGTTACAACTGAAATGCTTAGAACTTGAGCGCACGATCGGCTGAGGCAATAGCTTTGTTCTTGTTGGCGAGTTGGCCGCAAGCAGCGTCGATGTCTTTGCCACGGCTGCGGCGCACATTGACGATGAGGTTCAGGGATTCTAAATATTGGGCGAAAGCCTCCACTTTTCGAGGGTCGGCCTGTTGGTATTTGCCGTCGTCAATTGGGTTGTATTCGATGATGTTGATTTTGCAGGGCACGCACTTTGCAAAATTGGCGAGCTCGCGGGCGTCGGTGAGGTCGTCGTTGAAATCTTTAAAGATGATGTATTCGAAAGTGACGCGAGAACCAGTTTTGGCATGGAAATATTGTAGCGCCTCGGAGAGTGTTTCTAGGTTGTTACTCTCGTTAATTTCCATGATCTGATTGCGCTTTTGATCGTTGGCCGCGTGCAGGGAAAGCGCCAAGTTGAACTTAACGTGGTCGTCGCCTAATTTGGCAATCATTTTGGCTATGCCAGCAGTCGAAACCGTGATGCGGCGAGGTGAAATACCGAGGCCGTCAGGGCTGCAAAGGCGGTCGATGGAAAGCAAAACATTTTTGTAGTTGAGTAGGGGTTCTCCCATGCCCATGTAAACGATGTTGCTTAGGTTTTGAGTGTAGTTTTGTTGCGCTTGTTCTTGGAGGTAAACCACTTGATCAACGATTTCGCCTGCGCTGAGATTGCGCATGAGTTTGAGCCTTCCCGTAGCACAAAACTGACAAGACAAGCTGCAGCCAATTTGGGAAGAGATGCAGGCGGTCATGCGGGTGCTAGTTGGGATCAAAACTCCTTCTATGACTTTACCGTCGTCAATAGTGAAAGCACTTTTGATGGTGCGGTCTTTGCTGATTTGTTGGTCTTGAAGGGTAATGTAGTCGATGTAGTAATGGGCATCTAGCCAAGCGCGAAAAGCCAAGCTGAGGTTACTCATTTGGTCGAAGGAATGGGCATTTTTTTGCCATAGCCATTCCCAAACTTGTTTGGCCCTAAATGGTTTCTCGCCAAACTCGGTGAAACTGATTTTTAGTTCGTCTAACGAGAGGTTGCGAATATTGGTGAGGGCGCTAGACATAAAGCATTAACGGTTCAGCATGACGGGCATCACGAGCATAAGGATGTCTTCGTGTGCGTTGTCTTGGACTGCTGGGGTAAGAAGACCTGCTCGGCTCGGCTCACTCATGGAAAGTTTGATTTCGTCGGCATCTAGGTTGCTGAGCATTTCGAGTAAGAAGCGCGAGTTGAAACCGATTTCGAGGTCATCGCCGTTGTAGTTGCAAGTGAGTCTTTCAGTAGCTTCGTTGGCGAAGTCGATGTCTTCGGCAAAAAGAGAAAGTTCAGAGCCGACTAATTTGAGGCGGATTTGATGAGTGGTTTTGTTAGAGAAAATAGAGACGCGCTTGATAGAGGATAAAAACTGAGCGCGGTCTATGGTGAGTACGTTCGGGTTTTCTTTTGGAATAACAGCTTCGTAATTAGGGTATTTTCCATCAATCAAGCGACAAACCAATACTAAATCAGCAAAAGTGAATACGGCGTTAGATTCGTTGTATTCCATTAAGATGTCTTCGTCGCCACGCAAGTTAGATTTGAGGAGGTTCAGCGGCTTTTTAGGTAAGATAAATGCGGAGCTGCCACTCGCTTGGGCGTCGGTTCTTTTGTAGCGCACTAGTTTGTGTGCGTCTGTAGCAACAAAGGTGATTTCAGAGCCTGCAAACTGACAAAACACGCCGCTCATGACTGGGCGGAGGTCATCGTTGCCGGTGGCAAAAAGCGTTTTATTGATGGCTTTAGCCAAAACTGCACCCGAAAGTTTGATGGCGCTTTTGTTAGCGAGTTCAGGGACTTTTGGAAATTCTTCGCCATTGAATCCGACCATGCGCGACTTTCCGTTGTCGTAGGCGATTTCAATCTGAAAATTGCTTGGGTTTACTTTGAAAGTGCAAGGTTGGTCGGGTAGGTTTTTGAGTACGTCGAGCAATAGTTTTGCTGGAATGGCAATTTTGCCGTTTTGTTCGGATTGCACTTCGAGTTTGGTCATCATGGTGGTTTCTAGGTCGGAGATAGAAACCGTGAGCATGCCGTCGGTGATCTCGAAAAGGAAGTTGTCGAGAATAGGCAGGGTGTTGCTTGTGTTTAATACACCTGAAATACTTTGAAGGTGACGCAGTAGGGTTGTGCTCGAAGCAATGAAATTCATGACTAAAATTTTGATTTACAAAGTTAACATTTCGGACGTAAAGACATCTTGTTTTCGGTCGGAGATATGAACAATTTCAAAAGAGTTTCAACACCTTTTACTGACTTGAAAATTTGCTTCGAAGAAAAACTTTCAGCGCTTCACGGTGTATGATTTGTTCGGCAAGGCCGTCGTAGTAATTTGACGTGGGAACAATAGCGTCATTCTTTTCAGGGAGGTCAATTAAATAGAGCAGTTGAGCGCGTTTCTCGCTGGAAAGGTTTTCGAGTAGTTTTGACAAATCGTCGAGAAAGTTTGCTGGATGGAGTGTGAATTCACATTGCGCGCGTTCGAGGTCTTTTTGCAATTGCGCAAAGGTTTGTAGCCGAAAATCTGCGGCAAGTAGTGCTTCTTTATATTCGAATTTTTCTAGCAACTCAAGTTTTGTTTAGCTTTGCACGAAGATACGATGAAAAGAACACTCGACATTTGCATATCCTTACTCATTCTTACGCTTTTCTTGCCTTTTGGCCTGGTTTTGATGGTTTTCATCTCTCTTGAGTCAGCAGGAGGGGTGTTTTATCTGCAAGAAAGAGTTGGTCGAAACGGACAATTATTCAAACTGATTAAATTCAGATCGATGCGGCCAAATGCCGACAAAGGAAGTCCAATTACCATTGGCAACAGAGATCCACGCATCACACGAACCGGCTATTTTATCAGGCGCTTCAAGCTAGACGAATTTCCGCAATTCATCAATGTCATCAAAGGCGATATGAGTATTGTAGGGCCAAGACCTGAGGTGCCACACTATGTCAAACTTTACACCGACGAACAAAAGAAAGTTCTTGCTGCTAAACCTGGTATTACCGACTACGCAAGTATTGCTTATTTCAACGAAAATGAAATTTTAGCGAAGGCTGCAGATCCTCAAAAGGCTTATTTGGAGCAAATTATGCCCGCTAAAATTGAACTCAATCAGCGCTATCTTTCCGATCCAAGTCTATTCAAGGACTTCAAAATAATATGGCTAACCGCCCTAAAAATTGTTGGATTTTAGTCTTTTTCAAAAGCGCCCCAGATACCTAATTTGGGTAGCGGAGCAGTAACCGCAATGCGCTCTTTGGTGGTGGGGTGCTCAAAGCTGAGCGTTCGGGCATGCAAGCAAATAGAACCGTCCGGATTCGAGCGTTTGTCTCCGTATTTCAAATCGCCTTTAATGATGCAACCCATATTGGCCAACTGACACCTGATTTGGTGGTGGCGACCTGTTTCAAGCTGAACTTCAAGTAAAAAATAGCGTTCAGATGTTCCAATTTGTTGGTAGTGCAGGGTGGCTTTTTTAGCGCCGGGTGTTGTTTCAGCAACAACATAGCTTTTATTTTGTGTCTCGTTTTTTTTCAAAAAATGAACCAAAGAACCGCTGGCATTTGTAGGTTTTTGCCCAACTATTGCCCAATAAACTTTATTGGTTTCTTTGTCTCGGAATTGTGCGTTCAATCGCTCGAGTGCTTTGCTGGTGCGGGCAAAAACAAGTGCCCCGCTAGTAGGTCTGTCTAGCCTATGTACCACCCCTAGGAAAACATTACCCGGTTTTTGGTATTTCTCTTTGAGGTAAGACTTAATGAGATCAGGCAATATAGCGTCACCGGTTTTGTCGCCTTGCGTGAGTTCTGAAGGCAATTTGTTGACGACAATAACGTGGTTGTCTTCGTAAAGTATGCGGTCGGAAATCATGAATGGAGCAGTGCGTCTTTTTGCAGTTTTTCAATGCGGCGATTGCGTAAATGAGCAACCGCAGTGAGTAAGGCAAAAATAATAATCACGTAAATAAGCCAAGTTGGGAACTGTCCGAGACCTTCACCTTGTGCATAACTGTGCAAGCCAACTAACATGAAGTTCACGCCAAAGAAAGTAAACAAAATGGCAGAATAGCCCCAAAATGCAAGTGCATTGAATAAGAAACGCCCTTGTAAACCAGGAATAAGTCTAAAATGTAAAATCACGGAATAAACTAATACCGAAACAAGCGCCCATGTTTCTTTTGGATCCCAACCCCAATAGCGGCCCCAAGACTCATTGGCCCAAACACCGCCAAGGAAAGTACCAATGGTGAGCATAAAGAGCCCTACGGTCATGGTCATTTCGGTGATGTAAGTAATTTCTTGAATATTGAGGCGAACAAGTGCTGCATTCTTTTGCGTTTGAAAGAGGTATAGTTTGATATTGATCAGGCCGAGGATACAAGCCAAGCCCAAGAAACCATAACTACCTGTAATGATGGCAACGTGGATCATGAGCCAATAGGATTTCAGGACCGGCACAAGTGGCGTAATTTCAGGATCCATGAGGTTCATTTCGCTTACCCATAGCATGAGGGCAGCTAATACGGTAGCTCCGGCCAATACAACTTGGTTTTTCTTGGCAAAAAGAAAACCTGCAATCATGGTGATCCATCCAATGAATACCATTGCTTCGTAACCATTGGACCAAGGGGCATGGCCAGATATAGCCCAACGCAAACCAAGACCAATTCCGTGGTATACAAAAGTGATTAAAGTAATCCCAATCAAAATGCGCTTTGGCCAAGTAAGAACGCGGAGTGATTTTTCTGAGCGAAAGAAAATGCTGATGAAGAAAACGATAAGTAATAAAAAGCCACTCAATAAATAAAGTTGATACGAGTGCTTGAAGATCTGCATTTTGTTGTAGCTGATTTCATATTCAATGGCTTGCGCTGATGGCGCAACAGCTTTGCCCGCTTTGCGTTGGTATTTTTTAAATTTGGAAAGCATGTCGCTGGCTGCTCCGAAGGAATGATTTTGACCACCTTCGTGCACCGCAGCCAAGTAATTGACAAATAACTTAGAGGAAAGCGTGTCTTTCTGACCGAGTTCCATGCTGAGCGGCACAAACCAAGTATTGTTCGGATCGTTTTTTCCTGGGATCACGCGCATGAATTGCCACATAAAAATGTTGTTGGCTACTTCGTATTTCTCATTGAGTTTGATGAGTTTTTTATCAAATTCGTTGCGCTTAGATTCTAATTTTTGGTGAGCAGTTTTGTACTCGGCCATCCATTTGAATTCGGAATCTTTGGAGGTGAGCGACATGATGCTTTCGAATTCTTTGAGTTTGAGCACTTCTCTTAAACTTCTAGGTACTTGGATAATAGGTTGACTCACCCAATAAGAAGGATACATGTGCAAACTCAAGATGAACTGAACCGCATTCAATTCTTTGTATTTGTTGTCGTGGGTGAGTTTGCGTGTGAGCTGATCAGCAAGGGTATGGAAGGGCACGATTCGACCTTCGTAGTCTTGAACGAGCAGTGAAGCGAGCTCATCGGCATGTTCGGTCGTCACTTCGTGATGAACTGGTTTTTTAGCGTGGTTGTGCTGAGCGAAAACGTTTGTCGAAAGCAAAGCGAGAACAATACTTAAACTTGCTTTTTTGACTTTTATTTTTTTGAGTTGTTCACTTAAGTATTGAAAGCGGCCAGCTGGCGCGAACAACGATAAAATCATGGCGAGCGCCATTAGTAAATAACCTATGTAAGTAATGTTGGTGCCCAAGTAGTCGTGATTGACGCTCAGTACGGTGCCTTCTTCGTTTTCAGGTGTATTTGGGTCGTCTAGATCATAACCAGATTGAAAAAAGCGGTAGCCGTCGTAATCAATCACATTATTCATGAAGACCTTGCTATCTAGTTTGACCTTGTTGCGTGGGTCTTCGATAGTGAGTTCGCTTTCAAAAGAAGAGGGAGAATTAGAACCAGGATATTTATCGAGTGTGAATTCTCGGCAACGCACGGAGAAGGGAATGTTTTTTTGAATGGAGCCGTATTCTAATTGATAGACAACGCCATTCATGGCAAAACGCTCTGGTTTGGGGAATTTGCCGATGCCACCTTCTAAACGGATTTTTTTTGTGGCTTTGCCGTCGCTGAGCTCGACAGTAAGGTAGTCTTTTCCGGATTTTTTAACTGGCGCTTTAACGAGCATTTTTTTGGCGTGGGGAATGAGTCTCTTGTAAACAACCTGTTGCCCTCCAACGATATATAAAGAAAATGTTTTAAATTCAGACCATTCGTTTAATGGATAATTGATGTAAAGACTATCGGAGGGAGCCTGACCGCTGGCTCTGACTTTTTCCATTTCGGTCATCGGCAATGCTTTGAGTTCAATGCTTGGATAAATCCATGTTTTGCCATCTTTGACATTTAAATAAACTCCTGGTGCTTGGTTGGGTGCGCTTGGGCGTTGGGCCGAAAAATAAAAAGGAGTGGTACCTACCATGAGTACTTCTTCTTCGGTAAGATAATTTGATTTTTTCCCCTCAGTTACCAATTCAAGTGCGTTTGATTTGAATTTTTGATTGACTTGCAAGGAGTCTACGCGGTCAGACATGAAATCGATGTAACGAATGGAGATTTCTTTTTTGCCGATATTGGTTTGGTACTCGAAATCATTATTGTTGAATTCGCTCAAATAAGTTTTCCAGGCTTGAAGTGTGGTGGCGCCATTTTTTTGCGTGATATCCTGTGCGTTGATGAGTACATAAGGATCTGCAGTGTAAATAAAGTTATTGCTAGAACCTTCTCGGATGACCATTTGGCCTTCAAAACTGATGTAGCGTGTAACGGCCGCACCTGCAAGGATGACAATAAAAGATAAATGGAAACTCAGCATGGCAATTTTCTCGCGACTGAACATTTTGTAGCGAAAAATATTGGAAACCAAAGAAAGCGTGAGGTAGAGCAACAAACCTTCAAACCATGTAGCATTGTAGATGGAGATTTTGGCCGCTTGGATGCCGTATATTGATTCTATAAAAGTGGCCAAGCCTATCGCGACTAAAAAAACAATTAAGCCAACGCTTGCCCAGCGCATGGAAAAAAGAGAAGAGAGGAGTTTGTCCATCCGAGGAATTTTTTGACAAAAATAGCCAATGTATGCGCAACATTCGTAGAAAGCCCTTATTCTTGTCAAAAAAAGATGTTGCGGTTTTTAATTACAATTTTATGCACCTCCTTATTTATCGTGAACAAAGGCTTGTGTCAGCCTATTTCGCACCAAATCAAGGTAGAGGGAGGACAAATTTTTCGCTATTCCCTTCCCTTTGCTCAAAATAACCGAACCATCGATGTTTTTGTTCCAAATGCTGTGAAAGGCCAGAAAGGTCTTCGCACCTTATATATGCACGATGGTCAGATGTTGTTTGACAGTTCCCAAACTTGGAACAAAAAGGAATGGAAAATTGATGAGGTCTATGCCACCACGCTTGCTCGATTTGCTCATGAACCATTCATTGTAGTCGGGATCCATAACGACTCACCAAATAGGTATGCAGAATTTTTCCCGCAAAAGGTGGCCGCGCTCATGCCCGATTCTTACCGGAATTTATTGATGGATAAACTTTGGAACGGAGAATTAAAGGCGGATGCCTATTTAAATTGGATAGAACAAACGTTGGTTCCGTTTATCGAAAAAGAATTTCAAGCTGGCAAGCGCACCAAAGACCGCATGGTCATGGGTTCGAGTATGGGGGGGCTCATTTCACTTTATGCGCTATGTGAAAAGCCAAAATTATTTGGTGGTGCGGCATGCTTATCGATCCATACACCAATGATCAATTACGGCATGTTTGAGGAAGGAATGGTAGAAGCACTCGTGGTTCCGTTTAATATTTATTTAGAAAAAAATCTCAAAGCCGATAAAAGACATTTTCTTTATGTCGATCGAGGCACCGAAACTTTAGATGCCTCTTATAAGCCCTATCACGATCAATTATTAACGACGCTTTCGATGGCGGGATACAATTCACAAAACCCACGTTTCTTAGAAGCAATCGTAGAGGGTGCGGGGCATGATGAAATCTCATGGGCGGCAAGATGGCACGTGCCATTATTATTCATGCTATCGCGCAACAATTCCCGATAGTTTTTTACATTTGCTCTACTCAATCAAGCATGAAAAAAATCTTACTCTTTGGTGCAGGTTTGTCGGCCTCCACCCTCATCAAATACCTATTAGAGCGCAGTGTTGCCGAATCTTGGCATCTCGACGTTGTCGATCAAGACCTTGATTTAATTCAAGCAAAAATAGGAGCGCATCCAAATGCAACAGCACATTCATTTAATGCCCTAGATTCTCAGCAAAGGCTACCTTACATTGCCCAAGCCGATTTAGTCATCTCGATGCTCCCTGCTGTATACCATGTGGAGGTTGCTAAAGATTGTATTGCCTTGAAAAAACACCTGATCACACCGTCTTACATTTCTGCCGACATGCGCGCTCTGCACGAAGACGCCAAAGCGGCCGGAATTGTGATCATGAACGAAATCGGAGTTGACCCCGGCATAGATCACATGAGTGCCATGCGCATCCTCGACCACATTAAAGATATTGGCGGCAAACTAGAATCTTTTAAGTCCTATTGTGGGGGCTTAATTGCGCCGTCTTCTGACAACAATCCTTGGCGCTATAAATTCACCTGGAATCCGCGAAATGTAGTGCTTGCGGGGCAGGGTTCTGCAGCATGTTACCGCGAAATGAACGAACTCAAGTATTTACCCTACCACCGCTTGTTTCATCGCCTAGATCGCATTCAAATCGATGGCTATGGCGAATTTGAAGGCTATGTAAATAGAGACTCGCTTAATTATTTGGAAACTTACCATATTCAGGATATTCCAACAATTTTCCGAGGTACCCTGCGCAGACCACCTTATTGCGAGGCCTGGGATGTATTTGTTCAGCTAGGCATGACCGACGACGCCTATTTGATGAACGGTTCAGCACAACTTACCCCGCGTCAGTTTTTAAATGCGTTTTTGCCTTTTGAAACAGGGGTTAGTGTCGAAGATAAATTTCTAAAGCTCGTCGGACACCGCAAAGATCTTTTTGAGCTATTTGACTTTTTAGGTTTATTCAGCGATCAAGAGGTTTTCGGCACAGAAAAGGCGAGTCCAGCAATGCTCTTGCAAAAAATATTAGTCGAAAAATGGCGTTTAGCACCCGGAGACAAAGACATGATTGTGATGTATCACGAAATCATTTACTCAAAAGACAACGCCCGATATGCAATTAATAGTTCCTTAGTTGTTGAAGGAGAAGACGAACGCTACACTGCCATGTCTAATACAGTTGGTCTGCCTGTGGCAATTGCTGCAAAATTGATTTTAAACAAGCAAATTCTCGAACGAGGGGTAACCTTGCCGGTAAGCAAAGAAATATATGCGCCTATCTTATTAGAACTCGAACAATTTGGCATTACCTTTAAAGAATTAGAAAAACAAATCTAAATGGAAAATCAAGAAAACCACATGAATATCGAATTGTCAGAAGACATCGCTTTAGGTGTTTATTCAAATTTGGCAATTATTACACATTCACCTGCAGAAGTCGTTTGCGATTTCGTTCAGCTGATGCCAGGCATGCCAAAGGGTAAAGTGCGTTCAAGAGTCCTTATGACCCCACAAAATGCCAAAAGATTTTTACAAGCCCTCGCCGAAAACATCGAAAAATACGAGCAAAATTTTGGCGTCATAGACGAGCCTCAAGCTGGTTTTCCTCCAATGAACTTCGGTACGCCTAACACCATGGCTTAATGCCACCATGTGGACGCTGAGCGTTTGTATACCAATTTACAATACCGATGTGCGCACATTGGTGAATGCTTTGTGTCGTCAAATTGATGATTTAAACACAGCGCATATCGATATAATTCTGATAGATGACGCTTCCGCTGCGGTGTTCAACGGTATCAATCAATTTACCCATTCAAAAGTTCGCTTGATTCAATTGGATCAGAATATTGGCCGCTCCAAAATTAGAAATGCATTTTTGCAATACACAACGGCAAACTATCTCCTCTTTATTGACGGTGACAGTACGGTTGCCAACCCCTTCTTTCTTCAAAACTATCTGAATTACCTTACGCAAAACCAAGATACCATTGTTTTGGTAGGGGCAAGTTTATATCAAGTCGAAACACCAGCTGTCGAGCATCATTTGCGCTGGGCTTACTCTACCCAAAGAGAAAGTTTAGATTTTGAGCAGCGCAGCAAAGAGGTGCATGCTGGGTTCAAAACAAATAACTTTTTGATCCAAAGAAACCTTTTGGCGCAATTTCCTTTTGATGAAGAATTAACGGGATATGGTCATGAAGACACCATTTTTGGGCTGCAACTTCTGGAGCACAACATCCAAATAAGCCACATCAATAATCCTGTCTGGAATTTAAAATTGGACACCAATACTGAATTCCTAATAAAAACGGATAGCGCACTCTCCAATTTACTTTGGTTGCAGCAGCGATACAACACGCCGATGCTTATGGCTACCAATAAGCTCTTACAGTATTTTGTATTCGCCAATCGCTACATGCTTACGCGGTGCTTTCTTTGGGGTTTATCCCTGAAAACCGGCTTGTATCGCCGCATCTTAAGAACAGGCAGGGCGCCCTTATTTATTTTTGATTTATACCGACTCTGCAGGCTTTATCAATTAAACAAAGACGCGAAGCGCGAGCTCCGTTAATACGTCTTTATCCATACCCCAATGTTCTATTTCAGCCGCTTTATGGCAATTGTCTTTTAATTGTTGCAGGCGCTGTGGGTTGGCCAAAAGTGCATTTATGCAAGTCGCAATAGCCTCGGGTGAAACAGTTGCGATAGTTTCACCACAATCGTGTTTTTGTATGAGGCGTTCAATTTCGATCAGCGGACTTGATACAATAGGTGTGTTTGCCTGAATATAGTCAAAAACTTTATTCGGTAGCGCTAATTGGTAATTTAGACTTAGTGGTTTGTCGAGCGCTAATCCTAAGTCGGCTGCAGCGGTGTAACGCATGAGCTCTGGATATGGTAGGCGTGGTATAAAACGCACTTTGTCTTGAAGCGAATGGACCACAACAAGTTTTTTGACTTCAGGTATGACGTCGCCATCACCTACTAAAAACAAAACGGCATTTGAAATGGAAGCCATAGCAAGTACAGCTTCCTCAATGCCACGTTGAACATTTAAACCACTACCTTGAATAATGAGCATTTTTTGGTGTTCAGATAGGCCGAGTTCACTTTTTGACAAGGCGCTAATTGCTTCGATTTTTTGGGGAACATTGCGTACAACACGTACATCTAATTGGTACTTGTCCTTAAATATCGTCGCAATAGATTGATTAACGGTACACATTTGCTTCAAACGAGGAAGTATAAAACGTTCAATAGAACTCCATATCTTTTGAATCCTTGGTCTATTAGTAAGTTCGGGTACTTCGGTAAACAGTTCGTGGCTGTCATATAAGATGGGTTTGCGTTTGATCCGACTGACCAAAAATGCAGCTGGAAGGGTATCGAGGTCATTGGCAAAAATAAAATCGAGTTTATTGAAGAGTAAAATGAAGAACAAGCGCAAATTGAGGCTTGCATAGAAGAGCGCACCTTTTTCAAAAGATAATTTGATTCGCTGCGTTTTGTAGGAGCGATTTGGCATCTTCGGACTATTCTTTTTCTGTCTTCCAATTAAAAATACTTGAAAACCAAGCGCCTCTAAAACGATACAGCTGCGGTGCACGCGGTTGTCAGTGGCGAGGTCGCTAGAGACGGTCATGTAAACTCTTTTTTGACGCATTTAAACAAAAGTAATGATTTCCCGTAAGTCTAGCCTGCAATTGAAAAAGAGCCACCGAATAGTTTGTATAAATTTTTTCAAAAACTCTTTGTGATAAAAAAAAGTTTTGTACATTTGCAATCCCAAAACGCGAGTTAAGGGGTAACGTTCTTTCACAAAATGTGAATTACCAACATTCAAAATAATACAAGCCGATGTAGCTCAGTTGGCCAGAGCAGCTGATTTGTAATCAGCTGGTCGGGGGTTCGAATCCCTCCATCGGCTCCATGTTGGGGAGATACTCAAGCGGCCAACGAGGGCAGACTGTAAATCTGCTGGTGTACACCTTCGCAGGTTCGAATCCTGCTCTCCCCACAGACACTAACAAAAGAAATTAAGCGGGAGTAGCTCAGTTGGTAGAGCGTCAGCCTTCCAAGCTGAACGTCGCGAGTTCGAATCTCGTCTCCCGCTCACTCTTTTTGTTTGAGCGCCGGTGTAGCTCAGGGGTAGAGCGCTTCCTTGGTAAGGAAGAGGTCACGAGTTCAATTCTCGTCATTGGCTCAATGTAAAATTGCATTTAAGTCCGTTTCGCGCTGCGTTTCGGACCTTTATGATAGATAAGTAAATTATTAACTAAGTAACAAATACACAAAATGGCTAAGGAAAATTTTGACCGTTCCAAACCACACGTCAACATCGGTACC
>JBIIBL010000070.1:0-11019 GCA_044239425.1 Crocinitomicaceae bacterium | reverse complement strand
GCACCGCGATTCGCAAAGAAAGATGCCGTGTGGACATATTTCATGTTTGCTTCGATTTGCAATGTTTTATCCAATAAACTTGGATTCATGTTCAGGCTTACAGTAGTACGTGCAAATTGATCTCTCTTTAAAATTCCGTTATCCATACGATTACCGATAGACAAACGGTAAGGGAAGTTCTTGATTCCTCCTGTGATAGATACGTTGTTGTCCGTGACAACTGCAGTGCGGAAAACTTGTTTTTGCCAATCTGTGCTGGAGTCGCCGAGTAAGGCTTTTTGTTGGGCGGTACCCACAGCGTTTACAAGATTACGAAGTGAGTCTGCACTTAAAACATCGAAGTATTTAGCAATAGTGGAAACAGATGTTTTGGAGTCAAAGACCACCTTGACATCGTTTGAAGCCGTGCCACGCTTAGTGGTGATCAAAATAACGCCATTTGCTGCTCTTGAACCATAGATTGCCGTAGCAGAAGCATCCTTTAAGACCACGAAAGAAGCGATATCATTAGGGTTGATCAAGGACAAAGGATTGGCTGCACCTGCGATGCCGCCGTTATCTAAAGGAACTCCGTCGACAACGATGAGTGGATCGTTTGACGCATTGATAGAAGTTCCACCGCGCAAACGCAAAGTGCTACCTGAACCTGGCGCACCATCGTTTGATGTTACTTTGAGACCCGCTACTTTACCCATAACGAGTTGTTCTGGAGAGGCAAGAGATCCTTGAACAAAGTTCTTTTCATTGATGATTGTTGCAGAGCCGGTAAGGTCTTTAGTGCGTTGTGTACCGTAACCAATCACAACAACATCTCCAACGTCTTGTGTTTTGGAGGCAAATTGAAAATCATTGTTTACCATTTGGTTGGCAACAATTGTGACTTCCTCAGACTGCGGCGAAAAACCCATGAACTTGTAGACAAGCTTATAAGTACCCACCTTAAGGCCTGTAATTTCATAATATCCTTTGTCATTGGATACGGCGCCCTTGCCTTGGCCTTCTACCAATACCGAAGCATTGAATAAAGGGATTCCAGCGGCATCTGTGATGGTTCCACGGACTCCGGTTTGCGCAAGCGCAACTACCGAAAACCCAAAAAACATCAAGAAGGCAAAAAAACTTGTAGTAGTTTTCTTTTGCATAGTTTTCGTTTTAGCGTTTATAACAGATTAATCAGTCAAATATATTTTATTTTTTCTTAATGTCAAGTTGACACAAAGAAAAAGTTATCACCATTGAAGCTCAATTTGCAGATCCTTATTGTCAATTTTTAATTTTGGATGATCTTTAAGTTGAATGGTTTCGGTATTCTTATCGAATTTAAACTTAACCTTTTCATCGGCTATCAAAATTTGTTTGGGAGCTGTTGAGGTGTGGACAAGCAATTTAAAATTGAAATATTTCTCCCAAAGATTGGCGCCTATTTCAGGTGTAAAGGTCATTGTACAAACTTTACTTTGCGTAGAGGATTTACAGTGTAGCTTTTTTGCTAAACCCTTCGATTCAGCAGCATAGGTAGCGCCATCATCTTCGTACCAAACAAACGAAGTTAATTCAGAACCCGCACTTGGATCGATGTAAAAGTGTAAAATTGCAGTTGTATCTCGATATTGTTCTGTGCTTTGAACAATTGGACTCATTGGGATGAATGACCCAGAACGCACAAAAATTGGAATATTATCGAGCGTTTTTGTTGTAGACACTACATTGTAGTTTCCATAATTGGTCATATTTACTTTTGATTTAACAACCAAACGACCTGTATGAAAATCAAACCAGGATGCATCAGCAGGGAGATTTGTTTTATAAACCTTTTCCTTTGATGAACTCATGGAGTCGGTAATGGCATGCACTAAAAAGGCCGGTCCCCACATGTAGGTTTCAGTTTCAGAAAATGACCATTTAGCCGTAGAGAATTCCATGAAAATAGGTCTGAGCAGTGGCGTGCCAGCTTGATGGTTTTCGTAGGCGATACTGTAATTGTACGGAAGCATTTGATAGCGCAATTCAATGGCAGCTTTGGCCAGCGCTTTGGTCTTTGCATCTTTAAAAATAGCTTCGCTCGGCTCTTCTTGTTGGGCATGCGGCCTGAAAATCGGCTGAAAAACACCGTATTGCAACCAGCGCACATAAAGCTCAGGATCTTTGTTCGCACCGGCAAAACCACCGAGATCTGAATGCATATAGGCCATTCCTTGCAAGCCCATTTGCAGCGAGATTTCCATTTGTGGTTTGAGGCCGCCCCATGTTCGGCTGACATCTCCAGACCATGGCACCATGCCGTATTGCTGCGAACCTGAATAACCTGCGCGCATTAAAATAAACGGTCTTTCAGCAGGGTAGTCTTTTCTGTAGCCTTCGTAGAGCAAACGCGCCCAGTCGTGGCCGTAAATATTATGGACTTCATCTGCCCATTTATCGCCATGCTTTAGTTTAGTGGGATGCACTTCTGGCTCGCCGAGATCTCCCCAAAAACCTGCTGCACCGTAAGTGTGGAACTGTTTGTAAATTTCCCAAAACCAAGTGCGCGCTTCCGGCTTGTACAGATCGACAAGCCCTGTGTTTCCGAAATAAAAATCATAGCGGTAAGAATTGCCAAGCGTATCGGTGCCAAGCAACTTCATGCGATTGGCTTCTTGCCATTTTTTGGAGGTAGTTAGAATGAAGGGCTCGGTGATGAGAATGGTCTTGACATTTTGACTTCTGAAATCGGCAATCATTTGTTCGCCATTCGGAAAGGAATCTCTAAAGAACTCTAAGTTTCCAAGCGTACCTTGTATGTCTTTGCCAAACCAATAAAGGTCAAAAATGATGGCATCTAAAGGAATTTGTTGTTTTCTGAATTCGGCTACAACCTGCTGTGCTTCAGTTTCAGAATGATAACCAAAGCGACTGGCAAAATTTCCGAGCGTCCAGCGTGCCGGAAGCGGCTGGCGGCCTAGCAAGGCAGTGAGAGAGTTGGTGAGGTCTTTCCAATTATCAGAAAAAACCACTTGGTAGCGCAAAGGCCCCCCGATGACTTCATAGGTGAGTTTGTTTTGCTTTTTTGAATCGAGGTCAAGCCATCCAATTTGTGGATTGTCAAAATGTAATGCATAGCCCTTATCTGAAAGTACAATTGGTATCGTGAAATTCATAAGCTCTGAATGGGTCTCGTAACCGTAGTGCGCGCGGTTGTACAATTGCAAGCGGTAGCCTCGGCGGTTCATGCCCAACACGCGTGCACCAGCGCCCATCAGTTGCTCCTCGGTACTTAAATCGAATTCAATTTTTGGAGTTTGATCAAAATAAAAACCCTGCGCCTCTGATACTTCAGTGGTTTTATAGAAATAGGAAACGTCAAACGGCTTTGTAGTGATCTTGACCCCAATAGCGCCACTTTTAAGAATGTACATTTTGGATTTGCCTTCTTTTACGGCATCGGTTTGTACTTCTTGAAGTTCCCAAGGATTTACTTGAGCTTGCAAAAGTACCGCATGTGAACTGTCCATTTTTTCAGAAGTTCCTTTCGGAAAGAAAGCGCTTTGAATGATGTGCTCAGACAACAAAGCCACAACATATTTCCCATCTGAAACTTGAATTTCTGCACCTTGCTCAGTAAGTTCGATCTTTACAAACTGGCGGTTCGGGTTTTGGGCAAGTACCGAGTTCAGCCCAAATAAAACGACAAATAAAAGAAAAGTGAAACGCATATCAATTGTGTAGTTTGATGATATAAGAAGTTTTTGGTGGAATGGTGCCGCTCGGCTGCTCGAAATCAAAGGTTTGATTATTGAGTACGTCCTTCCCTTTTTCAAATCCATGCAAACCCTCTGCAAAGCGAGACCATGAAAGCGTTTGCTCTTTCGTTGAATTATTGATGACCACCATGATCACCTCAGCTGGTTGACCCATTTCTTTAATGGGCTCTAGGTAGCGAAAATACACATACACGTTATTTTGAGGCACAAATTGCAGGAGCTTTCCTTCGTGAATAACCTTTTGTCCTTTTCTCCAGTTGAGTAATGATTTGGTATACTGAAAATAAGCTTCTTCTTCAGGAGTTCTTCCGGTCTGATAAGCCCTACATTTTGTGTCATCATTGCTGCAAAATGCAGTATGCTGATCTGTTGCCCAACCACCTGGAAAGTCTCTACGAATATCCGCATCGCCTACTGCTTTGCTACCTTTCATGCCGATTTCAGAACCGTAATAAATTTGTGGGATCCCTCTGGTAGTGGCAATCAAAGCCAGGGCCATTTTGTAATCAGCTAAATCGGGGTAAGATTCATTGAATCTTTGCGTATCGTGGTTCTCCATGAAAACCAACAAGTTTTGTGGATTTGCATAGAGGTAATCTTGCGTAAAATTCTCGTAAAAACGCACCATGCCTTGGTCCCAACCTTGCTCTTGTTCTTTCCATGCTTGCATCATGGCGTCGTGTAAGGTGAAATCCATAACAGAAGGCATCTGGCTATTGAAACCTTGAAGCGCACCAATTGGGCTGTCCTTTTGCCAAAATGACATTTGTGCTTGGTCGTGCATCCAGACTTCGCCAACGATATTCAAATTGGGATACTCGTTCATGATGGCTTCTGTCCATTGAGCAACTGCATCTTTGTCATTATATGAGTAGGTATCGACGCGCAAGCCATCCAAATGGGCGTATTCTATCCACCAAATGGTATTTTGAATCAAATAAGTCAGCAACAACGGATTTTGTTGATTCATATCGGGCATAGTCGTATCAAACCAACCATCGGCAGATGCTTTTTGATCTGCTTTTGAAGCATATGGGTCAAATTGCGTGGTGGTGCGGTAGCTTGAACGTGTAAACTGATCAAACTGATGAATCCAGGTGGCTGTGGGCAGATCTTGGATCATCCAGTGCTTGCTCGACCAATGGTTTGGCACTTCGTCCTTGATGACCTTCAAGCCTTGACGGTGCGCTTCCAAGACCATTTCCTTGAACCAAGAATTATTGCCATATCGTGGATCAATTTTATATAAATCAGATTGCGCATAACCATGATAAGAATAAGTTGGTTCGTTGTCCTCGAGTAAGGGAGTGGTCCAGATGGTGGTGGCGCCCAATTCTTTGATGTAACTAAGGCGCTGCACGATTCCAATAATGTCGCCGCCATGACGCCCACTTGGGTTCGAACGGTCAGCGGCCTCTTTGGTATCAGGATGCGTATCTAAACCCTCATTGGCATTTGCAAAACGATCTGGCATTAACAAATACATGACATCTGAACTGTTAAAACTCTGGCGATACTTGCTATTTTCAATGCGTTCATCTAGCTTAAAATCATGCGTTGCAATGATCTTTTTCTTATCCATTAGACGAATTGGATACGTGCCCGCAACCTTGTCTTTTGTTTCAAGAGTTACAAAAATATAATTGGGGTTTTCTGTGCGGATTTCTTCTAGGATATTGAGGCCTGAAACCTCAACTTTATATTTTGCAATTTCTTGACCGTGGAGCAATACCTGTACACGATGGTGCTCCATCCCTACCCACCAATTACTAGGCTCTACATGTTTGAATCCTTGGGTATAAGCTAAGGAAGTAAAAAGAAGACAAAGAGCAAGGTTAATCAATTTCATAAATGCGTTGTTGGGTTCCATTTTCAAAGTTTAAAATTTTAATGCAATTTTTGGTGTTTGGGTCAATTTCTCTGCCCAAAATATCGGTCACAAAAAGTAATTTTACATTCGTTTCAGTATTTTCATCCAAACCAATTGTACAAGGATTTGGCAAGCTCTGATAAGTACTGAGTTGCGAAAGCGCGCTAGTTTTGCGGTTTTGTAAATAGGGAATGATCCCTGATTTGACATGTGCGCCCCAAGTTAGTTCAAGTGCATTTAAAAAATCTTGATCGGAAAAGCCGTAATCATAGCCTTTGTAGTCATCGGCCAGTGCGGCAGGGCTAATTAATTGTTGTTGATCTTCGAGCAAGCTTTGTAAAGCACCGACATTCCATACGGAGTCCAGTAAATCCATCATGTGATAAGTAAAGCGATCTCTGAAATACGGAACTGCTAACAATTTAGAATAGAGTGGTCGTGCTTGGTTGCTTGGCGCCCAAGTGTAAACATTGCGCAATGCCCAATTGATATTGAACCAATCTATTCCAAATGTATTGTCGAGGTCATAGGATAAATACACCATCTTGCCGTCGCTTTCGCGCTGATAGAGATAAAAGTTATTCTTGTTGTAAGCATAACCATCCCATTGCCCCATTAGTATTTCTAAAGCAATATTGCGTAAGAATAAATCGACATCAAAGACATCTTGAATAGCGCAAGCAAAACTACTTGCTGGGGTATTGTTAAGCACGTCAATGAAATGAACCAAAGCGGAATAATCGGCGCTGTCTTTATTGGTCTTCAATTCATAAATATTCTGATAATTCGTCGGATTTGATCCCCACCAAGATAAATCGGCTCCATATGCACATTTCCAAAGATTTCCATTTGCCTGACCCTGAAAGCGCAGGTCTAAAAATTCGTCGTCGATGTGTTCGATATTGACATATAATCCTTTGTATTCATTATTGACGTAAAGTTGAATATAGCTTGTTCTCGAAGCGGGTAAATTTGCGGAGCGGAGCAGATGCTGAGCGAGAAAAGTACGCATGATGGAAACATCGTTGTGCTCACCATTCAAATTTATTTCTTCCAAACCTTGAAACTTCTGACCTGAAATGAACCTATTGAAATCGAGTTTAAATGATTTTTTTTGAGAAGCCAATGAGGTATTCCCTCTCGCTCTAAATCCAATGCTATCGATGGTTTGATTCAAGAGCGAACTTTGATAGCTAACCGTTGCCATAAATTCGTGCGCGGCATATAGGCTATCGCCAAGCAATAAATTCAAGGAGTCGGGGTCAATATCAATATGAACGCTTGCAACTTCGCTTTGGATAAACGCCAAATTAAAAGCCGGTTGTGGAATTTGGGCCCAAACAAGCCGCGTACAAAAGAAAATAAAAAGGAGAAACCGGAATCTATAGAACATTGACTTTATTCTACTTTGATAAAGCCTTCATTGGCCATTGCATTGCCCACTTTTACCAAGAAATGGTAAGAGCCAGCAGACAATATTTCTAAATTGAAGTCGATTTGGTTATTGCCAATTGCGGTGGTTCCTCTTTTTTGAACGACAACTTGACCCGCTTCATTGAGAAGTAAGATGTCATAAGGTTCGATGCTCAAGGAAGTAAACCCAAGGTTAACGCTTTGTTGTGCAGGATTAGGGAAAACTTTCAATTCAAAGGCTGACACCAACAATTCTTCCACAGAGACAGGTGCTTCTGTGATCACAGGCTTGTCCAATTTGACATCGGTGTAAATGCGGTACTCACCTGCTGTCAAGCTAATCGGTGCCAATGCATTGGTGACATTAATGCTGTCGCCAGTAAAGTACTCGTACCACCATCCTGCGTGCTGAAAACTTGGTATACCGCTTTGTGTGCTCGTTGCAAAATTTGCCATAGAAACTCCATTCATACTACTGTGGTTCATATTCACTCTTTTTACCGCACCTGTAAGACTGTACTGAAAGCTCAAAGAACGGAAGGTTTCGTGTTCATTTCGGAGTGCAAGGGTTGCAGCATAGACATCGTAAAGCTGTCGTCTTCTGGCTTGGGTGTAGTAATTCCAAAGAATAGGCTTATTGCAAACACGACAAGGTACATCAATAGAAATATCATAACCCAATTCCTGAAATTGCCAAAGCATGCGCGGACCAGGCTGCGTTAAAAAGATAACACCTAAAGCTTGTGCTCTACCCAGCGCAGTATAAAGGTTGCGTGCATTGTGTGTACTATTTGTATTATTGCCATATGTAAGCGCTTCAAACATAGTGCGCTCTTCGTCATGACTCTCCGCATAAGAAACCAAATGCGGTACAGACCAACCGCGGTTGGTGTATATACCGGAACTGATATTTGACGCATTAGGAAAGCCCATTAATGCTTGTTGATAACCATGAGTTACGTTGCCCCAGAGCATCATGCCATAATCAGCTAGTTGCTCCTCCTCGGAGTTGTCGCACCAATGCTCTAAGATGATATACGCATTTGGTTTATAAGCCCAAATTTCGTCGGCCATGCGCTTGAGCAAATTGATGCGCTCCATACTGTAGCCGTTGGCATTATTGATAAATCCTTTTGTGTAGTCGAAACGGAAGCCATCAATGTTGTAGGTTTCTACCCAATAGCGATTCACTTGATCGATGTATTGCTGAACGGCTAAACGCGTATGATCGTAATCATAGCCCCAGCAATAAGGCTCGTGCGGACAAATGGCATTGAACCAAGGGTTGTTGGCTGCAGGGCGGTTGTTGGCTGCATCCCAGTACATATTGACCATTGGGCTTTGTCCAAAAGCATGGTTTAAAACCATATCGACAATGACTGCAATTCCTCTTGCATGACAAGAATCGATAAATTCTTTGAATTTTTCTGGCGTGCCATAGTATTTATCAAGGGCCATATGAAATGATGGGTTGTAACCCCAGCTTTCATTATTTTCGAACTCTCCAGGAGGCATGAGTTCGATGGCATTTATTCCTAATTTACTGAGATAATCAAGAGTGTCAATCAATGTTTGATAATTGCGTTTGACGACAAAATCTCGAACCAATAATTCATAGATAACAAGATCTTTCTTCTCGGGAGCCGTAAAATTAGTAACAGCCCAATTATATGGCTGAGCACCTGGTTGCATAATCGAAAC
Organism: Crocinitomicaceae bacterium; assembly: GCA_044239425.1. Taxonomy (GTDB): domain Bacteria; phylum Bacteroidota; class Bacteroidia; order Flavobacteriales_D; family Crocinitomicaceae; genus UBA952. Next base: position 2,295 of record JBIIBL010000070.1, on the reverse strand, counting down.
AAAACCAGTAGTGAGACCCATTGGGTAAGGATGCGGATTTGGATTGGTTGCTGCACCGATATTGTTGTCGTTATTTGGATCCAAAATGAGCGTGCTAAGTGGATCGGCAAAACGCATATTACCGTCGATGAGGTATTGATACCCGTATTTTTGACCAGCTGTGAGGCCAGTTATTTCCAACCACCAAGTAGTGTTGTTGGTGGCGAGGTTCATATGATAGTTCGTCGTTGGTGTCCAAGAATTGAAATCTCCAATGACATAAATATGTTCTTTCTGAGGAGCATGTAATTGCAAAACAACAGTTGTATCATTGATGTAGTTGATGCCGTTTTGCAAATTGCTATAGGTTGGGTTTTGTGGAACCACAATTGGGTTCACGGTGTAATAGGCAGTATCGATGATTTGTGTTGTGCCGTTGTCGGCAATGAATTCTAAAAGATGTGTTCCGGCACTTGTGGCCGTAAGGTTGTAATTGAGTTGAGTCGCATTGCTCAGCGTTTGCAAAACAACGCCGTCTTCTTTTAACGTAAGTGTAGCTGACTGGTTAGCCGCAGCATCAATGGCAAGTTGTTCATTGATATCTAAAATTGTACTGGCTGTCGGGTGAAAGAAACTGGCAAGTAAACCCGCATTGACCGGATACATATCATAATAGATGTCGCTGCCATCTGCTGCTCTTCCAACGATATTTCCAGATGCGTTGCGGAATACAAAAGCCAGTTTCTGCACATTTGTGCCCGCTGGAAAGCCATAGAATTGATCTATGTCGATAGTTATGGTGTGTTTGTTATTGCCAATGTTGTTCATGGCTACCTCTGGGTCTACGGTACCCCAGTTTCCTTGAACAAATTGCCAGTTGGTAGGCGAAGTGCTGGCAGAAGTGATGAGCCCAGCATGACAATAGATTTGAGACTGACCAACCAATGCAGCGTTTCCTTGTGTGGCATCGTAGGTGATGGTTACAACATCGTTCACCGTCGGAAAAGCCGGATTCAATTCTAAGATTTGCGCTTGTAAAAATGTGGCGCTTGTTAAGAAAGAAAACAATAAAAAAAGTTGCTTTTTCATCACAAAGGAATTTATAAAAAGGTTTAAGATAAGACTAAAAAAGCCCGGGTGTAAACACCCAGGCTTTTGAAAAATTTTCGCGTTGGCTTATTGTTTGATCAATTTGCCTGTAGCAACTTTGTCACCAGCAACAACGTTGTAGATGTAAGAACCAGCCTGCAATGCAGTCGTGTTCATTTCTACAGTTGTAGTAGCAGAAGTAGCAACAGTTTGTGTAGCTATAGCTTTACCAGCAAGATCAAAGATAGTTACAGTAGCAATAGCTGCATTGTTTGCTTCGAATGTGAAGTTTACAACATCAGTTGCAGGGTTTGGAGCAACAGTAAGGTTAGCAATTGCATTTTCAGCAACTGAAACACCACAAGCTGTACATGCATCCCATACATAACATACAGTACCTGGCATCAAAGCGTAAGTACGATTGATGTTACCATTACCGTCGTCAACACCACAAGAGTCAACTGCGATAGTGTTAGCAGCATCAGTACCTTCGTTAGCACCCCAGTCACCATTTACGAATTTGTAGAACTGAGTTGCGCCAATAGAAGCAACAGGGTAAGAAACTGTGATTGACCAGATGTTGTTGCCTTCGTCTGTCATTGCAGAGTTAGCATCGCCTGGAGACCAGTTAGCAACTGGACCAGCAGCAACTGTTGCGCCGTTGTCAGTAAAGTTACCACCTACACGGATACCGTTCGCAGCAAGTGTGTTCGCAGTAAGGTAGTTTGTAACGTCTACTTTGTAAGTAACATCGAAGGTTGTTTGGAAGCTGTATGCACCAGTTGTTTTGTTGAAAACAACGAGGTAAGTGCCTGCTGGCACAGGAATATCAGCACCACCTTGTGTGCCAAGACCTGCAGGAAAAGTAGTTGATCCCCAGTTGATTGTCCAAGCGTCGTCCTGACGGAATTTAGCTGCGCCGTCTACACAAGTAACGATACCAGCATAGGTTTCGCCGTCAAGTGTTAACATGTCGATATCTACAGACCAGTCATACGGTGGTACAGCAGAACCGATGATACCTACAGACGCAAATTGCGCGTAGGAAGTAGCTCCTAAAACAAGAGCCGTTAGAAGTGTAAAAATTTTCTTCATACTTAATTAATTAATAGGTTAATAATACTTAGTGTCAGATTGACAAGTTCAAAAATATGAAAATATTTCTAAAACAAATTAATTTAAGGATAAATTCAAATAATATTGGGGTATAAACCTAAGGGGAAATAA
>JBIIBL010000059.1:0-13836 GCA_044239425.1 Crocinitomicaceae bacterium | reverse complement strand
ACTTATAAGGAATTGCTTAAAAATCAAAATCGCCAACTACCTTTATATATGACGAATTGATCTACTTCTTCGGGTAAGTTGATCTCAAAATCCATCTCAAATAATGCAAATACACTAGACCCGCTACCAGACATCGCTGCATAAAAAGCGCCTGCACTGAGCAACGCGTTCTTAAGATCTTGAATTTCAGGAAAGGATTGGAAAACAGAAGATTCGAAATCATTTTGAATACTTTCAATTCCTTTTGATTTGTAAGTTTCGAGTAAAGATGCTCTATTGGCCAGCGGCCTGACTCCAGCATATGCATTAGCTGTAGAAACATGGATTTTAGGATTACAAAGTACCAAATAAACAGATTTTCCGAATGGTTCTAATTTGGTCAATAATTCTCCCCTGCCCTTTGCCAATTGCAAGCCACCTTTGATGAAGAAAGGACAATCACTACCCAATTGCGCAGCAAAATTTTCGAGCTCAGTTTCGGAATAACCCAAATTAAAAAGCGCATTGAGGCCTGACAGTGTATAACTAGCATCTGCAGAACCTCCGCCGAGCCCTGCACCAACAGGTATTTGTTTGCGCAAATGAATGCACACATTTGGAAATTCTTTTTGCTGCCGGATAAGCGTTACCGCTCTTTGACATAAGTTTGGTTGGCCATCCGAAGGAACTTGGATACCTGTATGACTGAACTCATCTTGAGCGGCAACCGTGATTTCTAAAATGTCGCAAAAAGGAATTGCAGCCATGATGGTTTCTATCTCGTGATAGCCGTCAGGGCGCTTGGCGAGGATGTGTAAACCGAGGTTGATTTTTGCAGGAGGATACAAGATCATGTTGTAAAGATAAGCAATTGGCGAAAATCCTTATTTTTGTTGCACGAAATAAGAAAATTATGAGCACAACCTATTTGGATTTTGAAGAACCGCTACGCGAACTTGAAGAACAAATCGAACAAACGCGTACGCTTTCTACTCAGACAGACGTAGACATGCATGATAAAATCTCAGAACTAGAAGAGGTACTTGCAGCCAAAACCAAAGAAGTATTTGCCAACCTCACCCCTTGGCAACGCGTGCAACTCTCGCGCCATCCAGACAGACCCTACACCTTAGCTTACATCAATGCGCTCACCAACGGTCAGTTCCAAGAACTCCATGGTGACCGCAACGTTAAAGACGACAAAGCAATGGTGGGTGGTTTCGGACTCCTAGACGGCCGCAGCGTAATGTTCATAGGGCAACAAAAAGGCATCAATACCAAAATGCGCCAATACCGCAACTTTGGCATGCCAAACCCAGAAGGCTACCGCAAAGCTTTGCGTCTCATGAAATTAGCAGAGAAGTTCAACAAGCCAATTGTAACTTTCATCGATACTCCTGGTGCCTTCCCTGGCCTAGAAGCGGAAGAACGCGGCCAAGGAGAAGCCATTGCGCGCAACATCTACGAAATGATGCGCTTGAAAGTACCGGTCATTTGTGTGATCATCGGCGAAGGAGCTTCGGGTGGCGCACTCGGCATTGGCGTCGGAGACAAAGTGGTCATGCTCGAGAATACATGGTATTCTGTCATTTCACCAGAAAGTTGCTCCTCTATACTATGGCGATCCTGGAATTACAAAGAAATCGCTGCCTCTGCGCTCAAGCTTACTTCCACAGACATGAAACAAAATGGACTTGTGGACGACGTTATTACTGAACCAAGTAATGGTGCACACAGAGCTCAAGACGAAATGTTCAGCATACTCCGCGACAAACTGCATGGTTACTTGAAAGAACTAGATGCCAAAAATCCGGAAGAACGCATCGACGAACGCATCGAAAAGTTCAACCAAATGGGTTTTTGGAAATAAACCCTAATTATGAACGCGCTACTCGCCACGCCTATTGCCTATTTAAAAGGAGTTGGGCCTCAAAAAGCGCAAGTACTTCAAGAAGAACTCAGAATTTACACGTTCCAAGATTTACTGTATCATTTCCCTTACCGCTACCAAGACCGAAGTGCATTTCATGACATTGCGCTCATCAATGCCGAGGATCAATATGTCCAACTCAAAGGTCGATTTACGCACATCAGCGAAATGGGTAGTGGACGACAAAAGAAACTACTCGGCCGTTTCACAGATGGTTCCGGAACAATCGATTTAGTCTGGTTTCAGGGCTTTCAATGGATCAAGGGAAACCTCAATATACAAGACGAATTTATTGTTTTTGGCAAACCCAAGTTTTTCCAAAATAACTGGAATATTCCGCATCCCGAATTACTTAAGGTTGTGCCCGGATTGGAACGGAAAGGCTTTGAATCGTTTTACCCAAGCACAGAAAAATGCCAGCACAAAGGACTGAATAGCAAAGGAATAAGTAAACTCATTGGCCATCTATTCGAACAACTCGCCAATCAAATTCCAGAAACACTTCCAAACTCAATTTGTACAGAACTGAACTTGCTAGCCCGCATCAAAGCACTACGAGAAATTCACCAACCTGGTTCTGAAATCCTGATCAAAGCCGCTCGTTATCGTTTAAAATGGGAAGAGCTATTTTTTTTACAATTAGAGCTTTTACTACGGAAAGGTGCTAGAACTCAAAAGTTAAAGGGTTATCCGATCAAGGAAGTAGGAGCCGCCTTTATGAATTTTTATGCGCATCATCTTCCCTTTGAACTTACTGGCGCTCAAAAAAGAGTTTTGAAAGAAATCAGAAAAGATTTAGGTGAAGGAACCCACATGAACCGCTTATTACAAGGTGATGTGGGCAGTGGTAAAACACTTGTTGCATTGCTTTGTCTGCTATTAGCTAAAGGAAACGAGCTTCAAGGGGCGCTAATGGCACCTACCGAGATCTTAGCCAACCAACATTTTATTGGTATTTCAGAACTACTCAGAGATATGGATATCAAAGTTGCCCTTCTTACAGGGTCAACTAAAAAAGCAGAACGCACCAGAATTCATGAAGGCTTGTTATCTGGCGAAATTGACTTACTTATTGGCACCCATGCCTTGCTAGAAGACACCGTTCAATTTAAGAACCTCGGATTAGTTGTCATCGATGAACAGCATCGGTTTGGCGTTGCACAGCGCGCCAAAATGTGGAGAAAAAATACAACGCCACCGCATGTCTTGATCATGACTGCTACCCCCATACCAAGAACTCTCGCCATGACCTTTTACGGTGATCTTGACGTCTCGGTAATAGATGAATTGCCACCGGGGAGAAAGCCAATCCATACCATTCACCGACGCGAAAACCACCGCGCTAAGCTACTGACGTTTATCCATGAACAACTTCAGTTGGGGCGTCAGGCCTATATTGTATATCCACTGATCCAAGAATCTGAAAAGCTTGATTTCAAAAACTTAGAAGATGGATATGCTCAAATTGAGGAGTTCTTCAAGCCCTTAGGTTACCAAATCAGTATGGTGCATGGTAAAATGAAACCCGCTGACAAAGAAGCTGAAATGCAGCAATTTGTTCAAGGGCATACACACATTATGGTCGCAACTACTGTAATTGAAGTTGGGGTGAATGTCCCGAACGCATCGGTAATGGTCATAGAAAGTGCCGAGCGTTTTGGTCTCTCCCAATTGCACCAGTTACGCGGACGCGTGGGTCGTGGCGCCAAAAAATCCTATTGTATTTTAATGACGGGCGACGGTATTTCCAAGGAAGCACAAAAACGCATGGACACGATGGTGAGCAGCAACGATGGTTTTGTGCTCGCAGAAGTTGACCTGCAATTGCGCGGTCCTGGCGACCTCATGGGCACACAACAAAGCGGTGCGCTGGCCCTCAAAATTGCCGATTTAGCAAGAGATGGTCAGTTGGTACAATTGGCACGCGAGAAAGCACGTGATATCCTTGCTGCTGATCCACAACTCACCGCCCCAGAAAATACCTTGCTGAATCAGGCCTTGCGCGAAGTATTAAAGAACAAACCCAACTGGGGAAGAATCTCATAAAAAAAGGCGGTCTTTACAGACCGCCTTTTAAACCTATGAATCATTTGGCTTATTGAGCCTCTTCCATTAATTCTTCGTATGCTTCTTTCGAACCAACGATGAGGTTTTGGAAATGGCGCACACCTGTACCCGCAGGAATGAGGTGACCAACAATTACATTTTCTTTCAAGCCTAACAAGTGGTCTTCTTTTCCGGAGATCGCTGCTTCGTTGAGTACTTTGGTTGTCTCTTGGAAAGATGCTGCAGAAATGAAGGACTGTGTTTGAAGTGAAGCGCGTGTGATACCTTGCAACAAAGGTGTAGATGTTGCTGGCATGGCTTCGCGTGCTTCTATCAATTGCTTGTCTTCGCGCTTCAAGCGTGAGTTTTCGTCGCGCAAACGACGCACACTTACCAACTGACCATTTTTAAGTTCAGTGGAGTCGCCTGAGTCAATCACAAACATTAAGCCGTACAATTCGTCGTTTGCTTCCATGATGTCAGCTTTGTGAACGCTTTGACCTTCGAGGAAACGGGTGTCTCCTGATTCGATGATTTCAGCTTTCAACATCATTTGACGTACAATTACTTCGAAGTGCTTGTCGTTGATTTTTACACCTTGTAAGCGATATACCTCTTGAATTTCGTTGACGATGTACTCTTGTACTTTTGTCGGACCTTCAATGTTGAGGATGTCGTTTGGTGTAATTGCACCATCAGAGAGTGGTTGTCCGGCGCGAACGTAGTCGTTTTGCTGAACAAGGATGTGTTTGGAAAGTGGAACGAGGTATTTGCGAAGTTCACCAAGTTTAGAAGTAATGATGATTTCGCGGTTACCGCGTTTAACGGTTCCGTACGTAGCCGTACCATCGATTTCAGAGACAACAGCTGGATTAGAAGGGTTTCTTGCTTCGAATAATTCGGTTACACGTGGTAAACCACCGGTGATATCTCCTGTTTTACCAGCTGAACGAGGGATTTTTACTAAGATGTCACCTGCTTCAATTTTGTCACCTTCTGCAACAGAGATGTGCGCATTGACCGGAATAGAGTATTCGCGGAGCACTTCTTTTGTTTTAGGGTCGATGATATGGATAGCTGGTGATTTTTTCTTGTCGCGAGATTCGATAATTACTTTCTCGGTAAAGCCTGTTTGCTCATCGACTTCTTCGCGGAAAGTAATGTTTTCGATGATGCCATCAAATACAACTTTACCAGCAACTTCGCCAATGATAAGTGCATTGTACGGGTCCCATTTACAGATGACATCACCTTTTTTAATTTTGGTATTGTTCTTCACCATAAGGTCAGATCCGTAAGGAACGTTAGTCGTCATGACAACGATGCCTGTTTTCTCATCGGTAATGCGCAATTCGGCAGAACGTCCAACTACGATAACGCGTTCAGTACCATCGGCATTTTTGCGCTCAATTGTACGGATTTCATCGATTTCGAGTTTACCGTTCGCCTTGGCTTTGAGGTCAGAGATATCGGCAATGTTAGATGCAGTACCACCAACGTGGAAGGTACGGAGTGTCAGCTGAGTTCCTGGTTCACCGATTGACTGTGCTGCGATTACACCAACGGAGTCACCGATTTGAGCCAAGCGATGGTTCGCTAAGTTGCGGCCATAACACTTAGAACATACACCACGACGCATTTCGCAAGTAAGTACAGAACGAATTTCAACTTCTTCAATACCTGCTTTTTCAATGGCTTTCGCGACGTCTTCTGAAATGAGGTCACCTGCATGTACGATTACCTCGTCGGTATCTGGCATGTATACGTCATGAACAGAGGTGCGGCCAAGGATTCGGTCGTACAATGGTTCTACAACTTCGTCGTTTTTCTTTAAAGAGGTAGCTACAATACCGCGCAGCGTACCACAATCGTTTGAGTTGATGACCACATCTTGTGCGACATCGACCAAACGACGTGTAAGGTAACCTGCATCGGCAGTTTTGAGGGCTGTATCGGCCAAACCTTTACGCGCACCGTGGGTAGAGATAAAGTACTCGAGGATCGAAAGTCCTTCTTTAAAGTTGGATAAGATCGGGTTCTCGATGATCTCTTGTACAGATGCACCAGATTTTTGCGGTTTAGCCATCAAGCCACGCATACCTGACAACTGGCGTATTTGCTCTTTTGAACCACGGGCACCGGAATCGAACATCATGTAGATAGAGTTGAAACCTTGGCGGTCACTCTTGAGTTGTTCCATGAGGGTGTGTGTCAAACGCGAGTTGGTATGCGTCCAGATATCAATGATTTGGTTGTAGCGCTCGTTGTTCGTGATCAGACCCATGTTGTAGTTCATCATGACTTCTTTCACTTCGGTTTCAGCCTTAGCAACGAGGATTTCTTTTTCTTTAGGAATGATGATATCGTCAAGGTTAAAAGAAAGACCACCTTTGAAGGCCATTTCGTAACCGAGTTGCTTGATATCGTCAAGGAATTGAGCAGTTCTAGAAGTACCACAAACTTTCAATACTTCACCGATGATGTCACGCAATGCTTTTTTAGTCATTACGTCGTTGATGAATCCTACTTGAAGTGGAACTTTGTTATTAAACATGACACGACCACATGTTGTTTCAACCATCATGAGGCAAGGTTGTCCGTCTGCACCTAAATCATAGGTTTTAACTTTGACATGCGCATGCAAATCAAGTTTACCTTCGTTGTAAGCAATGATGACTTCTTCTGGAGAATAGAAGATACCACCTTCACCTTTAACGACTTCGGTTTCAGTAGAGCGTTTTCCTTTCGTGATGTAATACAGACCCAAGACCATGTCTTGAGAAGGTACCGCGATAGGCGCGCCATTTGCAGGGTTAAGGATGTTGTGCGATGCCAACATAAGCATTTGTGCTTCCAAGATTGCGGCATTACCAAGTGGTAAATGCACCGCCATTTGGTCACCATCGAAGTCGGCGTTGAATGCCGTTGTGACGAGTGGATGCAAGCGAATTGCTTTTCCTTCGATTAATTTTGGTTGGAAAGCTTGAATACCTAGACGGTGAAGCGTAGGGGCACGGTTCAAGAGAACTGGGTGACCTTTCAATACGTTTTCTAAGATATCCCAAACTACTGGTTCTTTGCGGTCAACAATTTTCTTAGCTGATTTAACGGTCTTTACAATACCGCGCTCAATCATTTTACGGATAATAAACGGCTTGTAGAGCTCTGCAGCCATGTCTTTTGGCAAACCACATTCGTGAAGTTTCAAATCTGGACCGACAACAATTACCGAACGTGCTGAATAATCGACACGTTTACCAAGTAAGTTTTGACGGAAACGACCTTGCTTACCTTTCAAAGAGTCAGAAAGGGATTTGAGGGCGCGGTTTGATTCTGTTTTGACAGCTGAAGATTTTCTTGAGTTGTCGAAAAGTGAATCTACGGCCTCTTGCAACATACGTTTTTCATTGCGTAAGATCACTTCTGGTGCTTTGATCTCGATCAAACGCTTCAAGCGGTTGTTGCGGATGATTACTCGACGGTAGAGGTCATTGAGGTCAGAAGTTGCAAAACGGCCACCATCTAGCGGAACTAAAGGACGTAATTCTGGTGGAATAACTGGAACCACTTTCACAATCATCCATTCTGGACGGTTGTCAATGCGTTTTTGGGAATCGCGCATAGCTTCAATTACTTGCAAACGCTTCAAGGCTTCGTTTTTACGCTGAACTGAAGTTTCGTTTTCAGCTTTTGCACGAAGGTCGTAAGACATTTCTTCGAGGTTGAGGCCAGCTAACAAATCATAAAGTGCTTCAGCACCCATTTTGGCGATGAATTTGTTAGGGTCCGTGTCGTCGAGGTAGTGGTTGTTGGCTAATTCTGGCAAATCGAGCATGTCGAGGTACTCTTCTTCAGTGATGAAGTCCATTTTCTTGACATCGGCCCATTTGTCAGTACCGGTAACTGCACCAGCTTGGATGACAACATAACGCTCGTAATAGATGATTTGGTCCAATTTTTTGGTAGGCAAGCCCAACAAATAACCGATTTTATTTGGAAGCGAACGGAAGTACCAGATGTGTGCAACCGGAACCACCAAAGAGATGTGTCCCATGCGCTCACGACGTACTTTCTTTTCGGTTACTTCTACACCACAGCGGTCACATACAATACCTTTATAACGGATACGTTTGTATTTACCACAGTGGCATTCGTAATCTTTAACAGGTCCAAAAATGCGCTCACAGAACAAGCCATCACGCTCCGGTTTATAGGTGCGGTAGTTGATGGTTTCAGGTTTCAAAACTTCACCACTAGAATGCTCCAAAATGACCTCTGGAGAAGCCAAGGAGATGGTGATTTTGTTGAAGCTGCTTTGCTTTTTTGGGGTTTCTTTTTTGAAAGCCATTTGATCTCGACTATTTACGTTAGTATTTTGAATTAATCCATTGATACGTTAAGGCACAAGCCACGTAATTCGTGTAACAATACATTGAAGGACTCAGGAATACCTGGTTCTGGAATGTTGTCGCCTTTTACAATAGATTCATAAGCTTTAGCACGGCCCATGACGTCATCGGATTTCACGGTAAGGATTTCCTGAAGGATATTGGCAGCACCAAATGCTTCCAATGCCCAAACTTCCATCTCACCAAAACGCTGACCACCAAACTGTGCTTTACCACCCAATGGTTGTTGGGTAATAAGAGAGTATGGACCGATAGAACGCGCGTGCATTTTGTCGTCTACCATGTGAGAAAGTTTCAACATGTAGATGATACCAACTGTTGCCGGTTGGTGGAAACGCTCGCCGGTTCCGCCGTCGTAGAGGTAAGTTTTACCTGAACGTGGAACGCCTGCTTTGTCTGTCCATTCATTGATTTCTTCTGGCTTGGCACCATCAAAAATTGGAGTTGCGAACTTGACACCTAGTTTTTCACCAGCCCAAGCAAGAACGGTTTCATAGATCTGACCAAGGTTCATACGAGATGGTACCCCTAGTGGATTGAGAACGATGTCAACAGGTGTTCCGTCTTCTAGGAATGGCATATCTTCTTGACGAACGATATTGGCCACAATACCTTTGTTACCGTGACGACCCGCCATCTTGTCACCAACTTTCAACTTGCGTTTTTTGGCAACATATACTTTCGCTAATTTCACGATTCCGGCAGGGAGTTCATCTCCGACAGAAATATGGAATTTTTTTCGTTTGTAGATACCTAGTAAATCGTTGGCTTTGATGTTAAAGTTGTGAATAACACGTGAAATCAATTGGTTGGTTTCGGTGTCGGCTGTCCAGTTGAGCGGATTGACAATAGAGTAATCTAATGCACTAAGTGCTTTGTTACTGAATTTTGTTCCTTTTTTGATCAACTCTTCTTTAAAGTTATTGAATACACCAGCAGACTTTTGTTCGCCGAGAATAAGCAATAATTTATCGACAAGTTTGTCGCGAAGCGCAGCGAAATCTCTTTGGTAGTCTGCATCGAGAGCTTCGAGGACAGGCTTATCTTGAGATTTAGATTTGCGGTCTTTAACAGCTCTCGAGAATAATTTCTTCTCAATAACAACACCGCGTAATGATGGACCAGCTTTCAAAGAAGCATCTTTGACATCACCTGCTTTGTCACCAAAGATGGCACGTAAAAGTTTTTCTTCTGGAGATGGATCTGTTTCGCCTTTTGGCGTGATTTTACCAATAAGAATGTCGCCTTCTTTGATTTCAGCACCAATGCGGATCAAGCCGTTTTCGTCGAGGTCTTTGGTCGCCTCTTCAGAAACGTTTGGAATGTCAGAGGTCAACTCTTCCATACCGCGTTTGGTATCGCGAACTTCCAAAGAATATTCATCGATGTGAATAGAGGTAAAGATGTCGTTGCGCACTACTTTCTCTGAGATAACAATCGCATCCTCGAAGTTATAACCTTTCCAAGGCATGAATGCCACTTTAAGGTTTTGTCCGAGTGCGAGTTCACCAGATTGTGTGGCGTAACCCTCACAAAGAACTTGTCCTTTTTCAACGCGGTCGCCTTTTTGCACAATTGGCTTGAGGTTGATACAAGTACTTTGGTTGGTCTTCATGAATTTAGTAAGTGAGTAACGGGTTACTTCGCTGTCAAAACTCACTAATTTATCTTGATCGTTCCAGTCGTAACGGATAACGATTTCATTTGCATCTACGTATTCTACAGTTCCAAAACCTTCTGCATTAATAAGTACGCGTGAGTCTCTGGCAACAAGTTGCTCAATTCCCGTACCTACAATTGGTGCATTTGGACGCAATAACGGAACAGCTTGGCGCTGCATGTTAGAGCCCATGAGTGCACGGTTGGCATCATCGTGCTCAAGGAATGGAATAGAAGACGCCGCAATGGATGCAATTTGGTTGGCACCAACATCCATTAAACTGAGGTCACCAGGGGCAACAACAGGGAAGTCACCTTCATAACGCGCTTTTACCAAGTCAGAAAGAAAGTTCCCTTTTTCGTCGATTTTGGCGTTGGCCTGAGCAATCGTTTTGGAATCTTCTTCTTCGGCTGCTAAGTAAATTGGACTTTCTTCAAAAACAACACGGCCGTTATCTACACGACGGTAAGGTGTTTCGATAAAACCAAGTTTGTTCACTTTTGCAAATACACAAAGAGATGAGATGAGACCGATGTTTGGACCTTCTGGTGTTTCGATGGTACACAAACGACCGTAGTGGGTGTAGTGAACGTCTCGTACCTCGAATCCAGCGCGCTCGCGGGATAGACCACCAGGCCCGAGTGCAGAAAGACGACGTTTGTGCGTGACTTCCGAAAGCGGGTTGGTTTGGTCCATGAACTGAGATAGCTGATTGGTACCAAAAAAAGAGTTGATGACCGATGATAGTGTCTTTGCGTTAATGAGGTCAATAGGTGTAAAGACTTCGTTGTCGCGGACGTTCATGCGCTCGCGGATGGTGCGGGCCATACGGGCCAAACCAACGCCAAATTGCGCATAAAGTTGCTCACCAACCGTACGAACACGACGGTTTGATAAGTGGTCGATATCATCGATATCTGCTTTAGAGTTGATCAATTCAATCAAATACTTGATGATGGAAATGATATCGTTTTTCGTTAAAACGCGAGACTCTTCAGAAGATTCAAGGTTGAGTTTTTTGTTGATGCGGTAACGTCCTACTTCACCTAAATCATAACGTGCATCAGAGAAGAATAATTTTTCAAAAACTCCTTTAGCCGTTTCGTAGTCGGGTGGATCTGCATTACGTAACTGACGGTAGATGTGTTCAACCGCTTCTTTTTCAGAATTGGAGGTATCTTTTTGTAATGTATTGTAGATGATGGTGTAGTCAGTTGAGTTGCCATCTTCTTTGTGCAAAATAAGTGATTTAGCACCAGAATCCATGATGGCATCGAGGTGCTCCTCGCCAATCAATAATTCGCGGTCTAGGATGACTTCATTGCGCTCGATAGAAACAACTTCGCCTGTGTCTTCATCAACGAAATCTTCGATCCAAGTTTTAAGCACCCTTGCCGCCAAACGACGACCAATGAGTTTCTTGAGGTTTGTTTTGCTTACTTTCACTTCGTCAGCAAGACCAAAGATATCGAGGATATCGCGGTCTGTTTCGTAACCGATTGCACGGAAAAGTGTCGTAACAGGTAATTTCTTTTTACGGTCAATATAAGCGTACATGATATTGTTGATATCTGTAGCAAATTCGATCCAAGAACCTTTGAAAGGAATGATTCTTGCCGAATACAACTTAGTGCCATTTGCGTGGCGAGACTGACCAAAGAAAACACCTGGTGAACGGTGCAATTGCGATACAATAACGCGCTCAGCACCATTGACCACAAATGAACCTTTCGGTGTCATATAAGGAATTGTACCTAAATATACATCCTGAACGATGGTTTCGAAATCCTCGTGCTCAGGGTCAGTACAATACAGTTTCAGTTTTGCTTTGAGAGGAACACTGTAGGTTAGTCCTCTTTCGATACACTCTTCAATGGTGTAACGAGGTGGATCAATGAAATAATCCAGGAATTCTAGAACAAATTGGTTGCGGGTATCCGTAATTGGAAAGTTTTCAGCAAACACTTTGAAAAGTCCTTCGCTATCGCGGTTCTCAGGAGTTGTTTCCAATTGGAAAAATTCTTGAAAGGACTTTAACTGAATTTCCAGAAAATCTGGATATTCAAACTGGTTTTTGCTTGAAGCAAAATTAATTCTGGTTGAATTAGTTGTTGTTGCCAAGGCTTGTTTTTTTTAATGTTTTGTACTCTGTTGAAATCAACATGCAAAAAACAGGACAAGGCACCCGCCTATCGGCGGTGCCTTTCCTGTATATCCTGAATCGAATTACTTAACTTCTACTTCAGCACCAGCCTCTTCAAGAGACTTTTTGAGACCTTCAGCCTCATCTTTAGATACGCCTTCTTTCAATGTTGAAGGTGCTGCATCAACTAGGTCTTTAGATTCTTTCAAACCGTTACCAGTCAATTCTTTTACAAGTTTAACTACTGCAAGTTTGTTAGGACCACCAGCTTTGAGGATCACGTCAAACTCTGTTTGCTCAGCAGCAGCTTCGCCACCACCAGCAGCAGCGCCACCAGCCATCATTACTGGAGCAGCAGCAGCAGGCTCGATACCATACTCGTCTTTCATAATAGTTGCTAATTCACTTACTTCTTTTACTGTAAGGTTTACCAACGTTTCTGCAATTTGCTTTAAATCAGCCATTTTATTTAAATTTAAAAAGGTTTAATAATTAATTGATTATGCTCGTTCTTCGAGCGTTTTAAGGATACCAGCAATTTTGCCACCAGCACCTTGAAGACCAGACAATACATTTTTCGCCGGGCTTTGCAACAAGGCAATGAGGTCACCAATAAGCTCTTCTTTGCTTTTGAGTGATTCTAATGCACTTAGTTGGTCGTCACCAATAAAGATTGCTTCGTCGATATATGCACCCTTCAAAAGTGGTTTTGGAGATTTCTTACGGAAATCTGCAATCAATTTTGCAGGCGCATTAGCAACTTCTGAAATCATTACAGAGGTAGAGCCTTTCAATACGTCGCGTAACGCACCGAAATCTTTACCTTCTACTTGATCCATTGCTTTTTCGAGCAAAGCGTTCTTTACAACGCGCATAGAGATGTTTGATTGAAAACATCTTCTGCGCAAAGTGTTAACGGCCTCAACGGTCAAATCTGCAGTGTCTGTCAAATACACAACGTTAGTAGCAGCTAATTGTGCTGCTAATTCGCTGATGTACTGTGCTTTTTCTTCTCTTGTCATGTGTTCTAAGTATTAAGCAGTAACAGACTTCGCGTCAATTTGTATTCCGGGACTCATCGTAGAGCTCAAGTAAATACTTTTAATGTATGTACCTTTCGCAGCAGATGGCTTCAGTTTAAGGAGGGTTTGAATCAATTCGAAAGCATTCTCACGAATTTTCTCACCTTCAAAACTTACCTTACCGATTCCAGCGTGGATAATGCCGTATTTATCAACTTTAAAGTCAATTTTACCTGCTTTTACCTCTTCAACTGCTTTACCAATTTCCATGGTTACAGTACCTGTTTTCGGGTTTGGCATTAAGCCGCGTGGACCGAGGATACGACCTAACGCACCTACTTTACCCATTACAGAAGGCATTGTGATGATGACATCAACTGCCGTCCAGCCAGCTTTGATTTTGGCGATGTAATCGTCAAGACCAACGAAGTCTGCACCTGCATCTTGCGCTTCTTTTTCTTTGTCTGGAGTACAAAGTACGAGTACTTTGACATCTTTACCAGTACCATGCGGTAAGGCAACGGTTCCACGTACCATTTGGTTCGCTTTACGAGGGTCTACACCCAAACGAACACAAATATCTACAGAGGCATCGAATTTAGTGGTAGAAATTCCCTTCACCAAATCACATGCTTCTGTTAGAGTGA
>JBIIBL010000094.1:0-6727 GCA_044239425.1 Crocinitomicaceae bacterium | reverse complement strand
AATGACCATAAAGATAGCTACAATAGCATGCCGTTTTTATTTGAATTGAATACGCAATTAATGCTTATTTATAGCGCCCAGCAAGCCAATGGGCTCGGCGGAACAGATTTATGGTTAGCGTCTCTAGATAAAGAAGGTCAAATCATAAATAACAGCAACTTGAGCGGTCTTAATTCCATCGAAAACGAGGTGTCGCCTTGGTATGACCCACTTTTGAAGCGCCTCTATTTCGCAAGTACCTGGCATGCGGGTTTTGGTGGCTTTGATATCTTTTATAGCAATTTGCAAGCCGATGGGAGCTTCGGCCCTCCAATTAACCTTGGCCTGCCCTTCAATAGCCCTGCCAACGACCTCTACTTTTTTTGCCAAGCAGACACCGCCTATTTAAGTTCCAATCGCTTAGGTAGTCTTTATGCCTCGCACCCCACTTGCTGTAGTGATGTTTTTTACCAAGAATTTCCAAGGCCAAAAGAGAAAAAAAACCAAGTTGTCTCTGAAACCGTTCAAGTGGTCAAACTACCCATTAGACTTTATTTCGAAAACGATCATCCGAACCCGAAAAGCACTGCAGATTTTACAGAACTTTCTTACGAAGAAACTTACCTCAAATATAAAGAACAATACCCCATCTACCTGCAGAAAGTTACAGATGGACGCGATTCCACAGCAGCTGCATTACAATCACAAGCGCTACTTCGATTTTTTGAAACCGAAGTAGACAAAGGAATGCAGGACCTAGCGGTATTTCGTGCACAAGTATGGCAAGAACTGCAATCGGGTAAACAAGTAAGTATTATGGTACAAGGCTTTGCTAGCCCACTTGCCAAGTCAGATTATAACGTACATTTGACAAATCGACGTATTTCTGCCATCAAAAACTACTTTGAAGAGATAGATGGTGGTAAATTTGCACCTTATATGCTCACCACGCCCTCACGCTTGCAATTTATTGAGGTGCCGATGGGAGAATACAAAGCCAACAAAGACGTGAGCGACAACTACTACGACCAACGCAATTCAGTATATTCCAAAGATGCCTCCCTAGAAAGGCGCATTGAAATCATCGAGTTGCGCACTGAAACACTACCTCCCCGATGAACCAACACCAACGCATCCATTTTCTTGATTTCAGTCGGAGTGTAGCTATCCTCATGATGTTACAAGGTCATTTCATTTCCATGACACTAGAGAGCTACCCTACTTTCATGGCTGAAGTTCGGCTCCATGGTTCTTCAGGTAGCATTTGGTTTAGCATATGGGGATTTTTTCGCGGCCTTACTGCTCCGCTCTTCTTCACGATTTCAGGTGCTGTTTTCACTTACTTATTGCACAAAGAATGGCAAAAAGGTACAGCAGCATTTTTTAAACTAGTTAGGGTTAAAAAAGGTCTGCGAAGGGGCCTGAGTCTTATCTTAGTTGGTTACTTACTGCAAATGAATTTAAAGTTCTTGAAATACTACATATCTGGTCACTTTAATCCTCATTTTTTAGGTTTTCACATTTTACAGTGCATCGGTATTGGCTTGCTTTCTCTTTTATTAATGACCTCCTTGATTTATAAAATCAGGCAACATAGCTGGATCCTCTATTTACTTTTTGCACTTGTTATTTTTGGATTCACACCTTTGGTTAGGCTACAGCCAGATTACTTCCCTAAAGGCATTCCCGCCATCCTTCAAAACATGATCCAAGGACCAGACACAGGATTTTCCATTTTCCCGTGGATTGGTTTTGTGTTTTTTGGCGCCGGTTTTGGTCATTACCTAAGCTTATACGGCACCGGTTTTAAAAATAAAAATGTATACCGATATCTTATCGGCATCGGGCTTACCTACTATTTAGTGGGTTGGATCATGACCTTTATTTACAACGGAGATTTCACGCATTTTCATTACAAATATTTATGGGCTTTTGACCGTTCCTTTTTTGTGGCAATCTTATTGATTGTCTTCACTTACATCAGTGGATTTGAACGTTTGAGGCCTTCCATATTCATGGCAGTTGGTCAAGAAACATTTGCGATTTATGTGCTACATGCCGTTATTTTGTACGGCGCCATAACAGGCTACAGCTTGCGCACTTTCTTAGAGAATAAACTCAGTGCCTTAGAGGCTATCTTCGGCGCCATTCTTTTCCTAGGATTCTTTATCGGTTTGGTTCAAGTTCTTGAGCCGATTCGTCAATTCTTTCGTAACTTTCGCACGTTTTTTATTCCAAATGGCAGAACAAATAAGCCTTAATAAACCTAAAACCCGCCTGTACTTTATAGATATGGCGCGCACCATTGCCATTCTACTGATGTTAGAAGGCCATTTTGTGCACGATTCCTTGTCTACTGTCTATGCCAGCGATTCTTACCCAGCATATGTCACTTGGAAATTCATTCGTGGCTTTACCTCTCCAACCTTTCTGACTGTAACTGGCTTGATCTTTACTTATCTTCTACTAGGCAACGAGCAAGAGTCATTTTGGAAAAACATGCGGGTGCGAAAAGGCTTTAAAAGGGTAGTTGAACTGCTCTTTTGGGGATATTTACTCCAATATTACGCTTTTCATGTCTTACAATGTATTGCAGTTGGGATTTTGACCATCATTCTGCTCTACGGTTTATTTCGCTTGATCAAAGTTGTTCCACTCTGGATCTATTATTTTGTCGCTGGAACTTTATTATTTTACGCTCAGCTATTTTTTGGCTCTTTGGGCAACCATTATTGGCCAGAGAATGCGCCAACTTTCGTGCAAAATATGTTTCACGGCCCGCACTCTGAGTTTCCAATTACACCGAGAATGGGCTACACCATGTACGGCGCTATGCTAGGTGTTTTACTTTATCATTATAAAAACCATGTCAAATCTTTACCGGTTATCATCGGAACGTTAGGTTTAGGCTTGCTTCTATTTTTTGGAATCAAACCCTTTTTACTTTGGCTTCAAAGCCTGCCAGGACTAAATGAGATTCCTTTCTATCAAATGGATTGGCTCTTGGATAAATTTGGTATGGTGTTGGTTATTCTTGCGCTGCTATTAGGTTTGGAAACTTATGTGCTCAAAATAAAGAAGGACAATTTATTTCTCAAGATTGGTCAAAATACACTGAGTATTTTTATCATTCACATGATGCTACTCTACGGAAGCGTGATTAGAATTGGAATCAATGACTTTTTACACGAAAAGCTAGGACCATATGAAGTCATTCCTTATACCCTAGGGTTTTGGCTGATATTTATCGTCTTTGTGTATTATATAGACGACATAAGAGCAAAACTTCGGTTTGTTTTGTGGCCAATGAAGAAGTACAGTAGCCAACTTTTTGGCATCAAAGTTTAGATACTCACTTTGCGTTTCATCATGCGCTCACCGCAAGTGTCTTGTACCTTTATTTTAATTTCGTAATTACCCGGTTTGCTATAAACATGTCGTGTTTTTAAGGCGGTTTCAGACATTCCGTCACCGAAATCCCAGGTCACACTTTTAGCATTGGGATAATTGGCCGTTAAATGCACCACCTTCTTGCTTTCATCGGTGAGTTTGATATCTATTTCAACAGAATTCTGATTGATTTTATACCGGTTCTTGTTCATTAGAATATAAGTTCCGGCAGTCTCTTGTATCACACCAGCCTGCTTGGGGTCAAGCTTAGCTGTAAACGTCACATACGGGTCTGTCTTAAATAAGGCTGCATAAAAGCAAGATGCTGCTAAATAAGAACCCGCTAAGGACGGATGCTGTTTGTCTTCTTGGTACAAATTAATTTGAGGATGATTCTCCTTCACGGTTTCCCATGCCTTGCCGACAGGTACAATTGATAGCTTGAGCTGCTCGCTTACATAAAGATAGCCTTGGTGAATGCGGTCGGACATCGTTTGGTAGTTCCAGTCAATTCCTAGTGAGTCATCTTTAAAACCAGCTTCATAACCCCAAGTTTGATAGAGCAATACATTCGTACAGCTATTATTTGCATAGATTGAATCTAAGAGTTGTTTGAGGTAAGGGAGGCTTACTTTGTCAATTACATCTCTATCTTGCGCTAATTCGCGGCTAAAGCCTTGCAATATGACGTAATCCCACTTATTTGACTTGATACTTTTGTACAATTCTGGTCGTTTGGCATGCATTTGAAATGTATGGCTAGACTTGGCATCCATCAGCACCTCAAGTTTGACCCCTTTGCTTTCTGCCATTTGTTCTAAAATAAGCGGCATGTTATTATAGTGGGTATATGAATTACCGACAAAAAGAACGCGCATTGGCTGCGCAAACAAGCTGCCTATCGAAAGGAAGGCTGACAACATCAAAAAATAAAAGGATTTCATGTAGTTATGCTTTAGGGCCAGCCTCAAACAAAAGTCTTGCCAAAGAAGCTAACTCTTGCTGCGGCGCAGGTACTTTTTCTTTGCTGAAATTCATGTCGCTGATTTGTTGCAATGGAATAAGGTGGATGTGAGCATGAGGTACTTCCAAACCAATTACGCTCACACCAATGCGCTTACAAGGGACTTTCTCTTTAAGCACCAATGCAACTTCCTTAGCAAAGTTCCAGAAACGCTGGTACGCTTTGTCTTCGATATCAAAAATATAATCTGTCTCTTTTTTGGGAATGACCAAGGTATGGCCTGTAGCCAAAGGCATGATGTCAAGGAAGGCTAAAAACTCGTCGTTTTCGGCTACCTTATAACAAGGTATTTCTCCTGAAACTATTTTTGAGAAAATACTAGACACTACCTAGAAATAGAAATAATTTCAAAATGAATGGTTCCTCCAGGCGTTTGGATCTCGGCAACATCTCCAACCTTTTTGCCTAACAAGCCCTTTCCAATTGGCGACTCAATTGAGATCTTTCTTACTTTGATGTCTGCTTCGTTCTCAGCAACCAAAGTATACTCGATCTCCATCCCGTTTTGCTGGTTTTTGATCAGGACCTTGGAAAGTATGAAAACTTTGCTGTTGTCCATGTGGGTTTCATCGATAAGGCGCGCATTCGAAATGATCTCTTCCATTTTAGATATTTTCATTTCTAAAATACCTTGAGCTTCCTTGGCGGCGTCGTATTCTGCGTTCTCCGATAAATCGCCTTTATCGCGAGCTTCGGCAATTTGTTCTGAAATAGAAGGCCGTTGAACAGTTTTTAAATGATGAAGTTCATCTTTTAATTTTTGTAAACCCTCTGGTGTATAATAATTAATATTTGACATGCTACTCGATTTATGGAAACAAACAAGAGAGCCCTATAAGGAGCTCTCTTGCCACTAAACAAAGTTAGAAAATTATTTTAAGCTAATGGTTGCGCCGATGGTATGAATCATGCCGAATACACCTGCAAAACGAGCAGCGTATTCAAGACCAAGTGCGTTTTGATTTTCACCGACTAATGCATCTATGGAGAAACCAGCGGATGGGCCACTAAAAGCACTTGATTTCGTTTCTTCATTAAACATACCATTTTCGTAACAGAAACCTGCTCTTAGATTGAAAGCCATATTGTCTTTGGCAATTCCGTAGTCAAGTCCGGCACGGAATTGATCTTTCATAAATGAATTGGCTGTGAAGCCTAACGCTACGTTCAACTTATTGCTCTCATTGAAAATGAAATCGTAGGAACCGCCGATACCAAGTAAAGAAGGAAGCTCAAACGTGGCAGATCTTTGTTCTAATGAAGCGATATAACCCGTGCTTACATAAGTAACTTGTTGTGCCAATCCGTCGCCTTTATAACGCATTACTGGGCCAACATTTTTGAGTGTAATACCAAACTTCAATTGATCTTGTTCACCTGAAACATAACGGATACCTGCGTCTATAGCAATTCCGCTCGCCTTGAGGTTGGCAATACTTTCAGAAACTACTTTAAAGTTGATCCCCCCATAAATGGAAGATGAGAATTCTTTCGCATATCCAACGCTAAATACATTGAAACGAGGTGAAAAGAATCCGATGTTTCCCTCTGGGTTTGCAACAGTAGTAATTGGAATATCACCGTAATTCATGGATTGTACACTCACCGAAAAAACTTCTGAATCTGAAATACGTTGTGCAATACCAGCACCACTAAGTGCGATACCAGCATTACCCATCCAGTTTGAATAATTGTACTTCAATTGTGTTTTATCGGTAAAAGCAAGACCTGCAATATTCATGTAGGTTGCTTCCAGACCGTTGCTATTGGCATAAGATGCATCACCAATTGCTGATGATCTGGCCCATGGATTGACCAATAATTGAGAAGCTCCGGCTGAACCAACGCGGTCTTCGTTTCCTGCCTGGGCACTTAGTGAAGCAATTAAACCAGCACTAAATACGATTTGTTTGAATGTCATTTTCATAGCTATCGAACTATTCTATCATTAAATACCTTGTAAATCTGCCTGACGCATGCCGCCAAAGAATTTCAAGACGCGCTCTCCAACATTTGGTACATCTACGTGAATGAGGTAAATGCCTCCAGCAACAGGTATTGCTTTATGGTTGGTTAAATCCCAATCGATGTAGGTTTGAGGACTATCCTTTTTGAAAGATCTTACCAATTTACCATTGGCTGTGTATATGCGCACAGTACATACCTCAGGTAGGTTGACGATTTTAACTTTGGTATCCAAACGCGTACGCTCATACTCAGAGAATGCGTAGTAAGGGTTAGGCACCACGTTGATCATGGCCAAAGCTTCTTTGAGCATGTCTTGAGAACCAACTTGAGTTGCGATGTCTTCCATAGACCAACCATACATAGGTT
>JBIIBL010000085.1:0-8246 GCA_044239425.1 Crocinitomicaceae bacterium | reverse complement strand
CAATCCTAACGTATCCGTCGACTGCGTTATTTTTGGGTTTGACCTCGAACAACTTACCGTGCTGCTCATCGACAGAGGTGAGATTTCATCAGCGTTTGGCCCGCGTTTAGCCCTCCCCGGAAACCTTATCTACGACAACGAAAACCTCGATATGGCCGCAGACCGCGTTTTAGACGAACTCACTGGGCTCAAAAACATCTATTTGGAACAAGTTGGTGCTTTTGGCGACCCCGACCGCATCCACAAAGAGTCTGACCGTGAATGGCTCAAAAGCATTCGCGCTGAACCTGAGGCAAGGGTTATTACGGTAGCTTACTATACTTTAGTTACGATGTCACACTATAAACCGCAAGCCTCTTCATTTGCCAAAAATGCCGATTGGGTGCCGGTCAATGAAATCAAAGAGTTGGCTTTTGACCATTATGAAATTTTGCAAGCCGCCAAAGAAAAACTCAAGCAAAAAATCAAAATTCAGCCTATTGGCTTTAATTTATTACCTGAAAAATTCACCCTCAGTCAATTGCACCGTTTATATGAATCTATCCTAGACAAACCGCTAGACAAACGCAATTTCCGTCGCAAAATTCAAAAGCTCGATATCCTCACCAGCCTTAGAGAAAAACAGCGCGGGGTACCACACAAGCCATCCCTGCTTTACGAGTTCAACGAAGAAAAATACCAAGAACTGACCCAAACCGGCTTCGATAACTTCGGATTTTAAGCCCCTCTTTTTTTATTCGCACAAAAAATCGTAATTTTCTAAGGTAAAATTTACCCTACGTGTAACTTTTGCCCTAAACAAATTGTTCTACTGCCAGACACAATTTTGAACCGCTACGACTACAATACCTGTGTGGACCTCCACAGCGATGCGCTGTATAGGTTCTGTTTGCATTTCTTGCGAGATGTCGAACCCGCCCGAGATATTGTACAAGATTGCTTTGAAAAATTGTGGATCAACAAGAAAAACGTCGAAGCAGAAAAAGCCAAATCTTGGTTGTTTACTTGTGCCAACCACCTCATGCTCAATCAGGTGAAGCGCGATAAAATCAAACAACAACACTTGGATTCTCTCTACTGGAACAGCACTAGCGGCACCGACACCCAATATGAGAACCAACAACTCATCCAATTGCTTGTCAAAGATTTACCGCCTCTGCAAAAAAGCATCTTGTTGCTCCGAGACCTCGAAGGCTACACCTACCAAGAAATCGGCTCAATGCTCACCTTGACCGAAGCCCAGGTAAAAGTGTATCTTTTTAGAGCGAGGCTCAAAGTCAAAAAACGCATTAAAGGACAATTTGTATTGGCTTCATGATACCAACCTTAGACAACCTCGACCAATGGCTTTTCGATTCCTTCGAAGGAAACCTAAGCCCAGAACAGCAAGAATTGCTAGACAACTTTCTTGCGCAGCACCCAGACCTCAGTCTAGAGCAAGATGCTTGGGAACAAGCAGCATTCGTAGCTAACCCGATCACTTTTGAACCTAAATCGGCCCTCTATCGCAAAAAGGAATGGAACTACAAACCTTTTGCAGCTGCTGCCCTGTTGCTATTGCTTTTCGGCGCCACCTATTTCTATACTTCTTCAAACAAAAATACAGCTACGCAAGTACAACAAGCAAAAGCTTCTTCAAAAACCACGCGTCAATCTGCATCCAAAACTTTCAAATCTACTTCATCTTTAACTTCTTTTATCACTTCCAAGTCGTCTGAAAATTCCAATTCTACTGAAGATAACCAATTAAGTTTACCTGAAACTTCAATTGTACTTTCAAAACCTTTTCCATCTGTAGCTACTCCAACTTTCACTCATCCGTCTTCTACGCCATCTACTTCGCTAAATTTCAATTCTTCAACGAGTAGTACAAACATTTTACCTCTCCTTGCTCCGGCCAAAATCACGGGCTACCGCACCGATTTGCGCTTTGAATACCTTGCCGGAATTGAAGCCAATCTCAATAAAGCAAAAAATAACAGCTTACCAACTTTGCAGCGTCTAAGCCAGTTTGCGCAAAAAGAATTAGGCCTAAGCAACAACCAAACCTACGACCTTCTATTACCAGGTAAAAGCAACATCGATGCCAACATCAGCAGTGTTGGCACGCTCTCCCAAACGCGCTTTCAAAGCATGAGTATCGCCAGAACAGGTACCGAAATGGCACAGGGAATGCTTGGTCAACAAATGAGTTTAGATGGTTATGCACGCAAAGCACGAGCTGGATTTGGCATTCAAGGCAACTACAAACAGTTTGCTGGCGCAGCGGTAACTGACTACGAAATCGGACTCATTGCTGCGCCAAAAATTGCTCTAAGTCGTCAAATTATTCTAGAACCCGCTGCGCGTCTGCGCATGGGTGCGCGCTATGCCGACGCGAGTAAACTAAAGCAATTATCGTTTATTGAATTTGAAAATGCCGACCTCCGAGAAGTACAAATTGACACCACACAGAGCGTTGGACGCCGACTTTTTTACAAGGACATCGACTTCAGTTTAGCCATTCAAACGCCTATCTTATTCGTTAGTGCACAACTCGAAAACGCTTTTGCGCATTTTGACTACGCCATAGGCAACGACCTCACACCTAGCAATAGCCGTGCGCCCCAACAATTAACGGTAGCCATCGGCACACAATATGCATCTCGCAACGAAAAAATGCGCATCTCGCCCTACTTTTTATACACCAACAACCGCTTACAAACGCAATATCATGCGGGCACTCAAATCAATATCAACAAATGGCAACTGGGCTTGAGCATCGCAAGCAACCAACAATACCAAGCCTCATTGGGTTATTTTGGCAAGCACAGCGCGCTACTCATTCAAAGTACCCAACACCAATTGCTTACGCTCGATGCGCCGAGCTACATGCATCAAATCACCTTTAGAATCTACTCACAAAACAGCCGTCAAGCCCGACGCTACATTAGCCTTTAACTATGAATAATCTACGTTTTTTAACCATAGCCCTCGCCATTTGCGCCAACTACTTTGCACAAGACCCAACCTTCACGCAGTTTTATTCGAATCCGGTTTACCTGAATCCTGCGCTTTCGGGCTCAAGCGGTTGCCCGCGTGTGGCGCTCAATTACCGCAACGAATGGCCACAACTTACAGGTAACTACATCACCTACGCGGCCTCTTATGACAGCTACTTTAAAAACATTTCAGGAGGCGTCGGACTTGTTGCCCTCCATGATCAGCAAGGGCAGGGCACCATTCAAACGTCCATGATTGGCGCCAGTTATTCTTATTATTTAAAAGTCAACAGAAAGTTTAGATTGATGTTTGGTACGCAGGCCGCCTACTACCAAAAATACTTAGACTGGAGTCAGCTTACATTTGGCGACATGATAGACCCACGCCGCGGCTTCATTTACCAAACGGGTGATGTGCCACGCGGCGATGGTCGCAGAGGCTTCTTTGATGTATCTGCCGGCCTCGTTGGCTTTAGTAAGAATTTCTACTTTGGCGCGGCATTTCATCACCTCAACCGTCCAGATGAATCCATGATCTTAGGCCAATCCAGATTGCCCATTAAGTTCACAGGACACGTTGGCGCCAACATTAAGCTAGGGCAACGAGGACGCTATTCCAGCACCACCTTTTTATCGCCGAACATCATCTACCAAAACCAAAATGGCTTTCAGCAACTCAATATAGGCGCCTACCTCAAATACGAAAGCTTTACAATCGGGGCTTGGTACCGCAATAAAGATGCCTTCATTCTAACCTTGGGCATCAACACCGAAAAATACCGCATTGGCTACAGCTACGACCTCACGGTTTCACCTCTCGGCAATGGCATAAGCGGTGGTTCGCATGAGGTATCGCTCGGTATTAATTTAAAATGTAAAAAACCTGCCCGCGACTTCCGCCGCTTGAGTTGTCCTTCTTTCTAGGCTCAACCACAAAATCAAGTTGCCAAATTGCAATTTTGTAATTTAGCAGCATGAAAGCAATCTTATTCGCACTTACTATTGGTGTTTCTGGTTCTCTTTTTGGACAGCAAGAATGGTTAGGAAATACCACACCCACCAACGATGAACTCATTGCGCATCTTCAACATCTAGACCGCAAGCACAAAGAAATCAAGCTCTATAACATGGGACCGTCCGACTACGGGCAACCTATATATTTGTGCGTCATCAACGGCGAACGCGACTCCGTCAGAACCTTTGAAAAAGCGCGCAATAGCACTACCCTACTCATCAACAACGCCATTCACCCGGGCGAGCCCGACGGCATCAATGCCTGCCTTATTTGGCTCGATCAATGGATCCGAGCTGGCAAACCTTTGAAGAGTCGCAATGGTCAAGATGATTTACCCGTCATCGCTTTTATTCCTGCCTATAATGTTGGTGGCATGTACAACCGTTCTGCAACGAGCCGTGCCAATCAAAATGGTCCAGAAGCCTATGGCTTTCGAGGCTCGGCCAAAAACCTCGACCTCAACCGCGACTTCACTAAAATGGATGCCGTCAATACTTTGACTTTTGTTCAAATCTTTCAAGCCCTCGACCCCGACGTTTTTATAGACAACCATGTGTCTAATGGTGCCGACTATCCGTATACCCTGACTTACATCAGCTCTATGAAAGAACGCCTGGCACCGAGTATGCAGCAACTTACTTACGAAAGTTGTCTTCCCACCTTAAAGGATTATTGTCAAATCGGGAATTTTGAGCTATTTCCATACGTCGAACACAAAGGTGAAACCCCTGAAGACGGCATTGTTGCTTTCAACGACCTACCACGCTATGCCATGGGCTACGCCAGTTTGTTTCATAGCCTTTCGTTTACCGTAGAAACCCATATGCTCAA
Source organism: Crocinitomicaceae bacterium (assembly GCA_044239425.1). Taxonomy (GTDB): domain Bacteria; phylum Bacteroidota; class Bacteroidia; order Flavobacteriales_D; family Crocinitomicaceae; genus UBA952. The sequence goes on along the minus strand of JBIIBL010000085.1, from coordinate 3,419 downwards.
GCCTTTTCCGCAGCGCGTAAAAGCGACACTCCAGTTCATGAATTCCACTATCGCCTATATGATGAGCAATGCTACACAAATTGAGCAAGCGAGAAAAGAAGCGAAAAATTGGAGTCAGCAACAATCCTTCTTTCGCTTCAATTATCAACTAGATGAGCAAAATGTAGATAGCATCCGCTTCAAAGGGTATAAAGCGACATATCCCATCCATCCGATAACCGGTTTGGCTCAGCTCGAGTATGACCGCTCTCAACCTTATGAAAAATATATCCCGTATTATCGCCATTACCTCCCACAAGACTCCGTAAGGGTTCCTACATTTTATATTGTTGGGGCACAAGAAAGTCAAATAATTTCTTATTTGAAATTAAACGGCGTGCAGTTTCAAACGGTAGAAACCTTTTCAATAAAGAATGTTTATTGCCAAGTTGTCAAGGATTACAAAGCGCCAACACGCCCTTACGAAGGACATTTTAAACTCTCCCAAATAAACGTTGAGACAACTCAAAAAGAAATCCAAGTGAAGCCAGGAGACATCATCATTCCTACTCAACAAGATAGAGCTTTATTTATTCATTCTGTTCTCCAAGGCGAAGCCGAGGACAGTTACTTAAGTTGGAACTTCTTTGATAGTTACCTCCAACAAAAAGAATACTTTTCTAGCTATGTGTTCAAAGAAAACGTAGCCCGCATCTTAGAAGAAAATCTAATTCTAAAAAGCAAATATGAAGAACGCAAAGCATTGGATGTGCAATTTGCCAAAAGCGAATGGGAACAACTTTATTTTATCTACCAAAATAGCCCATACTTTGAACCTAGCTTTATGCGACTCCCGATATATGAAGTTTACTAAAACAAAAAAGCCCCGCTCTGCGGGGCTTTTTATTGATCGAAAGATTTCTTAATTCTTGATAATGCGGATGGCTTCTGATCTTTCAGCAATACGCAAGAAGTAGATTCCGCGTGCTACTTGATTGAGTTCAACTGTTGTTGAGAGACCATTCATCATGCCGTCTTTTACAACTTTGCCTTGCGCGTCTTGAATGCTATATGCACCATAAACAGCTTGGCTTGCATCAATTGTAAATTGATCAGCAGTTGGGTTTGGATACACTTCGTAAGCAACACCACTCAATTCATCAATTCCTACAGTAAGTGTAAGATTTAAAGTGATTGTTGAATCACAACCCACTTCGTTTTGAATAACTTGAGTATATGTTCCAGCAGTTGTATACTCAACACCATTTAATGTGTAAGTATCAAGCGCAGTTACATTAAGCGTAGATGAAGAAGTATTACCTGCAGACAAAATAATGTTTCCTGAGTTAGCAGAACATCCGTTAGCTGAAGTAACAGTTACACCGTAAGTACCTGCAGTTGAAACAGTAATTTCACTTGTAGATGCGCCTGTTGTCCAAGCATAAGTGTTTCCTGGTGCAGCAGATAAAGTCAATGATTCACCTGGGCAAAGTACACTATTACCGTCCATTACAACGTTTGCAGAAGGAACTGAATTAACAGTTACTGTAGCTTGCTCAGAGTCAGTACAACCATTGGCAGCAGTGACTGTCACAACATAGGTACCAGAGGTATTTGCAGATAATGCAGCAGTGTTTGCACCTGTACTCCAGTTGTATGAAGTTCCACCGGTTGCTGTAAGGTTCACTGAACCTCCTTGGCAGAATGTCAATGAACCGCCTGCATTAATTGTTGCGTTCGGTACTGGAAGAACTGTAACACTAATTGGAGCTGAAGTTCCAGTACAACCGGAGGCATTTGTTACCGTTACAGTGATTGCGCCACCTGCAGTTACGTTCACGCCTTGTGTAGTTGCACCATTTGACCATAAGTAAGAAGAACCTGGGCTTGCAACAAGCGTTACAGGTGTTCCTGCACAAACCGTAGTTGGAGACAAAGCAGTTGCCGTGGCAGTGAAGGTTTGTTGTGCATTTACAACGATTTCATTTGAAACCGCTTGACAACCTGCAGCGTTTGTTACTGTTACAAAATAAATTCCAGAGTTTGTTGCAGTAATCGAAGGCGTTGTTGCACCATTAGACCAAAGATAAGAACTTGCTCCTGTTGCACTTGAAGCAATACCAACACTAGAACCTTGACAGAAAGTTACTGGACCATTCGCTGCAACAGATACGCTTGGTAATCCAGAAGCAGTTATTGTAACTGGTGCTGACGTAGCTGAACAACCATTGGCATTAGTTACTGTTACTGAATAAGTTCCCGCATTACTAACATTTATGGCAGCTGTTTGTGCACCTGTACTCCAGTTATATGTTGATGCAGCTGGAACCGTCAACGTAGCACTTGCACCCGGACATAGAGCTGTAGCACTTGAAGTAATTGTAGCAGAAGGTAAAGCATTAACAGTTACAGGTAAAATAGGTGAAGTGCCGGTACAAATTCCAACATTCACAGTCACAAAATAGTTACCTGCAGTTGTAACCGGAATAGTTTGAGAAGTAGCACCATTAGACCACACATATGAATCGGCAGGTGGCGCAACAAGCATTACCGAACCACCGGCACAAAAAGTTGTATTTCCGTTAGGTGCAATTATAGGAGTGGGTGATGGTGTTGAAAGCACTGTAATCAGAACTTGATCTGTACCTGTACAACCATTTGCAGCAGTTGTAGACATTGTGTATGTTGTGGTAGCACTTGGAGTTGCCAATGGGTTGTTGATGGCAGCATTGCTTAAAGACAAGGCAGGCGACCAAGTTGAACTAATCGCTGGACCTGCAGTTCCCGTCCAAGGACCTGCTAAACCAATAGCATAGTTCGATACCAATGTTGTACCCGCACCGTTCAAGACAGCAATACGCGTTTCTTCTGGATAGAATCCTGTATTGTTAAAAGTAACCGTGATTGTAGCACCTGTAGCCGCTCCAAAAGTAAAGGTTGCAGGGCCAAAACCAGATGCGAGTGTAATATTACTCAAAACAGCAGTTCCGTTTACTAATACGTTTGCAGAGCAACCATTCCAACCATCACCCCAAGTATCAGTTAATTGGATGGTGTGTGTTTGAACAAACGAAGAAGAACCATTCAACAAAGTAGAACCACCTGAACAGATTGTAGCATCTACACCGGCATTCACAATTGGTGTTTGTAAAACGCTGATTGCTTTTGTATTCGTTGAAGCGGCACACCATGTATTCGGGTTTGCGATTGAATAAACGATATCTGTCGTACCAACCGCTAATCCTGTGATAACTCCGGTAGTTGCATTAACCGTTGCAACTGCTGGGTTTAATGATGTCCAAGCACCACCAGTCATTGTATTGGTAAAGTTGACAGTAGCACCCGCACAAACTGTGTTTGCACCTGCTGTATTAGGAACCAATGCTGTTTGTTGAACAGTAACAGTGTTTGAACCAGGTCCTGCAGAAGCACAACCTGAA
>JBIIBL010000048.1:0-17248 GCA_044239425.1 Crocinitomicaceae bacterium | reverse complement strand
GACTTTTGCACCCGGTGTTAACCATTTTACAACAGTAGAGTTTGCTGTAGCTGTTCCTCCTGATACAAGTGTGTAATCAACACCAGCAACACCAGGAAGTGTCCATGCATAGTTTTGCATACCAGACTGCGTTGTGTAGCTGTAGTCAATGTATGTACATGCTTGTGCAGGAGCAGCAGCCGTAAAGCTTGGTGTAAATGGTGCGCCAGCTACATATTGAACTAAGTAGTCCTCAGCTTCACCGTAACCATAACTTATACATGGATCCATCGTTGCACCATTACCTAACCAAACACCACGCACGCGCATTCTGTGGATTCCAAGCGGTGGTGTACAAGGTAAGTTAATATTAAATGTCACTGAACCGAAGCTTGTAGAAGTTGTACCTGTTGAGAAACCGACTTTTTCACTTGCTGAGAAAACGTTGTCATCGTTGGCATCAATCCAAACCGCAAAAGCTTGACCAGAGAATGAACCAGCAGTAACTGTCATGGAATAAGATGTAGCCGCTTGCATCACTACTGGAGGTAAGTTTGTGTAAGGCACATAAGAAGGACCTGTTGTTGCAGTACCTGAATTATTGTTCCATGTTAGACCCGGGCCAGAAATAGCTACGTTAGAAATGAGGTCACCATAAAGTGTACCTGAAGAATAAAGTGGCTGACAATAAGGATTTAACTGAACTTGTACCGGAGTAGAATTACCAGTATTTCCAGAGCACGTTACTTGGCAACGATACCAAGTTGTAGCTGTTGGAGTATTACTTAAACCTGCCGCTGTGCCACCTGTTACATTTGTCCAAGGACCTGTAGCACTTGGGGCTGTTTGCCATTGATAAGTTATTCCTGCTCCGAGTGGTGGATTCTGTAACGAAAGTGTAACTGCATTTCCAGCAAATACAGAATTAGACGATGCAACAGTATTTCCAGGTGCTGGAGTACCCGTACAACCTGAACTTGGCGCCCATGTTAAGCGACAAAGGGGTTTGTGAGAATTAGTGGATGAAGTAGAAACACCGCATGCAGAAGAACCGTCTGTTCTGAAGAATCTTGAGCCATTTGTAATCCCTGTAGAAACTGCAACGCCACCCCAAGGAGATGTGAATGGATTAGAAGGTCCGGTACAGATTTCAATAAGTAAATTACTTGTACCATTCCAAACAAAAGGAACATCTAAAGTGATGTCATTATAACCTAGCGCAGTTGTGTATGAAAATGGGTTTTTTACTTGTGTTGTTGGCGTATTATCATGGGATGCTGAATTCGCAGCAGTGGTATGCCCCATGCGTATTGTATAATTACCTAAAGTACCTGAGGCCTCTGTGACGTTCCATGCAAATTTAGAAATTTCAGCATTCGCTGTTAATCCTGCGGCAATTAGTTCAGCAGCAGTATATACCACTTGATATCTGATACTATTATAGTAACGACAAACTGGATCACCAGTTGTTCCGTTTGAATTACCGAGTGTTCCAACCGGAGTCACGATAGAAGCAGTTACAGGAACCAACCATGATAATCTTACAACCGGTTTTGTAGTATAGGTAGAAGTAGTAGTTGAACCACACGCGGAAGTTCCATCTACTCTATATCCTCTTGAACCTGATGTTACACCTGTGACTGCTGCAACACCTCCCCAAGGAGATGAAAATGGATTTGCAGCCCCTGTACAAATTTCAACCAAGAGATTTCCTGTACCATTCCATGTAAAAGGCACATCAAAAGTAATGTCATTATAACCCGTTGCTGTTGCATATGTAAACGGGTTTTTAACTACAGTTAATGGCGAGCTATCATGAGCTGCAGAGTTTGCAGCAGCAGTATGGCCCATTCTTACCTGGTAATTACCAAGTGAACCAGAGGCTTCAGTGACGTTCCATGCCAACTTTGTAATTTGAGCATTTGCAACCAAACCAGCAGCTTGTAATTCAGCCACTGTGTATACAACCTGAAATCGGATACTGTTGTAATAGCGACAAACTGGATCTGCTCCAGTTCCGTTAGTATTACCTAATGTACCAGGAGGCGTTACAATTGAAACAGTCTGTGCATTTAGAGTCCCGATTTGAAAAGTAGAAAATACTATTCCAAAAACAAAGACTGTAAACCAATTCCCCAAGGAGAGTTTTTGATTTCTGAGTAAAAATTTGTTCATAGTTTTTAGTTTGTTACAATTTTAAGCTTAAAAGTCTTTACAGATAAGAACCAAGTTCTAAATTTATTCACAAAAGATTGGTTTTCAGGAACGATTGAGCAAGAACAGGTATTGAGTGAATATTGAATAGATATCATTGAATATTGAATATATTTCATTGAATATTTTGCCATTTTCGTTACCTCAAAAAAACCTATTTTTGTTCATAACATGGTTAAGGTCGGTTTATTGTCAGATACACATGGGGATTTAGACCCTAAAATCTTTGATTATTTCAAGGAAGTAGATGAAATTTGGCATGCGGGTGATATTGGTACAATCAAGGTGCTAGATCAACTTTCAAGTTTTAAACCAACTAGGGCCGTATTCGGCAATATTGACGATCACATCATTCGAAGCGCAACCAAAGAATTTTTGAACTTTAAAATAGAAGAGGTTGACGTTTTGATGACGCATATCGGCGGAAAACCAGGTAAATACGCCAAACCTGCTTTGGCAGAACTACTCCAAAATGGCGCACCGCAATTATTTATTTGCGGACATTCTCACATTGCCTTAGCTCAATTTGACAAGCGCTTTAATATGTTGTGGCTCAACCCAGGTGCGTGCGGCTACAAAGGATTTCATCAGATCAAAACCATCTTTAGATTATCTATAAGCGGTTCAAAAATTCATGACCTAGAATGCATAGAACTTGGTTCTCGTGTCAGCAAAAGTACGGACAACGCTGTCGAATAAAGGATTTTTCAGGATTTTTACTGACAACCAGTGACGGGTTAACAAGCTAATTTCGTTTCAAAATTCCGAAAAATGAAACACCTACTATCCTTACTCTTTAGCTTATTGCCACTTATAGCTGCTACTCAAATTTGCAATATTGACTACGCGCAGACACAAGTCGGCATTTACCCCGACACCTTACCAAGTGCCACTGTTGGATTACCTTACAATCAAGACATCACTTTTGTGATGCCAACAGACACCCTCGGCTACGACTTCATTAATTTTCATATTTTATCAGTAGCCTTACCCGTTGGCCTCGGCTGGACCTGCAACAACAGCACCTCTAACTGCAACTACAACCCTCAAATAGCACAACACGGCTGTGTCAACATCCATGGTACTCCCCTTTTAGCGGGTTCATACACCATAGATATCACCGTTCTGGCAGACCTCACCATACTCTCGGGTTATCCGTTTGTCTTTCAAATTCAAATGGACGTGCTCCCGCCTACTGCAAGTATTTCCAATAATGGTTTCACCATCACAGGCGCGCCCAATTGTACCCCGGCATTGGTAAGCTTCACCAACAATAATCCCGGCTTGCTGCAATACCAATGGGATTTCGGTAATGGCAATTTATCCTTTGCCGAAAATCCGGGCCCACAATACTACCCCAACCCAGGTGCCTATGTCGTCACCTACACCGCCTATGGTTCTTTAGATACTACATCTGTTTACACACTCGAAAACCTCAACATTTCAAGCATGAGCAATTATGGGGGCGGCTTTCCTTCATATGAGAACGCCGATGCCTACTTTAAAATCAAAGAAAACGGCACAATTGTCTACCAATCTACCATCATCGGGGACCAAAACCCACCCGTTCAATGGACGCTCAGTTTTAATCTCAACCCAAGCAGCACTTACGTCATAGAAATTTGGGAGGCCGACGACAGCTTTGGAGAACCTTATTTTGGCGCGGACGACTACATAGGTAGCCACAACCTTGATCTGAATGGCTGCAATGGCTGCGGTGCCGGAACCTCCAACTTTAACTATAGCATCAACCATCAAGTTTTATTGCCCACACCACAAGTGCTCGCTTCCGATACCATCGTAGTTTATGACATTCCAGCAACGCCACTCATTGCTTACGACTCCCTGAGCCACACACTAAGCACCAGCAATCTCGGCTATTCTTACCAATGGTATTTCAATGGATCTCCACTTGCGGGAGCCACAGCTGCAACTCATGAGGTGTATCAAAGCGGCAGCTACTCGTTGGTTGCCATCAATGCCAATGGTTGTGTGGCCTTCTCAGATACCCTACTTTCTATTTATTGTAGCCCTTGGATCCAACCGGTTATCCAAGAAAACAACAGTCTTTTAACAGTGAGTAGCATTCCTCAAGATGCACAAATCAATTGGTTCCTAGATGGGCAATTGCTTGCGAATCAAAATGCCAACTACCTTCAACTTACACAAAACGGAAATTACCAATGTCAAATCACCGATGCCTTTGGTTGTCAATATGAAACTGGAATTTTGCTCATCGATGCAAGTGTTATAGAAACAAAACCAGAAGCACCCTTGCTATTTCCGAACCCTAACAACGGGCTTTTTCAGATACAAGTCCCGGCCTCTTGGCTAGAATCCAAATGCACCGTTTCCAATCTCAGTGGTCAAATTATTTGGGAAGGCGTACTTTCTAAAGAACTGAATCAACTTGATCTTCAAGAACTCGTCAACGGAACCTACTTACTCGAACTCGAAAAGAATCAAATTAAAATTCATTATCGACTGATTAAAACTTCTTAATGGATTGCGCAGAAAATTGGCTTAATTTCGCAGCGTGAAAAACCAAACACCACTCAGCAAATACCAATGGTTGGTAGTTGCCATTCTAGCATTAACCCAATTTACAGTTGTGCTTGACTTCATGGTGATGTCTCCCCTAGGCGACCTCCTCATGAAAGACCTGCAAGTGAAGCCTTACCAATTTGGCATTGTGGTCTCGAGTTATGCACTAGCCGCTGGGCTTTCGGGTTTTTTAACAGCAGGTTTTGCCGATCGCTTTGACCGCAAACGTCTGTTGGTTTTCTTTTATTCAGGGTTCATCATCGGCACTATGTTTTGTGGCTTGGCACAATCCTACGAGCAACTCGTGATGGCGCGCATTTTTACCGGTATTTTTGGTGGCGTGATGTCCTCTATATCTATGGCCATTGTTGCAGACCTTTTTGCATTGCAGCAGCGCGGTCGGGTCATGGGCTTCATGCAAATGGGCTTTGGCCTGAGTCAAATTTTAGGTATTCCTATAAGTTTATACATCGCGGCTCAATCTAATTGGCAAATGCCATTTTACATGATTGTCGTGCTTTCGCTCACCATGCTCGTACTCATTTTGTTTGGTCTCAAACCTGTGCGCGCGCACCTCGACAAAAAGACAGAGCACTCCGCTTTCCAACATCTTTTAACAACGGTTCGCAATCGCAACTACCGCATTGGCTTCATGGCAACAGCCTTTATGTCGCTGGGTGGTTACTTCATGATGCCTTGGGGCAGCGCTTTTGCGGTCAATAACGTCGGCATTACCCAAAAAGAATTACCGCTGCTCTTCATGATCGTAGGTGTTTCTACATTTATGATCATGCCCCTCATTGGCTGGCTTGCCGATAAAGTCAATAAATTTCAACTATTTATGACTGCTTCGGTCATCATGATAGGTGCTGTGCTGATCTATGTTCGCCTCGGAGAAAGCTCCTTTTTCGTGTTGGTTTTGGTCAATATCTTCATGATGGGCGGTATCATGGCGCGAATGGTGCCTTCTCAGGCCCTCACAAGTTCTGTTCCCGAACTCCACGACCGCGGCGCCTTCATGAGCATCAACTCCTCTTTACAACAAATTGCTGGCGGCATTGCAGCCATAATTGGCGGCAAAATCGTTTGGCAAACCAGCCCTTCATCGCCTCTCATGAACTTCGATGTTTTGGGATATGTAGTGGTGGCTGTGATTTTAATCAATATCTTCCTCACTAACCGTGTTTACAAATACGTAACAAGTAAAACAAAAGAGGCGGCCTAGGGCCGCCTCTTTTTAAGCTTCGTTGGTATCTATATCGGCAAGTTTGGCCAATTTTTTAAATTGGATTTTTGACTGAATACGATCCACTACATAGTACATCATTGGCACCACAATAATGGTTAAGAACATCGAACTGGTAAGACCTCCAATGAGTACCCATGCCAATCCGTTCTTCCACTCTGCTCCTGCTCCAGTTGCGGTGGCAATTGGCACCATACCAATGACCATTGCAATGGTTGTCATCAAAATCGGACGCATCCTTTCGCGCACAGATTCTAAAAGTGCGTTGTAAGTCGACATTCCTTTTTCCTTGAGGTGATTGGTAAAGTCGACGATGAGGATGGCGTTTTTGGCAACTAGCCCCAATAGCATAAGCATGCCAAGCATGGTAAAGATTCCCATGTTGGACGAAGTCAGCGCTAGGGCCAGAATAGCACCAACCAAAGAAACTAAAATCGAGAACAAGACCACAAACGGATACACAAAGTTATCGTAGAGTGCCACCATGATCAGGTACACCAAAATTACACCAATACCCATCGCTGTGCCTAATGCACCAAAAGATTCTTTTTGACGCTTGATTTCGCCACCCCATGTGAGGCGCACGTTCGGGTCAAGCGGATGCTTTTTGAGGTATTTTTCAATATCGGCAGCCACGGTTCCTGGAGCCGCACCAAGTACATAACAACGCAAGGTGGTGTTGGCGATGCGGTTTTTGCGCTCGAGGGTTCCAGCGGCGTTATCTACGGAGATGTCTGCAAATTCGCTCAGGCGTACTTGCTTGCCTTCGTTGTTGGCGAAGGTCAAGGCTTGGATGTCCTCGACATCTTTGCGATTAGAGGCATCGAGCATGACACGAATGTCGTATTCTGAGCCATCGAGGTCTAACTGACTGTCGTCATTGCCGGAGAGTGCGCCTTGCAATTGCATGCCAACAGCCGCCACATTGACGCCAAGCTGACCCATTTTCTCGCGATTCAGGGCAATTTTAACTTCTGGGGTCACATCTTCGGTACTCAGGTACGGATCTTTGGCTCCTTTCATGGCTTTGATCGCATTTTTGAGGCGACGCCCTTCCTTCTCCATGAGTTCGGTGTCGTTGCTTGACAAGAAGATTTCAATTGGCGCTTGTTCAGAATCGATGAGTCCCATATTGAGCGCCTTCACCTCAACACCTGGAAATTCGTTTTCAATTTTGGTGCGAATAAGGTTCATGTACTCCACTGTAGGAATTTCCTTCTGCTTGTCTTTTTTCATCATGACCGTAATTTCAGAACGGTTCTCTGCACCAAAGGCAGCTGCGCCTAAACCAGCACTCGGGCCTCCAACGTTAGAAAAGACGATGTCAACCATGTCTTTTTGAGCCAAAAGCAATTGCTCAATTTTCAAGGTGGTGAGGTTATTCTCTGCAAAAGTGGCACTCTTCTCGTATTTGAGTTTGATCATGAACTTGCCTTGGTCTCCTTGAGATACAAACTCCTGCCCCACAATACCTAGGCCCATAGTTGAAAACGATGCCGCAAAAATACCGATGATGATGAGGCTCATGGCGATTTTATGACGGAGGGCCCAACTCACGAGTTTCACGTATGAATCCGTAAAGATGGTGATGCGGCGCTCAAACCACAGCAAAATTGCTTGAAATGGTTTTTTTGGATCGAGCTTCACTTCTTTGGCAAAGCGCGAAGCCAACCATGGAGTTAAGGTAAAACACACAAAAAGGGACATCAAGGTAGATACTACCACTACAATGGAGAACTGATGAAGGATGTCAGAAATGGTTCCTTCAATAAATACAACTGGCGAGAAGACCACGACATCGACTAAGGTAATGGCTAGGGCCGTAAAACCAATTTCGTTTCGGCCATCTAAGGCTGCCTGACGGCGTTTCTTGCCCATTTGGAGGTGACGGTAGATGTTCTCCAAGACCACAATGGAGTCATCGACGAGAATACCAATGACCAAAGACATGGCCAAAAGGGTCATGAGATTGAGCGTATAGCCCAATAAATACATGGCTACAAACGTAGAAATAAGAGAAGCCGGAATCGAAACCAATACGATAAAGGCGTTGCGCATGGTGTGCAAGAATAGAAGCATCACAAGCGCCACCAAGAAAACCGCGAGTTCGAGGTCGTGGATCACGGCGTCTACCGATTCGATGGTCGGTAAAGAAGTATCGGTAGCCACCGTAAATTTCAAGCCCTCTTTGTTGTATTTTTCTTCGAGTTCGCTGAATTTAGTTTTGGTAAGCTTGGCAACATCTACTGCATTAGCATCGCTTTGTTTTTTGATGCGCAAACCAATGCCATTGACACCGTTCAAACGCGAGATGGTGATTTGATCTTCGCTGGCGTCGATTACCTCTGCCACATCGCGCAAGCGAATGGCACTGGTGCCTTTGGCCATTAATACCAAGTCTTGAAGGTCGTTAATGTCTTTGTATTTACCCGTGAGGCGCACCGTAATTTGCTCGTTGCTACTCTTGATTTTTCCGGTAGGAAAATCTAGATTAGAGAGCGCGATGGCCTGGTTAATTTGCGCCATTGATAGACCAAGCTTGCGCATTTTTTCTTTGTCGACATTGACTCTAAAAGAACGGCGCTCGCCTCCGATGACCTGAACCTCTGCAACACCTTTTACTTGCTTGATGGCAGGCAAAAGTTGATCGTCCATGAGGCGCATGAGTTCGGCATCGCTTAAATTTTCAGCAACGGCACTCAATTGCAATACAGGCGTGGCGTTTGGTTCAATTTTGGCCACAGTTGGGTTGAGGGCATCTTCTGGCAACCTGCTGAGGTTGTTGTTGATTTTGCGCTGCGCATCTTCCAATGCGTCGTCGATATTGGCCGAGGCCTTGAACTCGAGCAATACAAACGAAGCGTTGTCAAAAGAGAAAGAAGTGACTTCATCGACGTTTTCCATGCCGCTCAAGACGTCTTCTAGCGGTTTGGAGACCTGACTTTCAACGGTTGCCGGTGAAGCGCCAGGATACGCAGTGGTGATGGTAAGGAGCGGTGCTGAAAAATCGGGCATGAGCTCATAGGAGAGCTGTTTGTAGCTGATGAGCCCGCCACCTACCAAAATGGTAAAGATGACAATGATAAAAGATGGCCTTTTGATGGCCAATTCGGTGAGTGTCATAGGGCCTATTTATTGCGTTTGATATTCATTCCGTTTTCGAGGTTCACTTGGCCTTTGACTACGATTTCGTCGGAAGCGCTTAGACCAGACACCACTTCTAAATAGTTGCCGTCTGCAGTTCCTGGGCTAAATGGTGTCAGCATGGCTTTGCCGTTTTCAATGACGTAGATTTGCGGGTTTTTGGTAGAACCAATCAGTGCTTTTCTTGGCACCGCGAGCGCGCTTACTTTTGCGTTGTTGTCAAGGGTAACCGTGCCGTACATACCAGAAAGAATTTTGTTGGCGCTTGAATTGCTCACCAACACCAATACTTTGAAGTTGTGCAAGGCGTCAGCTTGTACTGAAATGCTGTAGATGCTGCCGGTAACCGTTGCATTTTGCGCATCGATATTGACATTCACTTTTTGACCTTTTTTGAATTTCAAGACATCGCGTTCTGGGACAGATATAGCGAGTTTGAGTTGGCCAATGTCGGTAAGTTCCACAATTGGTGTGCCGGGCATGACCATAGAGCCGAGATCGGCCATTTTTTTGGTAACTACACCTGAGAAAGGCGCCAATACTTTGGTGCCGCGCAATTGTTTTTGTAATTGCTTGAGTTGCACCTCGGCAGACTTAAGTGCCAACTCCATTTTTTCAGCTTCCATAGAAGATACCGCTTGTTCTTTGCGCAAATTGGCAAAGCGGGCGTTGTCGTTTTTAAGTTGGGCAATATTGAGTTTGGCGTTTTCAATCTGTAGTGAAATGAGTTCGTCGTCGAGTTTGGCAATGACTTGTCCTTTGCTGATTTGATCGCCTTCTTTCACAAGTAAATCGATGAGCTTGCCCGAACCTTCGGAAGCCACGTTGTTTTGATGCATTGGTTCAAAAACACCTAGGTAAGAAAAAGCACTTTCGAAAGTATGCATTTGCGGGTTTTCGGTATCGACCAAAACGGCCGCTTTCATGTCGTGGATGTAAATTTTCTTTTTGGCTTCTTTTGAATTAGAAAGCAATTTAAAAACAGTAAGGCTTAAAAGTGCCACAACTGCAATGGAGATAAAAATGATTCTTTTCATGACTTGTTATTTGATATTTCCGTTTGATTTGAGGTATTCGAGTTCTGCCTGACGCAAAGCTACATATGCTGCAACGACGCTAGTTTGCGCTTGTTCAAGACCTGTTTGTGCCTGAAGTAAGTCGTTGGTGCCAATGAGACCTTCTGTAAATTTAAGGTTGGCATGTTGGTGCACAGCTTCTGCCAATTTGAGTTGTTCTTTGGCGAGCTCTAATGAATTGACTTTGACATCGATGAGGCGTTTGTTTTGGTCGATTTGCAGCTGTAATTGTTGCTGCACAAGCGCTGTTTGCATTTCTAGTTGTTCTTGCTTGAGCGCATTAACTGCCGCTTTGTGGTGTTTGTCAAAACCGTCAAATAAGTTCCAGTCGACGCGCAAACCAACAAAGGCGCCGTCTATTCCTGTTCGAAAATCGGTTTCGGGGTTCATGTTGTAGTTGTACTGATATATTCCGTACAAATTGACATTAGGTAAATAGCCCATTTTAATGCCTTTAGCCTCTTCTTGAGCCATTAATTTTTGCTGTTCGAGCAGTTGCACGGCAAACAAATTGGCAGCATTTTTATCGACCAACAACGACTGCTGGACCATTTGATCGTCTTGTAAAGCAATGGCTTTCTTCGGATCGATTCCTATCAATATTTTGAGCAGTTCTTCTAACTGGCTTTTGGTGGCCTGAAGATTGGCTGCAGTGTTCTCTAAATTCAGGCGATTGATCCGGATTTTGTCTGCTTCGGTCTGAACAAGCATACCTTGCGCTACCATTAAATCCATGTTCTTAAGAATTTGGTCGGCGTAAGTAATGTTGCCAGTAATAAAACTAAGTTGCTGATACAATCCTTGAAGAATAAAGAAAGTGTTGGCCACTTGATACTTCACGTCTTGAATGGTCATGTCTCTTTGGATCTTGACAATTTCGCTATTAATGCGCAAAGCCGCCAAACCGTAGTTGACCTGTGAGTTAAAGAGAATTTGATTGAGCTGTACGGTATTACTTAAGACGTATGGAACGCCAAATTTCACTTCTGCAAAAGAACCTGCAGGGCCACCAAAAAATTGTGCTGGCACCACCTGCCCTGGAATAACGGCATTGTATCTGTAGTCGCCTGAGAAATTAAGCGAAGGCAAGCGCGAAGAGAGATACGCCGAGCGCTGGCTTTCGTTGATAGCAACATTTAATTGGGCACTGCGGATTTGCGTATTGGCGGAGTCGGCCATGCGCAAACAGCTTGCTAAATCGTATTTTTGAGCCGTTGCAGCGTGCCCAAAAAGCAGAAAAAACAAACCTGAGGAGAGATAAATTTTCATTTTCATGCGGGTTGGTTTTGAGGGAATAAATAATTGATAAGCATTTCTTTTACATAAGCTTTGTGCGCAAGAAGGTCTTGCTGAAGGGTGGCTTCATCTATACCGTGAAACTGTTGGGTCAGTTTTTTGGACATAAATGGATAGTGCACGTTTGACATCAGCAAAATGGTAATATTGCGCAAACTAATTTGACGCATTTCGCCTTTTGCCTGTGCAGCTTCTATTTGTTGAAATATGCCCGTTTTGGCGATAGGTTCAAAAAAAGGTGGCGCTAATGGGACTTCATTTTTATTTTGTTGAATGGCTTGCAAGATAAACATCGGAAGTTCGGGGTGCTCCATAAAAAAGTCAAATTCTTTTTCAATGAGCAAGCTTGTTTTCTCTTTTAAGGATAAATCAGAACTGAATACTTCTATCATGGCTTGCAGAAAATCTGACATGGCGCCTTCAAAGATGAGTTCAAAGAGCTTTTCTTTGGATCGAAAGTAATAATTGAGCAGCGCAACGTTGCTCCCTACCTCTTTGGCGATATCTCGCACCGAACAACCATCAAAGCCTTTGGTCATGAAGACTTTTTTGGCTGCTGCCTTTATTTTTTCTTCTGTACTGAGGTCTCTTTTCATGTGTCTTTTTGGCAAATGCGCTGCAAAGTTAAACACTCTTTTTAAACAAATGTTTAAGAACCTTGAAAAAAATTAAACACTTGTTTAAATTTTGCAAATTGGAGGCATTTTTGTTACTTTGAGAGATGAAATTTTCATTGATTTTCGCCTTTCTTCTCCCGACGATCACCTTTTCGCAACAAACAGCGTGGTTTGCCGATGCCAAACTCGGTATTTTTATTCATTGGGGCATATACGCCGTCGATGGAACTTCTGAAAGCTGGGCTTTTCACAACCGAACTGTTCCCTACAATCAATACATGAGCCAATTAAAAGGCTTCTCAGCACAAAACTACAACCCTGAAGCCTGGGCTCAACTCATCAAGGAAAGTGGCGCTAAATATTGCGTTATCACCACTAAACACCACGACGGCATCGCGCTCTACGACACCAAACTCAATACAGCAGCACCAAAAAAAAACACACTTTGGTCTTCAAAATACCCACTTAGTACTATCCATCAAACGCCAATAAAAAAAGACGTCGTCGCGCCACTTTTCCAAGCTTTGGAAAAAGAAGGTATCAAAAAGGGGGCTTATTATTCTCTATTAGATTGGTCCTCCAACGACTACCCTGGTTTTTATAAAGACTCCAGCCGTTATCAGCTTGAAAACGATCCCGCGCGTTGGCAAAACTTCCTGACTTTCATGCATGGTCAAATTGCGGAAATCAATACGCAACTTCAGCCCGATTTATACTGGTTCGACGGCGATTGGGAACACTCCGAAACCGAATGGCAGGCTGCCAAAATAGATTCGATCATCCATCAAACCAATCCGAACGCCATCTTAAACGGCCGCTTGAAAAGCTTCGGCGACTACGACACCCCCGAACAAAACATGCCTATTGTTCACCCAGACCGCAGCAACTGGGAACTCTGCCTCACCACCAACGACAACTGGGGTTACCGCCCTTCAGACACCCATTTCAAAAGTCATTTTGAACTACTCAGCATCTTTACCGAATGTATCGGCATGGGCGGCAACCTTTTGCTCGACATCGGCCCCAAAGCCGACGGCACTATTCCCGCAGAACAAATCGCCATTCTTCAAGAATTTGGCCGCTGGACCCACAAACACGCCGCCGCTATTTACGGTTCCGTTGCTGGCCTACCCGCAGGGCACTACCACGGCAACTCCACACTCAGCAAAGACTCCACTACACTTTATTTGTTCGTGCCGAGCCCTCAAGGAGCTATTAGCGACAAGAGTAACATGATGATTCCCATTTATATCAAAGGTTTGAAAAGCAAGCCAACATCCCTTACAATAATTGGGTCTGAAATCCAAATTGAAAGTCATGAAGTGGGTAAAATCTCCTGGAGCAGCGTTCCTGGCACTTTATTCATGGAAGTACCTGTCACTGCCATGGACCCCATGATCAGCGTCATCGAAATCAAATTTAAAGACCCCATCCAACTCTACCGCGGCAAAGGCGGTTTCCACTAACACTATGCGCACTTTTTATCTACTCTTGTTTTTATTTCCACTCCTCACTTGGGGGCAAAAGCAAATTTTTAACAGCAACATTCAATCCACTTTTAGTTTTTACCTCCGAGAAACCGGACAGCAAAACAATCCCTACAACCTGCGTTTTTTCTGGCCCGACTCCAGCGCTTTTCCGAATTGCAAAAATTGGGGCAGCGACGGTTTTGGCGTTATTACCAATCAGAAATCCATTTTTGTATTTGGCTACACAGACAAAGCCCTCGAAAATGGCGTCTACGATGTTTTGCAACGCAAATTTGGCTTTGAATACTATCAAGCCTCAGCCAATCTTATCCCTAGTACGCTTCCCAAACAATTTGCTTTCGACAAATACGAATCTATCCCCGCATTTGCCTACCGAGAAATTTTCTACGGAGAAACGCGCCGCAGCGGCTTTGCAGACTGGCACAAACTCACGAGCGGAGCGTCGTCCTTCACTTTTGAAAACCACCCTGGCTGGGGACTTTGGGTACACACCCTCCACCGCTTACTTCCTCCTCAAGACTATTTTGAAACACACCCTGAATATTACGCTTTAAGAAACGGTGTGCGCCTCAAAGACCAAATTTGTCTAAGTCATCCTGATGTCCTCGATATTGTATGTATCAATTTAGGCAACGAAATTGCCAAAAACCCCAAAGCCATATATTGGTCCGTGAGCCAAATGGACAACTACAACTATTGCGAATGCGACGCTTGCAAACACACCGACTCCATTGAACAGAGCCATGCGGGCACAATGCTGCGCTTCGTCAATGAAGTTGCCAAACGCTTTCCCAAACAGATCATCTCCACCCTCGCCTACCAGTACACCCGGTCCGCACCGGTGCTCACTAAGCCCGAAGCCAACGTAAATATCATGTTGTGTACCATTGAAGAAAACCGAGCCAAAAGTTTGCGCGGCACGGGCTTTGAAACCGATCTAAAAAATTGGGCCAACCTCACCCACAACATTTTAATCTGGGACTACGTCATCAACTTCTCGCATATGGTCATGCCCTTTCCCAATTGGCCAACCTTGCAGGAGAACCTACAGTTGTTTCAAGCATACGGTGTCCAGCTGCTCTTTGAACAGGGCTACAACGCGCCGTCTTCTGAGATGCAACCATTGCGCGCTTATTTACTTTCGAAATGGTCCTGGGACCCTCAGCTCAACGCCGATACCCTCATTGAAAACTTTACAAATTATTTCTACGGCCCAGCAGGCCCAATGGTGCGCGAGGTCCTCCAAACCCAAATAAAAGAACTCCAAATGAGTGGAAAGGCACTCACCCTTTACGAACCTCCCATTACACATGTTGGAGGCTACTTGAATCCGGCTTCATTGAAATGGGCGCTACAAATGTACGATCAAGCCAAAAAGCTCCCCGGCATGACCTCCGCTCAAATCCAGCGCGTAGATATGGCCGAACAAAGCATCCGTTATGCCTTACTAGAAATCGGAAAATCTCCTCTTGCTGGCCCCGATTGGTATTTCAACGACAACCAAGCGTTCTACCAAAAGCTTCTCAAAGATTTTGTCTGGACCGCTACCCAAAATGGCCCAAAACTACTTCATGAAATAAGGTTGAGCCCTTCCGAATACAACGACATCACCTTACAATTTTGGAAAGAAGCGAAAGTGGAGCACTTAGCCAAAAAACAAAATCTTCGATATATCAACCTACCTTCAACATCCTATAAAGACGGACTAACAGTAGCAGATACAACTTCCTGGGCATCGAACTCGTCTATCAACGATGGTTTGCACTCAACGCTCGAATACCAGCGCGGGTGGCAGGGCTGGCAGGGCCAAGACGCCAAATTCGCCATCCAACTTGCACAACCTTACATCATTGACTCCGTGCGCATCCTTTACCTCGCCAACAACCAATCTTGGATCATGGGACCAAGTTACTTTGAGGCAAATGGGAAAAACATTTCAAATCAAGCTTTTACCGTACGAACAGACAATCCTTTTGTAAACCTCTCTCAAATGAATGGAGCATATCCGTTAACGCTCAAGGAATTTACGCACACACCTATCCAAACCTTAGAACTAACCATTGGCAACCCGGGCCCGCTTCCCAAATGGCGAGGTGTGGCTGGTGACAGTTGGTTATTCATCGATGAAATTGAAGTATATGGACATCACTAAACCCTTAGTTTATTGCTTTTTTGCGCTCTTCCTTCCCTTTTTAGCGAGTGCCCAACACCACGAGCAACAGTATTTTCCAACTCAGGACCCTTTGGTGCAACAAAAACTCGACACCTGGCAAGACTACAAATTTGGTTTGCTCATGCACTGGGGTGCCTACAGCCAATGGGGCGTTGTAGAAAGCTGGAGCATTTGCCCCGAAGATGAAGACTGGTGTACGCGCCGCGGCCCCTACTCCAATTCTTATTTCGATTATGTCAAAGCATATCAAAACCTCCAAACCACGTTCAACCCCACGCAATTCGACCCCACGCTTTGGGCCAAAGCTGCTAAAAATGCGGGCATGAAATACATGGTGTTCACCACCAAACACCACGACGGCTTTTGTATGTTCGATTCTAAACTGACCAACTACTCGGCAGCAAACTCAGCTTGCCCAAACAGTAATAGCACCCACCCCGACTTAACACGCAACATTTTCGATGCGTTCAGAGCAGAAGGCCTCTGGATTGGCGCGTATTTCTCCAAACCCGATTGGCACCACCCCGACTACTGGGACCCCAAATTTCCGCCCTACGACCGCAACCCCAACTACGACCTCCAAAAGAAACCGGCCAAGTGGGAATCTTTTGTTCAGTTTACACAAGGGCAAATCATGGAACTCATGCAAAACTACGGCCCCGTCGATATTCTGTGGCTCGATGGCGGCTGGGTCCAACCTTATACCGAAACCTCACCCAAATGGGGCTACAAACCCGTAGATCAGAACATCCGCATGAACGAACTCGCTGCAAAAGCGCGCGTCAAACAACCCGGTCTTATTGTCGTGGACCGCGCTGTGGAAGGCCCCAACCAAAACTACCTCACCCCCGAACAGAGCATTCCAAACGAACCGCTGCCCTACCCTTGGGAAACCTGCATGACCATGGCCAACAGCTGGAGTTATGTACCCGGCGACCAATACAAAAGCACTGCTACCCTCCTCAAAAACCTTTGCCTCATCGTTTCAAGAGGCGGCAACTTCCTACTCAATATTGCCCCTGACCCACAAGGCCGCTTCGATAGCACAGCCTACCAACGTTTAGAAGAAATTGGTTCTTGGATGCAAATAAACGCCCAGGCAATTTATGGCTCTAAACCCATCGCACCTTATGAAGTCAAGCAAGGCGACGCAGGTACCTGGGTTTTCACCCAAGTTGAAAAAAGTGTTTATGCGATTTGGATTCCTGGAAAAGAAAATAAAAATCCATCTCCGATTGATATTTCACACTTCATGGTCAAAGGGGTCAAACCTTTGAATCAAAACAACCACATCAAGCTAAAGAATAGTATTTTGTCCGTAGAAATACGCAACAACCCGTTAAATACGCCTCAAGTATTTCGTTTGCAGTAGCAAAAGCGCTGCAATCTTCGTATCTTTGTACCTACGTTCTTTGGGGTCGACATTGGATTTGACAGCGATAGCGGTAGTCAGGTGTCAGCATGCAGAG
>JBIIBL010000093.1:0-6889 GCA_044239425.1 Crocinitomicaceae bacterium | reverse complement strand
CACTCAGATTTATCATAAAATTAAGAGTTATCAGCAAAAAATTTTGTTGCATAGTGTTCAACTTTTGGAGGTTGTTAAAATCCTGCACATAGCACTTGACGAACAGTTGATTGACCATGCAATTTTAAAGGGCTGTAGTTTGCTCATTAGAAAGGAAGCCAACCCTAAAAAACGTCAGGTATCGGATATTGACCTACTCATTGACCCAACAAAACAACAAGAGGTACTAGAACTTTTTAAGCGAATTGGAGTGCATGTTAAGCCCTTTATTTACAAGTCTGAATGGCATCAAAACCAACAGCTTGAGCACGCGCCTATTCAAGCTGTATTTATGGGTTTGTCCTTGGATATCCACACCCGACTTTTTAGATCAGACACAGGTTATGAAATAGTTAGCTCCCAGCTGCTAGCACAGGTTGTTTACTTTGATTTTGAAGATCAAAAGATTCCTTTACTCGCTGACCACCAAGCTCAACTTTTCACAATTCTGCATGCACATAAACATTTATACCATGGAGTTGCGTTTAAGGTAGGATCAATCAATGATTTATTCCTTTTGAATTGGCATGAATTGAAACCTTATGCAAAAAAATGGAACGCTATTCAAGCTTTTGAAGAGATGGAATTATTCGCAAATACATGGTTTAAGCAGCACTACACCCATTCGTTCAATGGGAAAACAGCCTTGCGGTTTGTAAGTAATCGAAAAATGACACTCGTTGAAAAAAGTATTTTTCTTTATCGACGCTTGACCGCATCGGGTCGGCATGTACTACATCCCAAACATTATTTTTATACATTGTTCCCAATAAAAACCTACCTAAACTACAATTTCGGAAAGGGTGTTTATTTAGCTGTTTGGTGGCGAAGAATAAAAAATCTTTTTCGATTTTGATGCAAATCGTAGTGTTATGCGATATAAAGTAAAAATGAACCGTGTCAACATCAAAACAAGTTGATGGGGTCTAGAAATATGCTGCAGCACATCTTTTACTACCTTTCCTTTCACATATCCAACGTAGTTCTTTTCCGTAATGGGCTCATCTCGGTGCCAATTTGAGTCTCCTTGGGTAAAAATAATGCGCTCATTAAAGTTATCTTTCATTCCAACAACGCGATGGACAACCATATGTGTATTTCTCTGAAATACTACAATTTCTCCAATTTCTAACGCCGAAAAAGCTTTGACTTCTATACAAATCAACGTTTTTGGAAGAATGGCTGGAAACATACTCCTACCAATAGATTGTAGATGAACATTCCTGCCGTTTGATAATTCTTCCTGACACCATTTTAACCAAAACGCATCTGTCTCTCTGTGCTTCACGCACCGAATTTAAAGATTTAATGATCAAACACCCCACCTGTATGGATAAAAAGCAAATTTTTACCATGCAAAACAGATAGTTGTGCGTTGAGCGCATAAAGCACCTTCCCCGTATAGGTGGGTTCTATCGGGAATTGTTGGGAATTATTGAAAATATTTATGAAATCAATTAATTCCGGGGTGGTTTGGGCGTAGCCACCGTGGTGGTAGGTATCGAGGACCTCGACTTGCTCAAAAGCAAAGTTCAGATGAGTGGTAAACTGGTTTTGTTTGGCTTTTTCGGCTAGAACCTGCATTTCTTTTAGTGAATCAAAACCTTTGAGCACAGGTACTACGAACAATTGCGTTGTTTGCGGAATGCTTGCCAAAATACCCAAACTTGTGGTGGTGGTTCCTTGGGCTAGGAAAACGGCGTCGAAATGTTGGTTATTGTTTTGGGCGACCGCTTCAGTGTAGATGTTGGTACAGCCTAAAATACCTTCGGGGTTGGCGCCTCCTTCTGGAATAAACCAAGTGGGTTTGTCTTGATCTTTCGAAAGGCCGGATTGGTGTTTGCTTACTTTAAAAGTTGACCTATTTATAAAACTTAAATCCATACCTAATTGATGGCATTTCAATAACATTGAATTACTTTTCTCATTTAATTCTTCTCCCCTCACCTTCCCGATTATAGGTATATCAAGAGCTTTTGCGGCCGAAGCACTAGCTAAAAGGTGATTGGAATACGCGCCTCCGAAGGTGACAATTTGTGCGGCACCTGCATCTTTGGCTGCCATTAAATTACCTTCGAGTTTGCGCAATTTGTTGCCAGAAATAAAAGGATCGATTAAATCGTCGCGTTTGACGAACAATTTTACTTGATTATTGTTAGCGTGAGGTAGGTAAAAGTGTTCCATTTTGGAACGACTTTTTAACTTTGTAAACCACAGCGACATAGCAGTACTCATGAGCGAAGATTTTTCAGGATTCTCGAAAAAAAGTCATTTGAACGACGAAGATTACTATTTATCTGAAGAAGGATACATTGTTTTTAAAGAGCAGTATCACCTCAAGCGTGGTTATTGCTGCAAAAGCGGCTGCAAGCACTGCCCTTACGGCTATGATCCTAAAACCGGTCATATCAATAGCTATACGAAAGATTAGTCGATTCCTAGCTCGGGAAATCGGCCTTTGTACTTCTTTAAAATATCTTTAATTTTCTGAATATCCGCATCGGCATCACCGGAAGGCCAAACCAAACTATGGAAACCACCAGTTTTGGTGGCAAAATCGATATAGGCTACGTAAATAGGCACCTTTGCCTTTTCTGCCACATAATAAAAGCCTTTTTTCCAATGTGGATTGTAGCTGCGCGTACCTTCGGGTGAAAAAACCATGTACATCGTTTCATTTTTCTCAAAATACGACACAGCAGTGTCTGTAAGGTTATTTTTCTTGCTGCGGTCAACAGGAATGCCGCCAATGGCTTTCAAGAACCAACCGAGTGGGCCCCAAAACAGTTCTTTTTTCATGAGGTAACGGCCTTTGACGCCATATTGGTAAAAAGCCAAACGCCCCAAGATAAAATCCCAATTGGAAGTATGCGGCCCAACTGCAACCACACATTTCTGAATCCCCTCGGGAGGTGTCGGGTCGATTTTCCAGCCGATAAGCCAAAAAATAAATTTTGCAACGAACTTCATGTGCTAAAGATAAGCAATTCATCTTTCATCTATCTTTACACTGTGAAGTTGCTCAAAGAACTTGCCTGGTCCCTAACGGTGCTGCTCATACTCTATTCGAGTTATGCGCTTTCCTCATTTTTAGATATCCCGCAAACCAAAGAGGCGAGCATTCCTGTTTTCAAAAATCAAGCCTTGTGTTTTTCAGTGCTGCCCTTACAAGTCGTGCAGAGCTGGGTGCTCGAACAACAACTCGAATCCAGAGACCCCGCTGTTCAAGAAACACTCAAGCGCATGGCCCTGCAATTCAAAGACAAGCGAAATATCGCCCTCCAAGATTTCAATTTTGACCTCCAAGGCGCGGTTGCTTATTACCTCATTTCAGATCCACAAAAACAATTTTCTTGTATTTACCTCCCAGGAAGCGGCCAGCAAAGTGGTTGGCTTTCGGCGCAGTACTACGGCATTCCGAGCGGTGTATTTTTCTTTACCGAACAACTCAGCACCAAACAAAAACGCTACTTTGAACGCGCTGCTGAAAATCTTACCTTCAGAACAAAAACCTACGAAGCGCGCAAACATGACTTTGAACTAAAAGGTCAAACCTACACGTTATTTTGGGAAGAACACGCCTTTGCTTTGCATTTACCTGCTGAAGCTAAAAAACCCATCCGCATGCTGCAAGCACAAGGTTTTCACATGAGTTGCCCACTTGCCCTGAGCAATTTGCCGGCTTCTTTTCAGTTCTTGGAACAAATCAAAGCGAGCTCTTTTAACTATTACGGTGCCAAACTCAATTCCAAACAAGCGCTGACGCTAGAATTCGAAGCACTCCTCAGTTTTGACCAAACGAGTGCCCGAGACCAATTTATAAAATTTGCCAACAAAGCCTTCCCAGACTGGCAATGGTCAAGCAATTTTGTGCGCGTCAACGACGCCGTTTACGCCCTCAAAAAAGAAGGCAAAAAGCAATTATATATCTGCAGCAGCCCCAAAAAACACATTCATAACGGGCAAATTAAAAGCCAAAACAACAAACTTCCTATCGTTTGCGCCGGCGACCCCACCCTACTCACCAAACTCGACAACGCAGGTTGGGCGGCAGCTATCCTAGAGCTCTTCCCTCTCTACCGCGGCATTTCAGACTTCTCTGCACGCACTGCCAAAGTGAGCACCACTAAACAAACCCTACGCTGGGAACTTAAAGAAGAATATTTTGCGGCCGGGGAGTTCTTGAAGTTGCTGGGTACACTTACTGAAAAATAGGTATTTACCCTGGTTTTTATTACCTCATTTACTAATCTTCTGATATTCAATTAAATTTACAAAAAATCTCTGCCATGAAATACATTTTTACTATTGCCACATGTACTTTTTTCAGTTTGTTTGGCACAACCCAAATTTTAGTCACGCTCCCAGTTGCATTTGACAGCCCTATCGTTTACCACGACAACTACAACCATGCCGATTTAAACTACGGCAACAAACCATTTTTAGCTGCCTTTGAAATTCCTGGCGCACAAGGTGGCGTCAATACAAATAGAGCGCTACTTTATTTTGACTTGAGCCAAATTCCGGCAGGATCTACTATTATGTCGGCCAAACTTGATTTGTACGCCTATACCGAATTCACGGTTGCACCTGTCAACGATGGACATTATGGCAACAACGCTGCAAAATTAAATCGTATCACAAGCCAATGGTCAGAAAATCAAGTCACTTGGAACACACAACCTACCGTTTCAACACTCCACGAAAAATTACTCAATCAGAGTATTGCACCCGACCAAGACTACCTCGATATCGATGTAAAAGCTTTGGTTCAGGACATGACAGACAATCCAAATAACAGCTTTGGCTTTGAGTTGAGCCTAATCAATGAGATTGTCACTACAAACTTATCTTTTTGTAGCGGAGAATATCCCAATACAGCCAAAAGACCAACGCTTGAGATTGAATACCGTTTAGCCACAGGAATCGATGAAATCGCACTTGCCGCTTATAGCATCTTTCCCAACCCAAGCCTCGATCATTTTTCAATCTCATTTGAGCAAAATGATGCTAGAATGATTCACATCCTTGATCAGCAAGGCAAAATTGTGCGCTCGATTGAAAGTAATGAAGCCACCACCGTCGTTCAAACCGACCTTTTAGCAGCAGGAATCTACAACATCGTTATTGAAAGCGCAACCTTTCAATATCCGGTTAAAAAGTGGATCAAAGTAGCGCCATAAAAAAACCCCGCTGCGAACAACGGGGCATTATACTCATTATTACTAAACCTATCTATCGAATAAAGAGTAATTCTCTGAATTTCGGCAATGGCCAGAGTTCGTCTTCGACCAAAAGTTCAAGTTTGTCGGCGTGATAGCGGATTTCATCGAAATGCGTTTTGACCTGATCGCAATAAGCTAAAGCCTTTTGTTCTGCACTTTCGATTTTGTTGGCAATTTTGCGTTGCGCAAGCATGATATCGGATGCTTCTTTCATTTTGTTGATGTGCAAAGACACTTTCTCGAGTAACTCTAGTTGCGCTTTGGCAGCACCTTTACCTGCTTTGTCACCAAGTATGCTCATGAGGCCCTGAACATTTTGAATGAGCTTGTTCTGATACGTAATGGCAGCAGGTATGAAATAATTCTGAACGAGGTCGCCCATGAGGCGAGACTCAATTTGAATTTTCAAGATGTAGTTTTCAAATTCGATTTCGGCACGTGCCTCGAGTTCGCGTGGCGTAAGCACTTCCATTTCATTGAACAACTTCACGACTTTTTTGTCGTGCCATACTTGGAGTGCGCGCGGCGTGTCTTTCAGATTTGAAAGACCGCGTTTTTCAGCGTCTTTTACCCATTCGTCGCCGTAGCCATTGCCTTCGAAACGGATTTTCTTAGAGGCTTTGATGAGTACTTGCAATTCTTTAAGGATGGCTTCGTCTTTGGATTCGCCTTTTTCGATGCGCGCATCGACAGAAATTTTGAAGGCACGTAATTGCTTGGCCATAATGGTATTTAAGACGATCATGGCAGAACCACAGTTGGCAGAAGAACCTACCGCACGGAACTCGAACTTGTTACCTGTAAAGGCAAATGGTGAAGTGCGGTTGCGGTCAGTGTTGTCTAGTAAGATCTGTGGAATTTTGCCGATGTTGAGCTTGAGCTCCGTTTTGTCTTGCGGCGTCATTTTACCAGCCTTGATGTTTATCTCGAGGTCGTCTAGCAATTGTGACAGCTGTGTTCCGATGAAGGCCGAAATGATGGCTGGCGGTGCTTCGTTGGCACCCAAGCGGTGGTCGTTACCTGCGGAGGCAATGGCAGCGCGAAGTAAATCAGCGTTGTCGTGGATGGCCATGATGGTATTGACAAAGAACGTCAAAAACTGCAAGTTTGACTTTGGATTTTTGCCCGGAGCCAAGAGGTTTACACCTGTGTTGGTACTCAAAGACCAGTTGTTGTGTTTACCTGAACCGTTTACACCTGCAAATGGTTTTTCGTGCAACAACACGCGGAAGTTGTGCTTGCGTGCAATTTTCTCCATGAGGTCCATTAGCAACAAGTTGTGGTCGTTGGCCAAGTTGCATTCTTCAAAGATAGGCGCACACTCGAACTGATTTGGCGCTACTTCATTGTGACGGGTTGTCACAGGAATACCTAATAACAAAGACTCCACCTCGAACTCGCGCATGAATGCGTTGACGCGCTCAGGAATAGAACCAAAATAGTGGTCTTCTAATTGTTGACCTTTAGCCGGGGCGTGTCCGAAAAGTGCACGGCCGGTGAGCATGAGGTCAGGGCGCGCATTGAACAACGCGGAATCAATTAAAAAGTATTCTTGTTCCCAACCTAATGTGGCGTTTACCTTATTGACGTTTTTGTCGAAGTACTGACATACCTCAACCGCAGCC
>JBIIBL010000025.1:0-26173 GCA_044239425.1 Crocinitomicaceae bacterium | reverse complement strand
ATGAGTTTTTGCGTGTTTGCGAAAAAATTTTTGCAAAGGTAGTCAAACTTTCTAAAGAAACAATTTAATTTTTGAACAATTCAGGCTTGAGTTTTGCGCAACTTCTTGTAGAGTTTGATGCCCAACATTAAAAGAATCCCAACTGCAAAAAAACCAATGGTGCCAGATAGCCAACTGAGTTGCCCTTTCAATACCACAATAAAAATAATACTGACCAAAAACAAGGTAGCAACCTCGTTCCAGATGCGCAACTGACCTGAACTCCAACGCAATGCGTCTTTTTCACAATGACGCAATAACTTTTGAGAATAAAAATGGTACAACAAGAGCAAGGCTACGAAACCCAGTTTGAGGTGCATCCAGGGCGCGTTTAGTAAGTAGGTAGGATTTAAGGCTAGCATCCAAACGCCAAAAACAACAGTGAGAACCATTGCTGGTGTGGTGATGATCCACCACAGACGTTGCATCATGATAATAAATTGTTTTTGTAGGATTTCTCTTTCAGGTTCAGTTTTATCAGAAGCCTCTCTGAAATAAATGAACAGACGCACCATATAAAATAGACCTGCAAACCAACTCACCATAAAAATAAGGTGTAGTGCTTTGATAAAGTCATAGTTTGAGTTCAGCATGACACAAAATTAATCGAAAGCACTTGATTCATGTTATATTTGTATAAAAAGCTTCTTTATGCGCTTCCGGATACTTTTTTTGGTGCTTATTTTTAATTTTTCCGCGCTTTTGGCTCAGCTGCAGTTGCTTTCACTCGAAGGCACGTATCAAGAAAAGAACCTAATTGTCAACAACCCCCCCATGGCCGACGGCTTTGGCTTTTGCATCAATAAAGTGTTGGTCAACGGCGAAATTCTGCCTGCTGTCATTCAAACCTCTCATTTTGAAATTGACTTTCAGTTATTTCACTTGAAAAAAGGGGATGAAGTTTTTGTGGTGCTTGAACACGCCTCCGGTTGCGAGCCCCGCTTTTTAAATCCAAGTATTTTATTGCCAAAAAGCACTTTTGAATGCACGCAAATTAGTGCGCAAAAAGACGGTATCCTTAGCTGGACTACCACCAGCGAACACGCTATGCTCGATTACAGCATTGAGCAATTTAAATGGGGCCGCTGGGTAGAAGTTGGTCAGGTCAAAGGAAAAGGAACCAAAGGCCCCAACACCTATCAGTTTCAACTGACCCCGCATTCGGGTAAAAACACAGTTAGAGTAAGCCAAACAGATAGCTCTGGAAAGCCTAGAATATCTAAAAGCACAAGTTTTACATCTGCAATTGCTCCTGTATCGTTTAGCCCAACAAAAGTGCACTCCACACTGACTTTTAAAGCTAAAAATCAAGTCGTCAAAACCAAATATGAAATCTACGACGCCTATGGCAATCTCCTCAAAACAGGATTTGGTTCTTCCGTAGACTGCAAAAACATCGTAAGTGGGGTTTACTTTATCAATTACGACAACA
This sequence comes from Crocinitomicaceae bacterium, assembly GCA_044239425.1. GTDB lineage: Bacteria > Bacteroidota > Bacteroidia > Flavobacteriales_D > Crocinitomicaceae > UBA952. Next base: position 24,702 of record JBIIBL010000025.1, on the reverse strand, counting down.
AGTCTGAAAAATTCATCAAAATTGAAAACTAAATGAAGCGCATTGAACACCTCGGAATAGCGGTAGAAAGTCTAGAAACAGCCATTCCGCTCTATGAAGCATTGCTCAACACCTCCTGTTACAAACAAGAAGCTGTGGCAACCGAAGGCGTCAGAACGGCATTTTTTCAGGTTGGCGAATCAAAAATTGAATTATTAGAAGCCAGCAACCCAGACTCTCCTATTGCCAAGTTTATCGCCAAAAACGGCCCGGGGTTTCATCATGTGGCCTTTGAGGTAGAAGATATCGAATCGGAGCTAGAACGGCTGCAAAAAGCGGGTTTTCAGTTGATCCATCAGAGCCCCAAAGACGGTGCCGACAACAAGCGCATTGCGTTTTTACACCCCAAAGCTACGCATGGCTTGCTAGTTGAACTTTGTCAGGAAAAAAGCGCGTAAAATGCAGCTGGATCTTGATAGTAGTGCACTTGTAAGCCTGCCTTAATTGCACCTTCAATGTGCTGCGGAGTATCGTCTATAAAAAGTACATCGGCTGGCTCAAAACCCATCTGTTGGCAAACCCACTCAAAAGTTTCCGGATGCGGTTTGCGTTGGCCAATTTCATGTGAAAGATAAATTTTTCTAAAAAAGTGCTGCATCGGATCGGCTGAAACTTTCCGCCATGCACGCTCTACCTCTATCCAATGCAACTCATTGGTATTGCTCAGCATAAAGAGCGGTGTAGTCTTTTCCAAGTGCTCAATTAATTTTAATTTCTCAGTAGGAAAAGCACCTAACATTGCATTCCAAGCAGCTACAACCTGATTTGGTGTAGTTCCGGATTGTGTGTAAGGCAACAATAAATTGACAAAGTGCTGTGGCGAAATTTCACCGCATTCAAAACGGTCAAAAAGCTCATTTTGAGCCAACTGCGAGTAACGCTCTTTGAAGTCGCTGACGCCTAGGCTTTCAAATGCACGTTCAGTAGCGTGGTAGTCTATATCGATGAGGACGCCGCCAAGATCAAAAAGTACGGCTTTATAAGCTTTCTGCATGGTTCAAAGTTAGCTTAAAAAGGCTATTTGAACCCATTCTAAATTAGCAAGAATGACATTAAAATGACAATTGCCGCTCTTCTATGACTTAGCTTTGCGGGAAAGAAACGCGCCTTGTTGCAACAGCTCCATATTATCGCCTTTACGCACCGTCATCTCGATGTCAGTAAAATTGGTTTGTTGCACATTGAAAAAGAAGCGCAAATCGCACAACTTAGCGCGCTAAAAGAAGCACTTGGACTCAAAGAACTCATGTTCTTAACTACTTGCAACCGCGTAGAAATCACGTTTGTCAACGACCTCGACCTCGACACCCCGTTTCTCACGCGCTTATTACAAACGCTCTACCCCAAACTTGTTCCTATTCAATTAGAAGACTTCGTGCGCAAGGCCGAGGTTTATTCCGGAAGTGCGGCCGTACAGCACGCGCTTTCTGTAGCCTCTTCTATCGATTCCATGATCATCGGCGAGCGCGAAATCATTACCCAAGTGCGCCTGGCTTACGAACATTGCCATGCATTTGGCCTCACCGGCGACCTCCTTCGTTTGCTCATGAAAAAAGTGATCGAAACTGCCAAGCAAGTTTACACCGAAACCAGTATCTCCACCAAACCTGTTTCTGTCGTTTCTTTAGCCTACCAGTACCTCAAACAACTCAATATTCATCTAGAAGCACGCATTCTGATCATCGGGGCTGGTGTCACCAACACCACCATGGCGCGCTTTCTCAAAAAACACGGCTTCAAAAATTTTCAGGTTTTTAACCGCTCTATGGCAAACGCCCAAAAGCTTGCAGACGAAATTCGCGGAAATGCCTATGCCCTAGACGCCTTGAGCAATTACCAAAATGGTTTTGACGTACTTATTACCTGCACGGCAGCAGAAGGCGTCATTATCAATCCTTCGCTCTACGAAAGCCTAATCAACGGTGAAACACAAGAAAAAATCATCATTGACCTCGCAATTCCTCAAGACCTCGATCCAGCCATTTTGACGCAACATTCAGTCAAATACTTATCTATTGAATACCTCCAACGCATTTCAAATGAAAATGTAAAGGAACGTTCCAAAGAACTTCAACAAGTTGAAGAAATCATCGCCAACGCACGCTATGACTTCCAACACCTCCTGCGCGAGCGAAAAGTAGAAATCGCCATGCGCGAAGTACCTGCTCAGGTCAAAGAATTACGCGCTACGGCCTATACCGAAATCTTCAAAGAAGACCTCGACACCCTGGATCCGCAAGCTAAAGAAGTACTCGATAAAGTAGTAAGCTATCTCGAGAAAAAATACATCAGTGGCCCCATGAAACTGGCCAAAGAAATCATCCTCAATCATGCAGACTAAACCGCTCATCCGCATTGGTACACGCGGCAGCGACCTCGCCTTATGGCAAGCCCATTTTGTGAAAGCGAAATTAGAAAACCTCGGTTGTGAGGTGCAACTACAAATAATTGTTACGCAAGGCGATCGCATCCAAGACCTCAGCTTCGACAAACTAGAAGGCAAGGGCTTTTTTACCAAAGAAATTGAAGCGGCATTGCTCAACAACGACATCGATCTCGCAGTACATTCACACAAAGACCTCGAAACCAGCCAGCCAGAAGGCTTGTGCATTGGTGCAGTCTCTTACCGCGAAGACCCATCTGAGCTTTTGCTCATGCGCAAAACAGCCCAGGACCCTACGCAGCACTGGGGCCTGAAAGCTGGGGCCGTCATTGGCACCTCATCTGCGCGCAGAAAATCAATCATTAAAGCGTTAAGACCCGATCTTCAAATCGAAGAATTGCGAGGCAACGTGCCCACCCGCATCGACAAATTGCGCGCCGGCCACTACGACGCCATTTTACTCGCCAACGCAGGCGTGAGCCGTTTGCAACTTGCCCTAGACGACCTCCATACCCTTGTGCTCGACCCAACTGAATTTATTCCGGCGCCGGCTCAAGGTGTGCTCGGCTTGCAAATTCGTCAAAACGATGCACAAACTCAAGCAATTGTAGCGCAACTGAATCATGCCGATGTAGCTTCCCAAATAGCCATAGAACGCGGCGTTTTGCAAGCGTTGCAAGGCGGGTGCCAATTGCCTTTGGGAGTGTTCTACGGCCAAGACAAAATTTACACTGCCCACGCAGCCTCATCCCAAATCGCTGCCCAATTTTATCAATTTGATTTAGGGGTTAGCATTTCAGAAATTACGGCTACCCTTCAAGCTGAATGAGCAGCATCTTTATTTCTAAAGACCCCGAAGAGCTCAGCATAGAACTCCAAGTACTCGTTCAAAAAGGTGTACTCGAAGCGCAATCTCTTATTGATTTCAGTGCTGTTCCTTTTGAGTGCCCTGCATCCCACGACATCCTCTTTATAGCGAGTATTCGTGCCGCTGATTTCTTCTTTGCCAAGTGCCAAACAAGCGCACAAATAGCTTGCGCTGGCCTAGAAACCGCTAAAAAAGTAGCGGAGCATCATCAAAAAGAAGTGCATTTTATTGCCCAGCAGTCTGACCAACCAAAATTAGAAGCACAAAAATTCAATGAATGGCGAAACGGCAGAAACGTTTGCTTTCCGAGTAGTCATTTGTCTGTAGGGACCTACGCAGCATTGATCCCAGAAAATGAAAAAATCATATTGACCGTTTACGACACCCACTTCAAAAATTCATCAATCCAAGAAAAAGACATCTATGTTTTTTCTTCTCCGAGCAATGTCAGGGCTTTTTTAGCACACAACAACTTGCCAGCAAACGCTCAAGTTGTTGCCTGGGGTAGCTCCACCGAACAAGAATTGGTAAAAAAGCAAATAAGTGTATCTAAGGTGCTCAACGGACAACAACAAACTGACCTGCTCACTTGGCTCAGTAAAGTGCTTTAATTTGTACCTTCACGTATGAAATTTGAGCAAACCGATCACATCAGCCCTGATTTAATTCGCTTATTTGAAAATACCGTCTTAGGTACCAATGGTGCCAAATACAAGCACCTAGATGTGGCCCAAAGCGTGGCGCATACCGATCATCCGCTGAGTTTTTCCTTGCGCCGACGCGAACAACTCATTGCCAACATTACCTTCTGCAAACGACCATTTGGCTTGTATTTGCGTTATTTTGCTTTTGACAAACACTTTCAATCCAAAGGGAAGGCGCGCATGAATCCGAAGTCGCAGATCAAGCAAGAAATAGAAACTGTTTTTCAGCAGATTACTGCAGCATACCCAGGGGCTGACAACTACTGTTATGCATACATAGACGCTAAAAATATCCGCAGTAAATGGATGAGTGAAACATTCGGCTTCCAGACCAAAGCCTACCTTGCCACTCAAAGTTTCAGCCGTATTTGGCCAAAAGCCAATCCAACGCTAAAGGAAGAGCGCATGAGCTCCGAACTTTTCGAAACTATAGAAAAAAACTACCGCCATTACACAGCATATTTTACCCATTTTTTTGAAAAAGGATCGGTGTATTCTATTTTTAATCAAAACGGTGAGCGCTTGGCTTTTGCTCAATTTCATAAAGTGCGGTGGGAAATACAAAGGCTTCCAGGCAAACTTGGCGGCTTACAAGTCAAGTTGTTGCCCTACCTCCCATTTATCAATAAATTGATTCAACCCAAAGCGCATAGTTTTTTAGTGCCTGAAGTAGTTTGTAATCCGTCGGGCAATATTGCCGATGTGCAACGTTTATTTGAAGCTGTGCTTGCCAAAGAACAACATCATTCGCTGCTGTGGTGGAATGACACCCGGGCTGCGTTGTATCAAAAAGCCCAAGAAAAATTTTCCTGGGGCCTATTGCACAAAATAATTGGCGTTTCAAAAGTTGATGTAGTCGTAAGAGGCGATTTCGAACCGAAAGAACCTATTTTTATTGCGGCCTTCGATATGGTTTAATTAGCGCTTTGCAATAAAAATAGTTTAGGAGTAGGATAAAAGTCTAGTGATCAGTAGCTCTCTAATGCGTTTGTCAAGCACCACTTTTTCTTTTAAATAATATTGATACTCCTCTTGAGTTAAAAGCCCAACGATGAGCCCAACTAAGCGCTGTAAATAAGGTGTATGCTTTGAAAAGAGTTTGGCTAAAAGCTGGCGGCGTTCTTCTAAAGTATTTAGTTTTTGAACGGGCTGAAAAATAGGATTTTCTTGCCATTCGTGAAGAAAGAGGTCGTGCTGAAATTTCAAAACAGGACGCAATACTTCGTTTTGGAATTGTTCGGCAGCGCTAGACTCAATTGCTTCTCTTTGAATTTGTGGCCTGAGTTGAATCAGTTGCTCATTAGTTCTCATGCTTCTTCAGACAAATCTAGAAGTCTAATGTTCGGATAAAATTCCTCGAGGTAACCCACCAAACGCTCTTCGTCAGGATTAGCTGTAAAAAACAAGGACTTACTTTTGGGGAGACTCTCGGTCAGCCGCACAATATAGCCCTTGTGGCCAGCGCGCATTTGTTCTTCCAAACCCAAAACAATAAAAAGTTTTAATTTCTTGATATTGAAGCCATTTTGAAAATATAACTCTGCCATTCTGCGGGTGGTACCCACAATAATTTCTGTGCCATCGAAGAGGTCGTTGCGCTGTTGGAGTTTATTACCTTTCTCGACCACTAAATCGACGGTGAGGTCTTTGGGTTTAGCAAACTGTACAAATTCTGCATGAATAGCTCTTGCTTGCGCATCGTTGATGCAAAGTATGATGGCTCTGGGCGAACCTTCTTCGGGTTGTGGGATCACTTCATCTACAAATGACCAGAGCTTCATTTGGTATTGCTCAGGAAGCGCCGAAACAAGTAAATACTGTGCGGGCTGCAATGCTTTTTGAATACTTTCCATGGTTATGATTGTAGTTTGGGGTTTTCGTGATGGCGCTTGGCATCGCGCTGGGTTTTTTTCTCTAGGTTTTGAACTAAGGCGGCGTCGAGGTCTATACCGGTTTGGTTGGCCAAACAACAAAGCACAAAGAGGATATCGGCCATTTCGTCGCCGAGGTCTTTATTTTTATCGCTTTCTTTTTCGGATTGTTCGCCATAGCGTCTTGCCATGATGCGAGCGAGTTCGCCTACTTCTTCCATTAAAACGGCCATATTGGTCAGTTCGTTGAAGTACCGAACGCCGAGCGTCTGGATCCAGTGATCCACTTTTGCTTGCGCTTCTTTGATTTCCATGTTACAAAGGTATCAAAACCTCTCGTTGATATGCTTACCTTTGTATAGTATGGAAAAATTGAGCAATTTCATCAACGGACAATATATAGCACCTCATAACGGTCGCTATATCGACAACTACGAGCCAGCCACTGGCCAAGTCTATTCCTTGATCCCAGATTCCGATGCCCACGACGTAGAGGCAGCAGTGCAAGCAGCAGAAGCCGCATTCCCCATTTGGTCATCAATGGGCATAGAAGGTCGGGCGCAAATATTAAGGAAACTGTCCGAAGGTATAGAGGCCAACATGGACGCTTTTGTAGCCGCTGAGTCCAAAGACAACGGTAAGCCGGTGAGTCTTGCACAACATGTAGACATCCCAAGAGCAGTTTCCAATTTTCATTTTTTTGCAACTGCAATTGAACACTTTGCTTCGGAGTCGCATCAGATGGAAGGCGTGGGCCTCAACTACACGACCCGCAAACCTATTGGTGTGGTGGGTTGTATATCTCCCTGGAACTTGCCACTTTACCTTTTCTCCTGGAAAATTGCGCCTGCCTTGGCTGCCGGCAATTGTGTGATAGCTAAACCTTCTGAAGTAACGCCTTACACCGCATTCATGCTCGGCAAAATTGCCAAAGAAGCTGGCATGCCCGATGGCGTGCTCAATATTTTGCACGGTACCGGCCCAAGCGTTGGCGATGCCATCGTGAAGCACCCCAAAATCAAAGCTATCTCTTTTACAGGAGGCACCAAAACCGGCGAATACATCGCGCAAACGGCAGGGCCAATGTTTAAGAAATTGTCGCTAGAACTCGGCGGCAAGAACCCCAACATCATTTTTGCCGACTGCGACTTCAAAGATGCGCTCAGCACCACCATACGCTCTTCCTTTGCCAATCAAGGTCAAATTTGCCTCTGTGGCTCTCGCATTTTCATTGAGCGTTCCCTCTACGAACCTTTCAAAGAAGCATTTGTAGCAGCGGTTTCCAAAAGTAAAGTATCGTTCCCCCAAGACCCCGAAGCCAAATTAGGAGCTGTTGTTTCCAAACCGCACATGGAAAAAATCTTAAGCTACATCGAGTTGGCTAAAGAAGAAGGCGGCACCATTCTATGTGGTGGTAAAAGAAAAATTTTACCTGGCGCTCATGCCGACGGTTACTACATTGAGCCTACTATTATTGAAGGTTTGCATTACCAATGCCGCACCAACCAAGAAGAAATCTTTGGGCCGGTGGTTACAATTACGCCTTTTGATACCGAAGAAGAAGCACTCACCATGGCCAACTCTACCCAATATGGCTTGGCGGCTACGGTCTGGACCTCCGACCTCAAGCGCGCACATCGTGTTGCCGATTTGGTACAAGCTGGCATAGTTTGGGTCAATGCATGGTTGGTAAGAGACTTACGCACCCCATTTGGCGGCGTCAAAGCCTCAGGTGTGGGCCGCGAAGGCGGATGGGAAGCCTTGCGTTTCTTTACGGAAGCCAAAAATGTGTTTATCAAATACTAATTGGCTTCCTTAAATCGATAACCCGCTACAAACTTCAAGGCGAAATAAATTTGACGGTATTTCAAGTCGTCGAAACGAATGCTCTTGTTGTCAAAATCGGTCACAATAAAAAAGAATTTTTCATCTGAAGAATAGCCTCCCATAAGGCGAAGATCAAAGCGAGGCGCCAAACCCAAACGAATTTTAGAATAATCTGGTGTTTCGTATTCCTTGAATTGTACAACGGGGCCTACGCCTGCCCAACCGCCAATTTGCCAATTGTTTTTCCGATTGACATAAGCTACACCGGGAGCTGCTCCAAAATCAAAGGCTTGGAGCTTTGTAATAGTGGTGAGGTCTTGCCCTTGAAGTTGCAAAGTACTTGGAATTAAGCTTTCGCCGCGATTGCCTGAACCAAAATAATTCATGGTGCCTTTCAAATACCAGGTTAAAATTTGTTGATTATAATGGGCTCGTTTTCCGAGCAAACCATTCATTTGAAAATCGGCATTCCTAAAATACCACGCATTCAGCATGACATTAACGGAGTAGGCATCGGGAAGTATAACCGAAGGTTGTCTTAGTCCATAACCTATGGTCGATTTGAACTCAAAATCGTACCAAACCTTTTTATAAGTGAGGTCGTAGGCAAAATTATATTGGGTGGTTTTGCCAAATTTACTATTCGAGCGTAAATTACCAACCACCGGGAAGCCTACCCGTAAATGAAACCATTTATAAGCAAAACCCAAGCCCAAAAACGGGCTAAAATTGTTCTTGTAGGCCAGTGATGTTTGCTGCGCGCTAAATGGGTAAGCGATCCGAAAAGGGTTGACGTTATAGCCGAGGTCGGCGTACATCACGGGCCTATGCCTAAAGCTCTCCAAGGCCGCATTTTGGGCCAAGGAAAACGTACTCCATAAAAAGAGACAACAACTAATGCGTAATCCCTTGCTCAAGCCCTAAGATAAACGCATAATTTTTGGCGCGCTCTAAACGCTCCACAGTACGACCCGAACCTCCGCCATGCCCGGCATCCATGTTACACTCAAAAATAAGTGCTTCTTTATTGGTGCGCAGCGTGCGCAGTTTTGCTACATATTTGGCTGGTTCCCAATATTGCACTTGAGAGTCGTGATAACCCGACGTAACATACATAGCTGGATAATCCATTGCATGCAAGTTGTCGTAAGGAGAATATTTCAACAAATAATAGTAATAGTGAGGGTCCGTTGGATTGCCCCATTCTTCGTATTCGCCAGTAGTTAGCGGAATGCTTTCATCTAACATGGTGGTCACTACATCTACAAATGGTACTTCTGAAACGATGCCTTTAAATAAATAAGGCGCCATGTTCGCAATGGCACCCATTAACAAACCACCCGCACTGCCACCATTGGCATAAATGCGAGCAGGATCGCAATAGCCCATGTGTCCCAAAAATTCGGCAGCGTTGATGAAATCGGTAAACGTGTTGATTTTCTTGTCAAACTTGCCATTCTGATACCATTCTTCACCCAAATATTTGCAACCTCTGATATGTGCAGTTGCAAAGACAAAACCGCGGTCCACTAAAGACAAACGCGTGGGGCTAAAAATATCTGGTAAAGTATAGCCATAAGAACCATAACCATATAGTAACAAAGGCGCTTTTGCTAAATCTGTTCCTTTTTTATACATAATGCTCACCGGAATTTGGGTGCCGTCGTTGGCAGTCGCCCAAACGCGTTGAGATGCATAGTTGTCTGGATTAAACTGAGGATCTCTGAGTTTTTTCTCAAAGAAAATTGCGCGTTCACCGCTTTTTAAATCGTAGGTATAAACCCTTGAAGGTGTGGTCACGGAGTTGTAGACGTAATACAATTTTTTGGCTGAGTAGTCATCATTGACGGCCAAACCCAGATAATACGTTTCGCCGTCTACTGCAATATAACTTTCCTTGCCGTCTTCGACTCCTTTTAATTTGAGTTTGAGCAAACCATTATTGCGTTCCTCAATCAAGAGGTAATCTTTAAAAGCACTCAATCCTTCGAGCAGCACTTTTGAATTATGGGGTACTATTTCAGTACAAGTTTGGAGACCAGAAGGAAATAAACGACTGAAAAGGATTCGGTTGTTAATGGCGTTGTCGTTGGTCAGGATATAAAAGCCATTTTCGTGGTGCTCAACCTCATAAATATGGCCAGCCTTGCGCGGCAAAAATAATTGCGCTGGGGCCTTTGGATTGTCTGCATCGAGCAGTTGAACTTCTGAAGTAGTAGAACTATAGCTGTAAATTTGAATGTATTTACCAGTGAGGGTTTTGCCAATGCCAACGCTGAATTTGTCGTCTTTTTCTTCGTAAACGAGCGCATCAGTGCTCTGTGGCGTACCGATGGTATGGCGGTAGATCAAATACTCGCGAAGGGTTTCGGGGTCTTTTTTGGAGTAATAAACCGTTTTGTTGTCGTTGGCCCAAACCAAGCCGCCACTTGTTTCGGTGAGCACATCTTTGATGTATTTGCCATTGGTTCTGAAGCGAATTTCGTATTTGCGACGACCTTTGAAATCTTCGCAAACTGCTAAAATCTGATTGTTTGGCGAAGGCACCCAGCCTGCTAATTCGTAAAATGACTTTCCTTTAGCTCGTTCGTTTTCATCAAAAAATAATACCGCTTTTCCGTCGATTTCGTAGCGAAAAATTTGTTGGTAGTCTAGTCCTTCTGCATTGCGCGTTTGGTACTGATAACCATTCAAAACAAAAGGTGCACTGGTCTCGTTGGGGTCTATGCGCTGATCAAATTCTGCCAATAAGTCGTTTACCAACGGGTTTAAAGCTTTGAAATAGGCCTCGGCGTAAGCGTTTTCTGCATGGAGGTAATCCAATACGGGTTGGGTGTCGCGTTCACGCATCCAATAATAGGGGTCGTTGCGCTGGTGACCGTGTTTTTCTAAAATTTGGTCTTTGCGCGGTGCAACTGGTTCTTGGGCAGTAAGTTGTTGATGCATAAGCAAGATAAGACAGGTAAAAAAGTGTAGCTTTTTCATGGCGTGATTTCTCGCAAAATTAGCGATATTCTCTATTGAAAAGGTTAACTTTGAAAAGTGAAGAAACTATATAAATTCCTACTCAATAAATTACCTCGGCCGCTGCTTATTCGGCTGAGCTACATCTTTCGCATTTTTGCACCAGCGCTCTACCGTGGCAACGCGGTGAGCTGCCCAGTTTGCGAAAAATCTTTTTCCAAGTTCCTTTCTTACGGCTCTGAAGTCGCCCACCGCGACAACGTACTTTGTCCCTATGACCTCACTTTAGAACGCCACCGCCTCATGTGGCTCTACCTCAAAAACCACAGCAACTTTTTTACACAAGCAAACCTTGCCGTTCTGCACATGGCACCTGAGCAGTGCTTCATCGACCGCTTCAAAGCCCAACAAAACCTCAACTACCTTACCGCTGACATCGTATCGCCAATTGCAGACATGCATTTTGACTTACACCAAATTCCGCTCGAAAACGACCGTTTCGATGTTGTTTTTTGCAACCACGTTATGGAACACGTTCAGGACCCAAATCAATGCATGTCTGAACTTTTCAGGGTTTTAAAACCAGGAGGTTGGGCCATCATGCAAGTGCCTCAAGATTTCACGCGTGAAACCACCTACGAAGATCCTTCCATTGTTTCGGAAGCTGACCGCGAGAAACACTACTGGCAAAAAGACCACGTTCGTCTCTTTGGCAAAGACTACCCTTCCTATTTAGAACGCGTTGGTTTCCAAACCACTGCATTTGACCTCAACGCACATTATACGCAAGAAGAAATTGCGCGTTTTCGGCTCATGAAAGAAGAAGTGCTTTATATCTTCAAAAAACCACAGTTATGAAAAGTTTATTGATATCGCTTGGCTTATTGACGTCTATTGCTACTTGGGCTCAGAAAAATATTTTTCTAAATATGGAGCCGCTATTTGGGACACAACCTTTTGCTTTGAACCAAAATTTTGTAGGCAACGACGGCATTGCAGTCAATATCGAACACTTCAATTACTACCTCACAGATATCAAGCTTTTCCATGACAACGGCCTGCAAACCAACCTCCTAACGGACATCTGGTTACTCACACCTGAGCAGCACAGCCTTTATCTGGGCAATTTAAATGTCAACCAAATCGATTCCATCAACTTTACGGTTGGTGTTGCGAAGCGCTACAACACGCAAGCCGGTGCGCTCGCACAAGACATCTCTACCTACCCAGACTCCCATGCGCTCAGTTTTCAGAGCCCCTCTATGTACTGGGGCTGGGCTTTTGGCTACATGCACATGATTGTCGGCGGCAAAGCAGACAGCAACAATGATGGCGTTCCCAATGCTTATTTTGAAATGCACAACCTTGGCAACAACAACCAGCAAAGTGTCACGTTGCCTAGCATTCAAACCAATACTGGCAATCAAATTGACCTCAACTACATTTGCCATGTCGACCGCTGGCTGCAGCAAATGCCGCTTTCAAGTATAGGTGTGCTTCATGGCGATACCGGCCTCAATCTACAAATACTTCAAAACGTGAACAGCCAAGAAGTTTTCACGATAGCAGCCAATGCAAATACGCAGGAAAACAACACTTCCTTATTTGCCTTTGTCCAAAGCGAAAATCAATTTACTTTTAGTGCAAAAAACAAACAAACGATCAAAAATTACATTGTTTTCGCCAATTCCGGGCAGCAAATATGTACAGTTTCATCCAACGAAACTAAAGCATCAATTGCGCTTGAGCCACTTCAAAGCGGCATTTATTTGGTGACGGTAGAAACAGACAACGGTCAGCGCCAAACCTTTCGCTTTGTAAAACCATAAGTCATGCTTCGCTTTGCCTCCGTTGCGCTTGTTTTAGTCCTGGGCTTTTTGGCCTTGCGCTGCGGCAGTAGTCAAGACCTCAACGCATTGGTTAGCATTCCTACTCCTTCTGACAACCCCCAAAATGCTGCCAAAATTGCTTTGGGCAGAAAGCTCTTTTTTGATACCCGTCTTTCTTTAGACGGCAGCGTTTCTTGTGCGACTTGCCACGACCCCCGAAAAGCTTTTAGCGACAACCTCGCCAAAAGCAAAGGAATCAACGGGCAACTGAGCGAGCGTAATGCGCCTAGTTTGCTAAATGCCGCATTTTTAAAGACCGCCATGTTCGATGCGCATTTGCAATCGCTCGAACTTCAAGTTATTGTCCCCATACAAGAACCTGTAGAAATGGGTCACAACATGAAATATCTCCTCAAGCAACTGCGCCAAATACCTGAATACCAAGCTGCTGCTCAAGCCATTTTTGGACGAGACTTTGATGCTTGGGTGCTCACACGCAGTATTTCAGCCTTCGAAAGAAGCTTGCTGTCCATGAATGCGCCTTTTGATCAATATTTGGCCGGCAATAAAAAAGCAATGAGTAAAGACCAACTTGCAGGCTGGCGCATCTTTTCAGAAGACTTGTACTGCATCAAATGTCATCCGGCGCCTTATTTTACCACCTATGAAGCCGCCAACAACGGTTTGTATGCTACTTATGAAGGCAAAACCGACCAAGGGCGTTTTCGCATTCACCACGACTCCTCAGACATCGGCACATTCAAAGTGCCTTCTTTGCGCAACTTACCTTTAACTTATCCCTACATGCACGACGGTAGTTTGCAGACCATCGAAGCTGTGCTTGCGCATTACCAAAAAGGGGGTGCAGGCCATCCGCTGCAGGACCCACAAATTGTTGCGTTCAATTTGAGTAGCAAAGAAAAACAACAACTTACTGCATTTTTTAATGCTTTAGTCGATACTTCTTATCTCCTTCGAAACGGCTTTTAAACGAGATTGCTTACCTTTGTTGCTTCAAAATCAAAGGCTATGTATCGCTCACACACTTGCGGAGAATTAAGATCTGAACATATAGGAACAAAAGTCACGTTGGCTGGCTGGATGCAACGCTCCCGCGACCTCGGCGGCATGACCTTCATCGACCTCCGAGACCGCTACGGCCTTACCCAATTGGTGTTCAATATGGAAATCAACGCTGCGTTGTGCGAACAAGCCCGCAAATTGGGTCGTGAGTTCGTGATCCAAGTAGAGGGCGAAGTCATTGAACGCAGCAGCAAAAACAAAAATATGCCCACTGGCGATATCGAAATCAATGTGCTTTCGTTAACTGTTTTGAACGCCGCCAAGTTGCCTCCGTTTACAATCGAAGACGAAACCGATGGCGGCGACGAACTTCGCATGCAATACCGCTACCTAGACCTGCGCCGCAACCCTGTTTTAGAAAAGCTACGCTTGCGCAATCAAGTAGCACTCGAAACCCGCAAATACCTCGATTCCAAAGAATTCCTCGACGTAGAAACACCCGTACTCATTAAATCTACCCCAGAGGGCGCGCGCGACTTCGTGGTGCCTAGCCGCATGAACGAAGGGCAATTCTACGCCCTTCCGCAGTCGCCACAAACCTTCAAGCAATTGCTAATGGTGAGTGGTTTTGACCGCTATTACCAAATTGTCAAATGCTTCCGCGACGAAGACCTCCGTGCAGACCGCCAACCAGAGTTCACGCAAATAGACTGTGAAATGGCATTTGTGGAGCAAAACGATATCCTCAACATGTTCGAAGGGCTTATTAAGCATCTTTTTGAAACCGTACGAGGTGTTAAATTCGAAGGCGCTTTCCCACGCATGACCTACGCAGAAGCAATGGAGCGCTATGGCTCAGACAAACCCGACATCCGCTTCGGCATGGAGTTCGTGGACCTCACTGCTTTGGCCCAACAAAACGATTTTGTTGTGTTTAATAGCGCTGAATGCGTTCTAGGCATCAATGCTTCGGGCTGTAGCGAATATACCCGCAAACAACTCGACGAACTCACCGAATGGGTCAAGCGCCCTCAGATTGGTGCCAAAGGCTTGGTGTACATCAAATGCAATACCGACGGTACTTTCAAATCTAGTGTCGATAAATTCTACAGCGAAGCAGACCTCAAAGTCATGGCTGAACAAGCAGATGCAAAGCCAGGCGATCTTATTTTACTCCTTTGCGGAGAACTTGCCAAAACCAGAAAACAACTCAATGAATTACGCCTTTATTTAGGCAACCAACTCGGTTTGCGCAATCCTAATGAATTCAAACCACTTTGGGTATTAGATTTCCCATTGCTCGAATGGGACGAAGAGAGCGGCCGCTATCACGCCATGCACCACCCGTTTACTTCACCAAAACCCGAAGACCTCCACCTCATCGATACCGAACCCGGCAAAGTACGCGCCAATGCCTATGACCTCGCCATGAACGGCGTTGAGCTCGGCGGCGGATCTATCCGTATCCACGACCGCGGCCTGCAATCTCGCATGTTCGATTTACTTGGCTTCAGTAAAGAAGAAGCGCAAGCACAATTTGGCTTTTTAATGTCCGCCTTCGAATACGGCGCTCCTCCACACGGTGGTTTGGCCTTTGGTCTTGACCGTTTGGTTGCCACAATGGGCGGTTCAGAATCTATCCGCGATTACATTGCTTTCCCTAAAAACAATTCTGGTCGCGATACCATGATCGACGCACCTTCGCCCTTAAACGAAGCCCAACTCAAAGAATTAGGCCTTAAGCTCAACTAAGCAGCTACTTAATTGTTGTAAAATCATGAGCCCACAAATAGACCAACTGCAAGCAGCACTCAGTGCACACCGCACCAAGTTATTAGCGCACCCAATGTATGCACAAATCAAGTGCATCGAAGATTTCCAGTGCTTTATGGAGCAACACATCTTCGCTGTTTGGGATTTCATGAGCCTACTCAAGGCCCTGCAACGCGCACTTACTTGCGTCGAAGTTCCTTGGTCCCCAAAAGGATCGCCTGTAACGCGCAGGTTCATCAACGAAATTGTTCTAGGCGAAGAATCCGATCTTGATCAAAACGGAAAGGTGTTGAGCCATTTTGAAATGTACCTCGAGGCCATGCAACAAATTGGAGCCGACACACTTCCTATCCATCAGCTGACCGAATGGCTGTCTTATGGCAAGACCCTCGATGAAGCACTATATCAGCTAGAAATTCGCGAAGAAACACGTGCTTTTGTCCGCTTTACCTTCGAAATCATAGATGGTGGGCAACTTCACAAAATTGCGGCGCTCTTTACATTTGGCCGTGAAGACCTCATCCCAGACATGTTCATCGAAATTTTGAGAGAAATGCAAGGACAAGGGCAGAGCAATATCGATAAACTACTCTATTATTTAGAAAGACACATCGAGGTTGATGGCGGAGACCACGGCCCAATTTCCTTAAAAATGATGGAAGAAATTTGTGGCTCAGATGTGGTGAAATGGCAAGAAGCCACAGATGTTTCGATACAAGCCCTAGAAAAACGTTACGCGCTCTGGAATGGCGTTCTCGCCAAACTACAAGCCTAATACTTCGTTTTGTTGGCCTGATTTAGCTCCAAGCGGTGCCTTCTTTACCATCCTTCACGATGATTCCGGCTTTCGCTAACCCATCGCGTATTTGATCTGAGGTAGTCCAGTCTTTGTTCGTGCGGGCTTGCTGACGTAAATCTAAAACAAGATCCATGACAGGTGCCAAACGCGTTTCAGTAGACGAGTTTTCTGGTGCAAGGCCAAGCACTTCATGGACAAATACTTCCATAGCTGCCTTTAGTTCTGACTTATCTGCTGCTGAAATACCAGCATTGCCATCATTGACCAAGTTGATTTGCTTGACAGCTTCAAATAAGTTGGCCACTAAAATTGGCGCATTGAAGTCGTCGTTCATGGCTTTGTAAAAAGAAGCGATGAGTGCCGCTACATCAAAAGTTGAAGTGGTGGCAGGAAGATATTCGAGTGTTTTAAGCCCTTCAATTAAACGCGCATATCCTTTCTCTGAAGCATTCAAAGCCTCTTGAGTAAAATCGAGGTTGCTGCGATAATGGGCTTGCATCATAAAAAAACGAACCACATTTGCTGTATACGACTTTTCAAACAGACCGGTTGTTCCGTCTAGAATTTGCTTGGGCAAGAAATAATTGCCAAATGATTTAGACATCTTTTGACCATTGACATTGAGCATATTGGCATGCATCCAGTAGCGGGCCGGGTTGCAACCAAAAGACCCACAGCTTTGAGCGATTTCGTCTTCGTGGTGGGGAAATTTGAGGTCCATGCCGCCGCCGTGGATATCGAACTGCTTGCCGAGGTATTTGGTGCTCATTGCGGTGCATTCGATGTGCCAACCTGGATTGCCATTGCCCCATGGAGAACGCCACACTTGCATGTCGTCTGGATTGGCTTTTTTCCAAAGCGCAAAGTCGGCAAAAAAGCGTTTTTCGTCTTGAGCATTGAGCGTACGGGTTTCGTTTTCGAGTTCGTCTACTTTGCGGCCACTTAAAATACCGTAGTTGTAGTCTTGCATGTAACAGCGCGTATCGAAATACACGGAGCCGTTTACTTCATAGGCATAGCCATTGGCAATAATTTGCTCGATGATTTCGATTTGCTCTTGAATATGCTGCGTAGCAGTTGGCTCTATGCTCGGCGGTAACATGTTGTAAATGCGCTGGAGTTCTTGAAACTTAACGGCGTATTTATAGACAATTTCTAAAGATTGAAGCTGCTCAGCTTTAGCGGCTACGCCAATGCTATCTACCTCCTGACCAGCAGAGTTGGTGATATGGCCTGCGTCGGTCACGTTGCGCACGTATTTGACGCTAAAACCTAAATGCAATAGGTAGCGGTAAATGAGGTCAAAATTGATGAAAGTGCGCATGTTGCCCATGTGAGGCTCGCTGTAAAGCGTTGGGCCACACACATACATACCGACCTTACCTTCCACCATCGGGACAAAAGGTTCTTTTTCTCCTTTCAGACTATTATAGATGACGAGTTGGTCTTGCTGAGCTTTCATTTTGTGCGATTATTCTTACAAATTTAGCCAAATTTACGGCATCATTTTTGTTAAGTTTGTGGCATGAACGCAATTTACAGTTTCTTTAGTGTCCTTCTGATTTCATTAAGCTTTAGTGGCGACATCCCATACGCCACCATTCAGAAAGGGATGGAAACCAACGACGCACATACCATCGTCAATCTCGGTAAAGACAAAATTGTACTTCAAGTCCCAGGTTCAGACGGTGCTTATCCGCTTTCTCAGGCCGAAATGATCTTAAATAGCTTTTTTCAAAAAAATCCAAAAGGAACTTTTACGCTGCGCTACAAAAACGCAAAATCAGTAGAAGGAAGCGGAACAGTAATTGGTTCTTACGTTGCAAAAGGAAGCAGCTACCGCAGTACTTTTCAATTCAGAAGTGGCAAATACGACACCAAGCTCGAAAGCCTGAGCATCGTTAAAGAATAAAACTTACACCTGTTGGCCGCGGTTTTCTTTGAGCGTATTAAAGAATATAATACCATAACCTACGGCGAGCATCACGTGAAAAGGAACCATTCCTAAGTCGCCGTAAATGGCTCTGTTGACGGCAGTAAAACCGAAAACCACCATAAACGTACCTTCTAAGATATTGATAATCGAAAGGCTTTTCTTGTCGTATTTATTCCCTTTGAACTCATCCTTTTTAGCCACATTGAACTTTGGTGTGCGCACAAACGAACTCTTGATACCAAGGTAGCCCTCGATAACCGCTACTGCATTGCTAAGCCCTAAAGCCATAGAAACCGTCAAGAACTGAACAAAGCGACCTAGGAAACGGAAGAGGTCGCCAAAGAAGTTGCCGCGTTTGTCGCGGAAAGAATTCCAGTAATAGAACGCTAAGAAAATTGTACTCGAGAAGAAGTACATCCCGTATTTGATGTAAATATTGAGGTCTGAGAAAGAATCCTTGATGTGCAATACGGCAAGGCTCAACAAAGAAAGAATCAGGATGAAAAAGAAGACAGAAGAGTTGAACAAGTGCGCCAAACCATGGATGCGGTCGCTTATTTTGAGGCCTTTGGTAGTAGCCAAACGCTTCCACATTTTAATGAATACCTCAGCGCCACCTTTCATCCAGCGGTGTTGTTGACTCTTGAGTGCAGACATCGTGATCGGCAACTCGGCAGGAGATTCTACTTCTTCCAAATACACAAAGCGCCAGCCTTTCATTTGGGCACGGTAGCTGAGGTCGAGGTCTTCGGTGATGGTGTCGTGTTCCCAACCACCAGCAGAATCTATTGTTGCACGGCGCCAAACACCTGCTGTTCCGTTAAAGTTGATATAGTGACCGCTTGCGTTGCGGCCGCCTTGCTCAATGGCAAAGTGTCCGTTCAAACCAAAAGCTTGCAACTCAGTCAGCAAAGAGTAGTCTTTATTGAGGTGCCCCCAACGAGTCTGAACTACACCAACATTGTCTGAACTGAAATAAGGAATAGTGCGCAGTAAGAAATCTTTACTTGGCACGAAATCGGCGTCAAAAATAGCAATGAATTCGCCTTCTACTTTATCCATAGCACAATCCAAAGCACCTGCTTTATAACCGGTACGGTCTGTGCGGTGGATATGCTGAATATTGATGCCCCTAGCAGCAACTTCTGCGCATTTGTTGGCAATGATGTCTTTGGTTTCGTCGGTGGAGTCGTCTAGGACCTGGATCTGAAATTTGTCGCGCGGGTAGTCCATCTCGGCAACCGTTTCGATAATGCGCTCTGCCACGTACATTTCGTTGAACATTGGCAATTGAACTGTTACTTTTGGCGCGTTTGCCAAATCAAATGCCGGCGTAACACGACTTTGTTGTGTCTTTTTGTTGCGCACATAGGCGATTGCCAAACTCAATTGAATCACACTATAAAAGAAAATGAGTACGAGGCATAATCCGTAAATCACAAGAATAATAAGCGCAGTAAGGTGTGACCAATAATGCTCTTTTCCTTGGTAGTCGCCCCAGTTGAACATCCAGGAAACCTCGAGTTGAGCTGTAAATGGCTCTGTCTGGCTAAAAGTATAATGAATAAGGTGCTCCTTTTCATTGGTTTCAAATATCTTAAGCGTGGTGGCACGGTAATCTTGGTCAATTAAGCGTAATTTGGATTTACCAATTGGCACATTTCTAAAAGTGAATTTTCCGTTTTCGTCGGTTTCTGCTGTGTATACTTTACCCGTAACCAAAGACGTGAGTTCCACTTCAACCTCTTCTACTTCAGATTTCGTTTTGAAATCAACCAAAAAACCTTCGATTTTTTTAGAGAATTTGCCGATATAGGTTTTGTTGGCAAATGCGGTGCTGATAAAAAAGCTGAGTAATGCGCTTAAGAGTAGTTTATTCATGGGTCAAACAACAAAGAAGTTGAAAATAAAAAGCAAATATAGATTTATTCTTTCATTAAGGTCATTTCATCGACCAAGTGTTTGGCTCCTGAATAGATATCCATGACCCAAAGCACATAGCGAATGTCCACAACAATGTTGCGACAACGGTTCGGGTCAAAAAGATAGTCGCTCATGGTGCTCTCCCAGCTGCGGTCAAAATTGAGCCCCATTAGATAGCCATTTTCATCTAAAACTGGCGAGCCCGAATTGCCGCCTGTGGTGTGGTTAGAGCCTGTAAAACATACCCATAATTCATCTCCTTGCGCATATGGTCCGTAGTTTTTAGCAGCGTGTAAATCTAGCATGCGTGGCAAGAGTTCAAAATCGGGGTTACCCGTATTGTATTTGGCAATGATGCCATCTAAAGTAGTGTGTTCGGTGTAGCGCATGCCGTCGGTAGGTGCAGATCCCTCCAACTGACCATAAGTTAGGCGCAAAGTAGAGTTCGCGTCGGGCCAATGTTTGTCGTTAGGGAACATCATGTATTTGCCTTCCACATAAACCTGCATCCACTTATTAACCTCTGCTTGAAAAGTCTTGTAAGCCGGCACTACTTCATTTCTGAAAGGCGTGAAAAATTGATTAAAATGCACAAAACCTGCGTCTTTTTCGAGTTTTTTGAGCGATTTCGCGCTAAAACTGCCCAAAAACGCTTTGTAACGGGCCGCATCTGTAAAGATAGATTTGCCGTAAATAAGTGCTGTTAGTTGCTCAACTGTAGTGCCTTTTAAAGTTTGCTGGGTATAATTGAGGTATAATTGGGTTAAGTCAAGGAAAATTTGACGGTCCACCTCAGCATTGTAGTTTTTAAAGAAGCCATCTGCACTCGTTTGTAGTTTTGTTAAAACACCCTGAAGTTCTTTGTTGGCCGCATATTTGGCATGATTGACAATTAAATCTTCGATGCCACGCACAAGTTTAAAATATTCTGGACCTACTGAGAAATATTCGACGCCAATAGCGTAGTTATATTCTGTTGAGGTGCCCTTTGCCATCAAGCCATTCAGCGTTGCTAAAGCAGAAGCATATTTTGCCCATTCGGGTTTGCTACTTGCCATTGCTGTATAACGGGCTTCTTCATCTAATTTGATTTTCACCCCACCTAAATTTTCTAAGCCTTCTACTTGACCTATCCATTTTTTCCAGGCATTGGCAATACTTGCTTGCTTTGCTGAATATTGGATACGCGTGAGGTCCGAAGACTTCATGCCAGCGTCGATAACTGCCAAGGATTTATTGCGCATTTCAATACGCGCTGGGCGTTCTTTTTCGATGATAAATTTGAGGTATTCTGAAACAACGTGTTGTTCGGTGGTGCCTGGGAAACCATAAACCATAGTGAAGTCTCCTTCTTGACGGTTTTGAAAAGAGATCGGCAAATAATGAAGCGGCTTGTAAGGCTGATTATCCTGAGAATAAGCAGCTGGTTTGTTGTCTTTGCCTGCATAAATTCGAAAAACTGAGAAGTCACCGGTGTGGCGCGGCCAAACCCAGTTGTCGGTGTCGCCACCAAATTTACCAATGGAGTTCGGAGGCGTCCCTACAAAACGGACGTCCGTAAATGTTTCCTTGACCATTAAATAATAGTCATTGCCGTAATTAAACGGCTTGATCTCAGCCTCAAAATGCGTTCCGGCAATTGCCGCAGCTACCAATTTCTTGATATTCGCCGCAATAGTTGCTTGATCTGCCTTTGAACTTGCTCCGGCTAAAACAGCAGCAGTTACATCTTCAATACGGACTATGCGCATTGCTGTAAGGCCCGGATTAGGCAACTCTTGAGCCATGGTTTGGGCCCAAAATCCGTTCTTTAAATAATCATTTTCCAAAGAACTATGCGCCTGAATTTGCCCATAACCACAATGGTGATTGGTCAAAAGCAAACCTTTGTCTGAAACCAACTCTGCTGTACATCCGCCCCCAAACTGAAAAATAGCATCTTTGATACTTGTGCTGTTCACACTGTAAATATCGGCTGCACTCAGCTTCATTCCCTTGGCTTTCATGTCGTTTTCAAACGCCGCAATGAGTGAAGGAATGAGCATGCCCTCCTCGGCCAGGACAGGCTTCAGGGTCAAAATAGAGATACAAAAAATGACGAACAAACGCAGTTTCATAACAGATAATTTTAAGTTGCGAAGGTAGGGAAATTATGGAAGTTGTAATATGTACCCGAACGGGTATGTTTTATTCTCTTATATCTATATTTATACCCTTTAAGGTATATTTATATGTTTTTTCTATATATTTGTACCCTAAAAGGTATAAATATGGAGTCTAAAATCGCCGATTTTATCAAGGAAAGGAGAAAACAACTTGAACTCACACAACCCGAATTAGCAGAAAGAGCAGGGGTTGGGCTACGCTTTATTCGCGAATTAGAACAAGGGAAACAAACCGTTCGCCTAGACAAAGTGAATCAGGTATTGTATTTCTTCGGGTGTCAGTTAGGTGTTGTAGAAATGGAGAACGCATGAGAAAAGCAAACGTATTTTACAAAGATGAATTCGCGGGCATACTCTTTGAAACCGAAGAAGGCTTCGCGTTTCAATACGATGAAAACTACATAAAAAAAGAACACGCCAAGCCCGTAAGCCTAACCCTTCCACTCCAGCAAAAGGCTTTTCAAAGCACTTCGCTTTTTGCCTTTTTTGACGGTCTCATTCCAGAAGGTTGGTTATTAAACATTGCCATCACCAACTGGCACATAAAACCCCTTGATCGTTTTGGGCTCTTACTCAGCCTGTGTAGAGAAAATATTGGCTGCGTTTCCGTGACTCCTTATCCTCAAAAACCATGAATAAATGCCTCATTTGTTATCAGACACTTGATAACACCACTGTAGATTTTCACTCAAGTTGTGCAAAAAAACTATTTGGCTCAACAGAAGCGCCTATTCTCGATTTTGAACTCAATCAATTGGAAGATTTAGCCAAACAATTTGTCATTCAAAACAAATCAGTTACTGGCGTGCAAGCAAAAATTTCACTCCATATTGAAAAAACCCAACAAGCCCCAGCCCGCCTCACGCTTGTAGGACTCCATGGCGACTACATTTTGAAACCGCCATCTGATTATTTTGAAGCGCTCCCTGAGAACGAAGACCTCACCATGCATTTAGCTGCTATGGTAAAAATCAAGACAGCACAACACGCTTTAATTCGACTCAAATCTGGTGAACTTGCCTACATCACCAAGCGCTTTGATAGGGACAAAAAAAATAAACTCGCCGTAGAAGACTTCTGCCAATTAAGTGAAAACCTAACCGAACACAAATACCGTGGTTCTGTCGAAAAAATCGGCAAACTCACACAAACATTTACAACGAATAAAGGATACGAAGCGCAGCGCTTATTTGAATTGGTTCTGTTTTGCTTCCTGACGGGCAATGCAGATATGCATCTAAAAAACTACTCAATTATTGAAAATACCTTGGGTGGTTTTGATTTATCACCTGCCTATGACCTCGTCAATACGACTATCGTCATGCCTGAAGACAAAGAAGAGTCTGCGCTTACCATCAACGCCCGAAAAAGCAAACTCAAACGCAAAGACTTCGACCTACTTGCCACCTCATTCAAATTGAATGAAAAAGCGCTTCAGTCCATCTACCAACGCTTTGAAAATAGCTTAGACCCATGGCTCAAGTTTGTCAATCAAAGTTTCTTACCCAAGCACCTCAAAACAGACTATTCAGACTTATTGAAATCCAGACACATGAGGATTTTTAATGAAATGACCTAACTACCTCACCTGAAACCAAAACGAACCGCCGTGTCTTTCAACTCCGTTGAGCTGCTCTTGGCTGAAAATGGGGTCGAGTTGTTGGCTGAGTTCAGGGTCTTCAGAAATGAAGTAATTGGCCATCAAAAGCTTGTATTTCGACGGATTCGCCAATAAGAAAATCGCCAAACCGTATTGCTCAGAATAAAAGCGATCGCACATGAATTGCGGGTAGTCGTAGGGCAAGTAAATGTCGTGGATATGCACGATAACGCCACTAGGAAGCAGTGGCAATACTTCTAAGAAGAAAACCGTTGAATCAGAATTGGGCAACATCCGATGCGAGTTGTCTATGAACAAAACATCATTTGGTTTCATGCTGAAAACCAAGCTAAAATCGGTGTCCTCAAATGGTTTTCTGATGACCTGATTTGCCAACTGATCTATCTCGGCCCTTGGTTGCGGATCAATAGAAATAATTTGGGTTGCCAAGCCATTGTTTTGTATGGCGCTATAAGCCACTTTTGTCGAATTACCAGAACCCTACCTCTATATATTGCGCCGGTTTGAAGTGCGAAATAATGGCATACATGGCCACAATGTCCAAGCCCGGAAGAAACCCATTGATATAATAAGGCGTAATTTGATCAGACGGCAACTGGTGCTTGGGAATTGTCGCAAAATACGCCCGATGGCTCAGGGCCACATCGATAATTTCTTTAAAATGAGACCGCTGAGAATTGATGTAATCGTAAAGTCCTTTGTGAGGCGGCTTCCCGTGGCCATATCGCGGCTTGAACTGCACTTTGTATTCCATATACAGCACCTGCCATTTAGGCGCCAAAAATCGGTAGAGTTTTTTAAGCATAATGGAATAAAGATATCAAATTATTGCTTTAGCTATTTAATTAGAAGGTGGTGAGGCGAGTATTCCTACTTACCGATACATGAATTGATAACAAAAGATAAAACCTGTATCCCTTTACCAGAGCGGTTTTTCGAAATTTTCGCGAGCAACAAATGAGCAACTACTCATCAGA
>JBIIBL010000024.1:0-26229 GCA_044239425.1 Crocinitomicaceae bacterium | reverse complement strand
TTTGTGGATCATAGGCCCATAAATCTTTATGTATGACTTCTGCAGTATCTAAACCACCGCACAGATAACCCAAACCACCAATGGAAAAACCAGTAGCACGTTCGCGTTTGCCCATGCCAACATCATTGAGTTTTGTCCAGACATTGTACTGACCAAAAACAGCGTAAGGAAAGAGCAGAAGGAACACAACTAACCTCATCGTTTCAAGATTTTTTCATGATGAATCACTTGTGTTCCATTGCTAATTTGTAACGAATAAGTACCCACTGGAAAATGGGATACATTTATACTTTGTTGCAAATACAACAAGTCTTCTTTCAATAATAATTTTCCATTCATTTCAAAGATGCTTAGCTCCAATTGATCAAAAGGAAGACCGAAACATTGAATATGGATTTCATCTACCACCGGATTCGGATATACTTTTACTTCAAGATCATGTTCTTCCAAGCCAATGCTATTATCTGTTGGATTGAACTGCCAAAAATCGTTGAAGTTGATCCCGTTTGTACCTGTACCAAAATAACCGCGGTCATGTATAGCAAACGCAACCGGGAATCGTCTGCTTGACCCTGAAAATTCAATTTCTTGTTTCCAGGTATTTGTTGCCGGATGAAAAGACCAAACCTGATCGGTAACAACTGATAAACCTCCTACATAGCCAGAGGTAACGTAGCCGTGCTGCTGTATGGCAAAAGCGGCGCTTCCACCAGTAGAAACACCGGGAAAATTGGCGCGCTGAATCCATTGGTCATGCAAAGGTTTGTATTCCCAGAGCTTGTTTCCTCCTTTAATGAACCCACTTCCTTCTATTGCGAAAGCACAAGTCCATTGCCCAAAGGTCATAGGTGCAGTTGCACACATAGACCAAGAATTCGTATTGGGGTTATATTTCGCTAATTGGTTACCCTGATACACAAAACCACGGTTATTAAGAGTAAAGCCTTGACTGTCTCCGGGATTTGTCAAAATACAATTGGCAATTGGCGCCCAAGTATTTTGTTGCGGGTCGAATTTATAAAATTGCGTGCTTAGTGCAGAGCCTCCACCCACAACTGGACAGTTGTCCACAACAAATGATACCGAGCCGTGTGTGCTTACCGGAAAGTCGGCCTTTTGGGTCCAGGTGTCTGATGCAGGATCGTATTCCCACCAGTCTTTATAAGAAATATCTTGCCCCGTACCATTGACATGGCCAAGTCCCATATAACCACGATGTGAGGTAGCACAACCAGTGCCGCGGTGTCTACCTACTGCTCCTATACTCGCCTTTTGAATCCAGAATTGCCCAAATAATTGAGAAGTAAGCGCAACCCAGCAAATCAAAACAAAACTTCTCATAACTTTTGCCATTTTTGAACCTGACCAGAAGATAATTTCTTGAGCAAGTAAATCCCGGCTTCTAGATGATTCATCTCGAAAATAGATCCGCTTTTGGTGTCAACCTGTTGGAGCAATTGCCCACTCATATTGAATAGTTGATACGCTCCGGTATTTGGTGTGAGGTGTAATGTACCTTGACTCGGATTCGGATAAGCATTAAAAGTTACAGCTTCGGCGTCCTCAAGCCCGACGTAACTAGCATTGATCTGCAAAGTGTAATCGCCACTTAATGCCCCCCAACCTTCTACAATAATGTGCAGTGGTCCAAGTGCTGTTGCATCAAAGGACAGCGCAGATTGAGGTGCGCAGTCATAGGCATCGTCGTTATAAGCAACGACGTCTCCATTCATATCAACAACACTTAAAAAAGTATCAAAATTGGCACCACACAAAGAAACCTGTACCTCAGCAAGCAAAGGATTCGGTTCAAAATAATAATAGATGTCTGGCGAAGGATATACGTAATTCTGATTCGAGTAGCACACCTCAGTAGAACGCGTATCTGAATAAGGTAAGGCACCTACAACGATCGCATCATTTTGGTCGTCGCCCGGGTAGCCTGTGCAGTCGAGGCCATTTGTTAAGGTAATACCAAAATCGGTGACAGAGCCCCATGAGAAAGTCCCGCAGGGATTGAGTGGAATTGTACCTTGTTCTCTTTGCATCACACGCAATCTGGTAATGCCGTTAACTGCATTTGGCGGAACTATAAACGACCAAATTTGCACCGGAGCTGGTGGCGTACCTACCCAAGTGCCGAGGCTTTCATAAGGATCAAAGTTTCCGTTCTGATCAAAATCGATCCAGGCTTCTCCTGCGCCGGCATAATTGCCGCTGCATGTTCCAAATTTTACCGAAATTGTGTAAGTTCCGCCAGCATTCAGCGAAACATTTACACTTTGAGAGAGGTCATGCAAGCCAATAACGCCAGGGCAACCGACATAATTAATAGTCCCCACCGCACCGCTGAGAACGACGCTTTCAACGTTAGAATCTACGGTGCTCGTTGGACCAACAGTGGTACAATATTGTGCAAAAATTGGAATATAAAAAAAGAAAAAAAGCAGTAAGTAACTGTGTTTCATCAACTAGTAGTTTGACGAAAGATAAGAAAAAAAAGCCACTTAACAATCGCTTAACACTATCGTGTCTACTTGTTGTTCCAGTTGGTCATGGCCATTGGAAGGCCATCAAAGACGAAACTTTTAGCAGCTGCAGCAGCGGTTTGTAAGCGCTCGGGTAAAGCTAGTTTTTCTTCGGGCTTCCATTCTCCCAAAACGTAATCTGCTTGGCGGCCCTTTGCAAAGTCTGAGCCAACACCAAAGCGCAAGCGTGCGTATTCTTGCGTTTTGAGTAGTGCTTGGATGTCTTTTAGGCCGTTGTGGCCGCCATCGCTGCCCTTGCCTTTCATGCGCAAAGTGCCAAATGGCAAAGCGATGTCGTCGGTAATGACCAATAAATTTTGAATAGGAATTTTTTCGGTTTGCAACCAATAGTTGACTGCTTTTCCCGATAAATTCATGAAGGTAATGGGCTTAATCAAAATGAGCTGCCGGCCTTTATATTTAGCCTCAGTTCGAAAGGCCGCTTTATCTAATGAAAAAGAGACGCCCAAGTCTGATGCTAGTTCATCTAAAACCTTAAAACCAATATTATGACGGGTTTCAAGATATTCAGAACCAGGGTTTCCTAAGCCAACAATTAGGTATTTCATTCTACCAATTTGGACAAGAATTACACTTATCAGATTGCTTGAGATAGAACAGCGCGCCTACGACGATATCGCGCTGGCCGTACAAGAACGCTTGTCTGGCGTGGGAGTCGTAGTCATTTGGGCGTGTTTTGACGCGGTATTGACCCATAAAGCCGGCCTGAACATTAGCTGCCACAAATAGGTGCTTAAAGAACTCGGCACGCAAACCAAAATGTCCAGAGGCGCCAATACCAGATAATGAAACGGTTTCCATTGATTTTTCACCTGCAAAAGTAAAATCGTTGTAAGAAAGAATTGGTCCGGCACCAACACCCATCATGGTAGTGAGCGCAAAGTTTCCTTTCTCGGTCTGGTAGACCTTGAATACGTTGGTCAGCTGCACATTAATGTAGTTGAGTCCATTTGTATTTTCGTAATGAAAGGAATTTTCATTGGTGACTACGGAATCTCCGCTGTAGGTACCTGACCACCCGGTTGCTTGGTCTAAACCTGGGCTAATTGTGCCACTTAAATAATAAGTAGGGCCGTGTTTCATGACGTACTTCATGTGTTCGTAACCCAATGAAACTGCCCAATTGCGCTTGAAATTGTAACCGACACGTACATCGAACTGCGGCACGGTAAAAGTGTTGATGTTGACGTATTCGTTGATGTCTGTAGATGGGCGGTCTACAGCTTCAACGCCTTTGAGTTTGAAGTCATAGCCAGGGCCAATAAAACGGATGGAACTTGGCGTGTAAATGCTACGGTTATAACCCCAATAAAAGAAAAGAGTGCCGGGTCCAGTTGATTTTTTTTGTGCAGTGAACTGAGCTTGTACCTGTGTTCCGAGAAGAGAAAGCAACAGCAAGAAAATGACCTTTTTCATCGTGAAATAATTTTAATCCACTCCTTTTGCGTAAGAACTCGTTCCAAACGGTAATGGATGGTTTTGTTACGATTATACCAAGCTACTAAGCCATAGCCTTTGGCAAAAACACTGATTTGTTGACCTAGAACTTCTTTCTCTGCTCTGGTAAAAGGGTTCAGAACAGTTCTTCTGATTTTGTCTTGAAAAAACAGTGCTTCTGCCTTTGTTTTTGCTAAAAATACTGTTTGTTTGCGAGTTTGAAACTTTCTAAAAACCTCGTGTAAAAGAACGGTGGAGTCTACAACGCCACTGAACTTAGAGGCAAACCAGGTTTCTTTTTGAAGATCGAAAGGGAAGAGCTGATTTTTGTAGAGCACGGTTTTTTCTTTGCTTTGAACCCGATTGACCACCATATGATCCTGAACTACTAAAGAGTCAATATTGTAATTGATGGCTTCGCGCAAGCGACCATCAGGGGCGTATACTTCCACAATGAGGTGCGGCCCAGCAGCGTCTTCTACGGTGTAAATACGGTGAAACTCTTCGTCTAAACCATTGGCGATATCGCGGTAATGGTAAATCTTTGGAACGGTGTCAAGCGGATAAAAGTAGGCTGCATTTGGGTTTTTACTCGTATAAGTAAAGTTTTCATCAGAAAAATACCCCTTGACATACCACCCCGTAAGGGTAGCGCCGAGCACTAACAAGCCGAAGAAAACCCATTTTTTCATTTTGACATTTTTAGGAAAGCAATTTCTTGTTCGGTGAGGTGACGGTAATATCCGCGTGGTAAGTCTTTTTTAGTAAGGCCAGCATAAACAACGCGGTCGAGTTTGATGACTTCGTAACCGAGTGCTTCTACCATGCGGCGCACCACTTGGTTTTTACCAGAGCGGATTTCTACACCAATTTCGTTGCTGCCGCCGCCTTCTACAAAACTTGCAGCTTCGGCTTTCATGCGGCCATCGTCGAGGTCGAGACCTCGGGTCATTTTTTCGAGGTCTTCTTTGGCTACTGACTTATTGGTTTCGATGTGGTAAAGTTTGCGCGCGTGGTAACGCGGATGCAAAAGTTTTTTCATCATGTCGCCGTCGTTGGTAAAGAGCATGAGGCCGGTGGTGTCGCGTTCCATGCGCCCCACAGGGAAAATTTGCTCACGACAGGCTTTACTCACGAGAGTCATGACTGTTTTACGGCCGCGCGGATCGTCTATTGCGGTAATATAGCCTTTAGGTTTATTGAGTAAAACATAGCGTTTGGTGCCGGTTGTGATGGTTTCGCCATCGTATTGAACGACATCGCCTGGCTTGACTTTATAGCCCATTTCGGTAACGATTACGCCGTTGATCGAAACTACACCTGTATCAATGAGGACATCGGCCTCGCGACGCGAACATATACCTGCATTCGATAAAAACTTATTGAGTCGGATGGCATCTTCGCGGAAACTTGGAAGCGGATCGCCTTTTTTGACTTTAATTTTGTAATCGATGTATTTGCGCTTGTCACGGGCACTTACCTTTGGCGCATCTTTGGCGCCTGCTGCTTTAGGTTTTGCACCTGTTTTCTTTGGTTGTCTCATTTGACCACAAAGATACGTAAAAAGCAAATGCTTTATTGCCGTTCGTCAAGCAGTTGCGCTATATGTGCTTGAAGCAGACTCACTTCTTTTGGATTGGTGCCATCGTAATAGCCCCGAATGCGCATTTGGCGATCGATCAGTACAAAGTTGTTGGTATGGATGAAATCGCTGCCGGCATCGCCAAGGTTTTGCGCCTCTGCGGGCTTAAGCACGAAGAAGGAGCGCCTAGCCAGACTATACAAAGCAGCTTTTTTACCCGTTAAAAAATGCCACTGTCCAACCTTAGCCTGATGTGCTGTGGCATAACGCCTCATTTGAGCAACAGTATCGATATCAGGGTCAACTGTAAAACTAAAAATACGGACGTCGTTTTGCTGTGCAAATTTTCTTTGAATACGTTGCATTTGCGAATTCATAATGGGGCAAATGCTCTTACAAGAAGTAAAAAAGTACTCCACCACACTCACCTTTCCTTTCATGTCGGCGTCGGTAATCCAAGTTCCATCTTGATTTTCAAAACGAAAAGCACCTACTTTATGGCCCTTGCCAATGCGCAGCATTTCGGGGTCGACCATCTCTTGCTGAACATCGATAGGATTGATAACGGGCAGTGGCTTGGTTTTGCTCTTATCACTTAAAAAATAGTAGCCAATGGGCACTACCATCAAAAAAAGTACGACTACAAATAGAATGCGTTTCATGCAGCAAAGTTAGGCATTCATTAAACTTAAAACCTTGACTTTTATCAGTTCTTGGCGTTTGTCGAGCGAACCCGACAAAATGGTAAAACTTCGTCCATTTTTCTGAAGCGCAGTGTGGTAAAACTCAAATAATTGCTGACGATCATCAGGGTTTTCCCTGAGCGGATCCGGCTCCCATGGAATATCTGGTGCGCACAAAAAATAATGATCGAAGTGCTGTTGTTGTAAAAGTTGATTGATCATAGGACTAACCTCAGCATACTTCACTTGCGACCAAATCTGAAAAACATGCATTTCAGTATCAGCCACAAAACCCTTTTTGGGCCAAAGCGCTACCTGTTTTTGTGCCATGACATCCAAATCTTTTTGGATATAACTTGATTGATGGACTAAATAGATTCTTGCAAATTCATCAATATAGGTTAAAGAAAATTCCTGCGCACACCAAGTGGCCATGGTCGTTTTACCACTAGACTCAGGTCCGGTAAAGGCTATACGGAGAGGGCTTTTTTCCATTTTTTGAGTCCATTGATCGCTAAAAAGAGGTAGGCCAAATAAAGTACAGAAGAAGACCACCAATGCTCATAGGCAAACCAAATGGCTCCCACAATATTGACGACAATCCAAATATGCCAATTTTCTAGGATTTTTCTGGTCGTTAACCAGGTTGCCAATAAAGAAAATACAAAAAATTGAGCGTCGAGTAAGTCGCGAAAAATGGCGCCGAGACTACCCGTGGCAGTTTTGGAATTGTAGAGCCAAAAAGTTGGTGATATGAGCAAATAAAAAGCGAGGCCGAGCGCAAAACCAGTTATAATCCAAAAACTCATTTTTTTACCGATTGAAGTGATGGGCAAGGATTCTTTTTGATCGGACCATGTAAATAGTCCATAAAAACCTAAAATGATATAAGCAATTTGCTGGCTAAATAAGCCCCAGGTATGCACGCGGTAGAAAAATAAGGCGTAAAAGCTGGCACTCGCTATTCCGAAAATCCAGCCGCTTGACTTGTGCGTTGCAATGAGGTAAACGTAAACAAAACCAAGTACGGCAGCGAGCAATTCAATAATTGGACTCAGGAAATCAAAGCCTACCATATCAACGGATCACGAGGACTTTAGCAACTTTGCGGTCACCACCTTGGTAATTGTTGGCGGTCCAGAAAAAATAAACCCCAGTAGGGACTTTCTCTCCATTGAGGTTTTGTCCGTTCCAAGTTGCTGTGCCGCCGTTTGATTGCATTTTGTAAATCAGGTTACCACTGGCATCGGTGATTTTTACATCTGAATTATAGCGAATGCCTTGGATGGTAATAGGGCCAAAATAATCGGGCTTCACCGGATTAGGGAAAACACTCAGGGTTTCATAAGTAGGGTCTTCGTAAGTGGCGTCGATGCGAAAAGAGATCAAGCCCTTGTCTGTAATGATATAGAGCTCGCCCGTACTTTGGTTGATTTCGATGTCGTAGATGGTATTTGAAATCAAGGGGGAGTTGTCTTCGTTAAATTGAGCAATGATTTCGGTGCCGTCAGGTGATAGCAAAATTAGGCCTGCATTGGCAGTAGACATCCATTTGCGGTTGCCGCCATCTACCTCAATATCGGTGATGCTCGCTTCGCCCAAGACAATTTCAAAGTTGCCTTCAAAGGGTATTTTGATTCGTTGCGCATCAAAATTTCCGGAGCCAGCAGAAAAGGCTCCGTTTGCGTTATAGAGCACCGCAAAACCTGCGTCGGTACCAATCCAGAGCTCGCCATCGAAATCAGCTGCTAAGGCAGTAATTTTGTTGGAGGGAAGGTTGCCCATTAATTCGCCAGCGGTGAGTTGTATGGTTTGGTCATCACTTGGGTCATTGAGCGTGCCTTGGTGCTGTAATCCGACAAGGCCATTTGCATAAGTGCCTAACCAAATGTTATCTTGAAAGTCAATTTCTATTTTGGTTGTCAATTTGTTTGAGGCGCCTGCCCCGAGGTAGTAACTAGTCCAAACGCCATCGGGTTGGCGAACTTTCAAAGGGCGATCAGTATAGCCATTAGCGGCCCATAGGTTGCCTTTTTGATCAAATTGAAGTGCTGAAACCAAAGACCAACCATTGCCAATAGAAACTGGCTGAATTGGCGAGTTGTTTTGATCAAAAACCAAAGTGTCGGTCTCATTAAAGAGCGTTAATGGTGCAAATGAATAGGTGCCTGCTGCAATTTCCTTAGGATTTTTAGGATTCACTGCAATTGCAATGAAATCCCAAAGAAGATTGTAATCCCAGGACGTAACGGTTGGTGTATTGTGAAAGCGCCATTGTTGGTCTTCTAGAATATGAATGCCGTTTCGGGTAAAAGCCGGCGCAATTTCTGCCTCTAGACGTCCGGAACCGATCGCCAATACGCCTTCTTGCCAAGCCATGGTATAGACATCTCTGTTGGCAAGCCCTTCAATTACATAACGCTTGCAGGTGTATGGATTTAGATGCTCTTGTAGGCCCCATGCTTGGTCGGCACTCCAGTAAGAGGAGCCAAGTTGACAAACACGGGCCGGGTTGATCCAGCGGTCGAGTAAACTTGCAGAATAAGAACTCAACTGCTGACCATCAGGTGAGTAAATTAAAAAACCGCCATCTATAGAAACCGCAATTTGGGTTCCGAGCGAATGAATGCTATTGATTTGAAAGCTAAATGGTTCATTTATGACATTTACTAAAAGGTCGTTTTTCAAGCGAAAAACGGAATCTTGGGCATAGGTGTCGTTGGCCCTTAAGACCCAAAACTGCTCGTTTATAGATAGGAGCTCGCGGTATTTGTTTTCGGACTGATACGGAAAGCGAAGGTCGCGGTCCCATTGGGAGTAGTCTGGCAAAGCAGGATTGCTGCGCAAACCTTTGAGCATTTGACTTGGGGTAAGGGCAAAAATGGAGTCGGAGGAGATTTCGACGTCTAGAATTGGTTCAAGGCTATTAGTGGGGTAGTAAGTATCTTTGATTTCTTCTTTTGCAACATCAATCAAGACAATTGAAAAGTCGTTTGCCGCATAGATATAAGCGCCGTTTCGAACAAATTTGTTGATGCGCTTTGAGTTGGTAATTTGAGCCAACTTTATGGCCGGCAAGTTAGTGATTTTACCTGCTTGCCATTTGTCAATATTGCCATTTGTGTAGCCGATATAAACCGCGTTATCCAGTGCATCAAAATACAAGCAAGAAATTTCGATGTCTGACAAACCATTTAATGCGGTTTTGAGCGCACCTTCTTCTGTGTTTGGATTATAGATATATAAACCATTTTCTAAAGCAGTAAAAATACGTTCGCCATCGGTAGTGATGTCTATAGCTTTTGAACTGGCCACATGGTATTTCCATGTGCCCATTGGTATTTGAGCTTTTGCGATTTGGGCAAATATCAAGAATAAGATGAGAAAGAAACAGTTATTCTTCATGACTTGCCGTTGAGGATAGGGTATTTGCTTTGATAATGTATGTTGGGCGTTGCTTGCTCTGAACAAAAAGCTTGCCTAAGTAAATGCCAACAATGCCAATTAGGATCATTTGTATGCCGCCGATAAACAGTACTGACGCAATAAGGCTGGTCCAGCCGGTAATGGCAGCGTCGGTAAAAACAGCGATGTAAATGGCATAGCATCCATAAACAAATGCAAGAAAAGCAAAAAAGAGGCCTAAATAAATAGAAAAATAGAGGGGTTTGGCACTTGAAGATGTAATACCGTTAATGGCAAAATGAAACATTTTTCCGAGAGAATATTTGCTTTGTCCGCTAAAGCGGACCGCGGGTTCGTAGTCTAGTGCAACCTGCTTGAAACCAAGCGTAGGTATGAGTCCTCGTAAAAATAAATGCGATTCTTTGAAAGTTTTGATGGCGTCAACCACCTTTCGGTCTAACAAACGGAAATCGGCTGTTCCTTCTTCTATAGGCACTTCTGAAAGCCGATTAGCTAACCAATAAAATGCTTTGGCACTGAGCTTCTTGAACAAGCCCACATTTTGTTTGTCGTTTCGGCGGGTATATACAACCTCAGCGCCTTGACGCCAAAGTTGGACCATATCAGCAATTAATGCCGGCGGGTGTTGGAGGTCTGCGTCTAGACTAATAACGGCGGCGCCCCTAGCGTGGTCGAGCCCAGCCTTGAGGGCATGCTGGTGGCCATAATTGCGACTAAACTGCAAATAATGAACGTTGGTATCTTGTGCGCGAAGTGCTTCAATGCATTGTAAAGATTGATCTGAACTTCCGTCGTCAATAAAAATGACTTCGTAAGTCGAGATTTGGAGTTGCTTCAGGACAAGAAGGATTTCGTTGTACAAACGTTGCACATTGCCTTCCTCATTGAAGGTTGGAATGACAAGTGAAAGTTCTATTTGGCCTGAGCTACTCATGTACAGCGAAATTAATGAATAATCTGTTCTTTTCAGTAGGGTTTACCCCCGAGTTCAGCTTAAATCGCTCGCCTTTCCTTATATTTGCGTAAATTCTGTGAAATGTCCGCAAATGAACGTATCTCGACAGACAACGCTCCCAAACCAGTAGGTCTGTATCCACACGCACGTCGTGTTGGCAATTTGTTATTTTTATCTGGTGTTGGTCCGCGCGTAGCTGGCTCAGACGCCAATGACTCGTCGGTTCCTGGCTTGAAGCTAGACCACAACGGCAACTTCATCACCTTTGATTTCGAAGCGCAATGCCGCAGTGTTTTTGAAAACGTGCGCATTATTCTTGAAGCTTCGGGTTCTTCTTGGGATCAACTCATTGATGTCACCGTTTTCTTAGTGAACATGAAACGTGATTTCTATACTTACAATAAATTGTACGCCGAATACTTCAAAGAGAACTTACCTTGCCGCACAACGGTAGAAATTTCATCACTTCCTACTCCCATTGCCATCGAACTCAAATGTATAGCCACCATTGAATCTTAACTTATGACTGCATTTATTATCCGTATCGCACTCGCACTTGTTGCCGCTTTCTTCAATGTCTACCTCTTCATTTCCGGACACTGGGGTTGGGGTATCTTTTTTATCTTCATTACCGCCCTGATCATCCTATCCTTTTTCCGTAATGAAAACATGATTCTTGCGCTCAATCAAATGCGCGTGGGCAACCAAGACAAAGCCAAAGCATATATCAACAAGATTTCACACCCGCATTTATTGCCTAAAAAACAGCATGCTTATGTGTTGTACCTAAAAGCAGTGCTTGGCGCCCAAGAACTTGGTTTTGCTGCTTCTGAACAACTGCTGCGCAAAGCCCTTTCATTAGGTCTGCGCACCAACGAAGACAACGCCGTAGCACGCATGCACCTCGCGGGTATCAGCGCGCAAACGGGGCGTCGCCAAGAAGCCTTAACACTGCTTTCTGAAGCAAAAAAGCACGACAAAAACGGCATGCTCAAGGATCAAATCAAAATGCTCCAACAACAACTTCAAATGGCGCCTTCTAAAAATCAAATGCGCATGGCGCAAATGACAGGCGGTCGCAAGAAAACCCCAAAAATGCGTTAATATGTCTCAAACACCCCGCGCCATTGCACCTTCTTGGCCAGATTACCAATTACTCGATGCCGGAGGTGGAAAGAAACTAGAACGCTGGGGTAAAGTCATCACGATCCGGCCAGACGTTCAGGCGTATTTTCACAGCGGAAAGCCATTTACAGAATGGAAAACCATGGCTCATTGGGAATACACCGAAGTCCCCGGCAAAACCGGTCGCTGGAAAGCACTTAAAGCCGACGCTCCTACCGAATGGCAAATTTCCTACGGCAGACTCAAATTTGTGTTGGGTACCTCCACCTTTAAACACGTAGGGCTCTTCCCAGAACAAGCCATCAACTGGGCACACATCGACAAACATGTAGGTTCCGACGACAAATTTCTCAATTTATTTGCCTACACCGGTGCGGCTAGCTGCATGGCAAGGCTCAAAGGAGCTGACACCTTTCATGTCGACTCCTCTAAATCAATTCTGAACTGGGCGCGCCAAAACATGGATGCCAGCCGCCTACTCAATATTCACTGGGTATTAGAAGACGCACTCAAATTTGCGGAAAGAGAAGCGCGCCGGGGCAACCAATATAACTACATCCTAATGGACCCGCCAGCCTGGGGCAATGGCGTCAAAGGTGAAAAGTGGAAACTCGAAGACAAAATTGACCAACTTTTTGCAACCTGTGCCCAAATTCTTAGCCCAAATGGCCGCCTGACCCTCAATACCTACTCGCCGTCCATCGAAACAAGCCTCCTGACGGAGTTAGCCGAGATGTACTTTCCAACACGCAAAGCCACACACGAAGAACTCTACCTAGAGTCTACGACCGAAAAAACCTTGTATTGCGGAGAATTACTCCGTTTAGAGTAAATCATTGGCCAAGTTAGCCAATTCTGAGCGCTCGCCTTTCTCTAGCCGAACATGCGCAAACAGCGGCTGTCCTTTCAAGCGGTCAATCAAATAAGCCAAGCCATTACTGTTTTCATCCAGATATGGGGTGTCTATCTGATGCACATCACCGGTAAATACAATCTTTGTGTTTTCTCCTGCACGCGTAATGATGGTTTTGACCTCATGTGGTGTAAGGTTTTGCGCTTCATCAATGATAAACATAATATTGCTCAAGCTGCGTCCGCGTATAAAAGCCAAGGGTGTAATTACAATCCGTTTCGTTTGTTCCATTTCAAGAATGGCCTTGTATTTCTTTTCATTCTCGCCAAATTGTGACTTAATGTACTTCAGGTTATCCCAAAGCGGCTCCATGTAAGGGCCTATTTTGTCGTCGGCATCGCCCGGTAAAAAACCTATTTCTTTGTTAGAGAGTGGCACCAATGGGCGTGCTAAAATAACCTGATTGAATTTCTTGTTTTGTTCTAAAGCCGAAGCTAGGGCCAATAAGGTTTTGCCTGTCCCTGCTACTCCTTGCATGGCCACTAATTTCACATCTGGATTCAAAAGTGCGTGAAAAGCAAAGGCTTGCTCGGCGTTTTTAGGTTTGATGCCATAGACAAATTCCTTTTCGATGCGCTCAATTTGGTCTAAATGATGGTTATAAAATGCCAAAGATGACGTTTTGCCATTTTTTAAAATATAATAGCCATTGGTTTCTTTTCTGTCACCTAGTAGTCCATTTTCTTCGATAGAGCCCCGCGTAAAAATTTCGCGAATCACTTCTGAATCAATGCCTTCTACGCCGTATTTGCCTGCAGTTTGAATTTCTGTTGCATCTACTTTACCGGTTTGGTAGTCTTCTGCAACAACACCTAATGCTTTGGCTTTGATACGTAGGTTGATATCCTTGGTGACCAAAATAACGGTTCGTTTTTGCTCGAGTTCCATTAGGCTGAGCGCTGCATTGATGATTTTGTGGTCATTCTTACCAATGGCATAAACCTTTTCAGCATTTAGGCCCGCAGGCTGCTCGTCCATGGCTACTTTGAACTTACCAAGGCCTTTACCCAAGGATATCCACTCTTGAAGCGAACCACTTCCAGATAATTTATCAATAAAACGAATCACTTCTCTTGCAGAAAAATTCTTGGTGTCGTTTCCAATTTTAAACTTATCGAGCTCTTCAAGAACCGTAATTGGAATGGCCACAAAATGTTCTTTGAAATTGACAATTGCATCGAAGTCGTGCAGTAGTACAGAGGTGTCTAGCACGAAGATTTTTTCCTTTTTTCTCATCTGCGAGTTTTTTTTGAATTTACTTATTTTTCATTTTGAAAAACAAGTTGCAGTGAAAATAAGTACCTAATGTGAAATGAATGTTAGCGCTTCTTAAAGAACGACTTAAAGGCGCTGTCCAGCGAAGTATATTTGAAGGAAAAGCCTGCTTGCTTGATCTTTTGATTGCTGGCGCGTAGGTCTGACAAGACTAAAACAGCGCGTTCGCCCAAAATCAGTCGCAATACAAAAGCTGGAATATTGGGCAAAAACAAAGGGCGCTTCAGCCATTTGGCAAGACGCTTGGTCATTTCGTTATTGGTATCGTTGTTGCCAAGTGCATTGAAGGTTCCTTCTAATTTGTTGTCTAAAGCAAAAAGCATGAGCCTGCAGAGGTCGTCGATGTGGATCCAGGGATTGGTTTGCTCGCCGGTGCCAATTGGCGATCCTAAACCCAACGATATGGGTAGTTTCATTAACTGCAAGGAACCGCCATGGCGTGAAAGCACCATAGAAATACGCAACACAGAACCTTTTACTTGCTTGAGAACGAGCTGATGCGCTGCTTCCCACTCTTTGACAACTATTGCTAAAAAATCGTTGCCGTAGACGTCATCTTCAGTATAAACTTTTCCTGGCAAGTTATCGTAGCAATTGACCCCGGACGCACCAATATAGTATTTGAGATTAGGCATTTGTGGAATCATGGATGCTAAAAAATGTGTGCTTTGCACACGAGACGATAAAATTTGGGCCTTTCGTTTGGATGTCCAGCGCTTTGAGCCGATGTTTTCGCCAACCAGATTGACTAAAACATCAATTTTAACGAGTTTACTTGTACTCATTTTTTCGGCTTGCGGATCCCAAAAAATGTGATCTTGCTTGCGGGCATTTCTGGTGAGTTTATAAACGCGAAAACCACGGTCTTTGAAATGACGCGTTAGGTGGCCGCCAATTAGACCAGAGCCCCCTGCTATAAGTACTGTTGGCATATCGTCTCTTACTGTGGACATGCACTTACTAATTTTTGCAAGGCTTCTGGGGAGCTTTCTTGTAACGATTTACATAATTTATCTTTTTTTGCTAAGGCCGTTTTGAGCAAAAGGGAATCGTTATGTGTGGCACCAGAAGACCAAATCTTGGAAGAGAGCCGATTCACTTTTTGAGCTTGTTGCAAACAACCACATTGTGCTTGATCTACTTGTGAGCAAGCCCCGCACAACGAAAGGATGGACAGAAAAGAAATAGTTAATTTAATCGTATTCATACAGAACAAATTTAAAATAATCTCGTAGAAACGCGCATGCGCATCTTGACAACTTTTATTTTTATTTTTTCACTTTGGACATTCAGCCTGTCTCAGAATTGTCAAAGCACATTCAAACCCAAAAAAGAACTCGCCGCACAAATATTTTTGTGCCCCGATGCCATGCAAACTGATTTAGCTCAATTGCACAAGCATATCTTAGAAACGCACCCGAATCCCACCTATTATGGCAATATAGACGACCTAAGTGTAGCCTATAAAGCTGCCCAATTGAAAATCCAAAACCCCTTAACAGTTTTCGACTTCATTATTGTGGTCAATACCTACCTCTACGCGCTTAAAGATTCCCACACAGGCATCAATCCTAAACAATTTCTATATAATGTCAATGGCAAAAGAAAAGTCCTGCCTTTTTTTGTAGAAAATATTGACGATAAATTCTACATCAGTTCGGCCTATCATTCAGCATTTATCATGGGTGCTGAGCTCCTGCAAATTGATACATTTAAAATTGAGCAACTCTATCAATATGCGCTTGACTTCAGTTTAACGGAGGGAAATTCAACTTCAGCCAAAAAAGAAGTTGCTTGTGAATACATTGGGATTGTATACAACCTTTTGTCAATGTCTTTTAAAAACCCCAAAAGTGCAAAAGTAAAAATGGTAAGTCCTAGTGGTGACACCCTACTAACCAACATAGACTTCAGTGCATCATGGCGGTATTTCCTTGCGGGACTATTCAGTGTACAAGAAGATGAAGTGCACTACTCATTTGATGAAAAAAACAACGGAATACTTGTTGTTGAATCATTTCAACCCCTTTCTTTGTCTGTTTTCAAAAGGAAAATTGATGCATTTTTTGAGGAAGTACAAGCAAAAAATTGCACCTCCGTTTATATTGACTTGCGCAATAATTTGGGCGGATTGTTACGTGCAGAAGAATACCTATTTAGCTACATCAATACCAAACAAACTGCCATCAAGACCAATTACCTTTACAAACGCAGCGATTACGACCGCTTTGCACAACTGAGCACAATGCAACAAATGCAGTTTGAAAACCGAGCCAAAAGTGTTTATCCGAATGGGCTGATCTCCAAAGAATATGATTTTTACAAATTACCTAAAGGTGCCACGTATACGATTCTCTACGATTATATCCCGGAAAACAACCGTAATTATGTCTATAAGGGTGACTGCCACCTGGTTCTCAATGGCAATTCTATGTCTGCATCTGTTTTATTTGCGGCATGGTTCAAACATATTGACCGAGGTTCGATATTAGGATCTGCCTGCATGGGTGGTATGGGCGGCACCTTTGGAAACCCCGCGATTATATCACTCGGCAATTCCAAAATTGATGTCATGGTAGCCACGCTTAAATTTACGCCACTGCATGTACGCGAACGCACATTGACAGCCATAGCGCCGGACATCACTATAAAAGCCACCAGAGAGGATTTAATGGAGCAGCGCGACCCTTTTTTAGAGTTCTTAAAGAGCTACCAAAAATAATAT
Source organism: Crocinitomicaceae bacterium (assembly GCA_044239425.1). GTDB lineage: Bacteria > Bacteroidota > Bacteroidia > Flavobacteriales_D > Crocinitomicaceae > UBA952. The sequence goes on along the minus strand of JBIIBL010000024.1, from coordinate 9,559 downwards.
CCTGCCCAAACCAAAAGATATCGGAGCAGTTTGCCCACCCCCATCAATAAAAATGTTGGGAGCCAAGGCGCTTTGAAAAACCCGAGCGCGATACCTATTATATCTCCAATTACGGGCAACCAACAAAGCAAGGCCATAGTGCTGCCATAGCGCTGTATGCGCAAGTGCCAACGGTTAATTGCCTCTGGTCTTGCGCCAACTTTTAGAAGCCAGTTGGGATTCCCTAGGTAGCCAATTCCATAATTCAACCAGGCCCCCATTGTGTTACCCATGGTCGCTACGGCAATGCAAGTCCAGGATTCATAGCCCAAATAAAGCATGGTGGTCAGGAATATTTCAGAGGCAACTGGTAAAATAGTTGCAGCTAAAAAACTAGCCAAGAATAAACCTATGTATCCGTATTCAAAACTCATAAGGCAAAAAAAAAGCCGGTTGCCCGGCTTTTCATATTTGGAGTGAAAACTTAACGTTTTACAAATTTCTTTGTAGTGGCATGGCCATTAGAAGTGATACTCACGGTATAAATACCTGCAGACCATTGCTCCGCAGCAAGTGTAATTTCTTGTGCGCCTGCTGTCAGTTGCTTGTAGTTATTTGATTGCATGATTTTTCCTGCAACGTCAGTTACAACTACATCTACATCTGTTGAATTTTGTAAATCAAAACGCAATGTAGCGTTTGCAGTAGTTGGGTTTGGCATAACGACTGCCTGTGAAATTTCAGTTTGCTCAGCAACATTTAAGATTGGATCGAAATTCATGCGAACCATAGGTGTATTGGTAGTGTAGTACCAGGTGTTGTCAGCCATGTCTAGGAAGAATGAAGTTTGTGGGTCAGACTTCCCTGCATTTGAAACGCGCAATCCAGAACCGTATGAACCAATTACAGCCAAATAGGTTGTTCCGGCAACTACATCTACATACGGTGCAAGCTCCATCACTAAATTGGTACCTAAGTTGGCAGAAACTAATGTAAGTGGTGCTGATTCAGATTCAAACAAGAAGTCGCCTGTTGTGGCATCTATTGAATACAACTTAACGAAGATTTCTGTACCTACAGTAGCCCCAGATGCACCACTCGGCATGCGAACGTTAATTGCTTTAAGCGTAGCATCTTGGAAAATATCGAATAAGTTACCAGCTTCAAAACCATCGGTGCCGTTAGATGTACTTCCGGCTGGTGTACCGTTGTCGCGGGCATAGATGAAATCTGTAACTGTGAAGTCGATGTTAGACATGATGTTGTTGGCAGGGATGTCGTCGGTAGAGTCAGCGGTAATGCTGCGCGCAATTGAAATGGCACCAGGTGTTGCTGGTGGTGTGTAGAATGTTGTGAGTTCAATTGCAGCTGTATCCAATGAGTTGATGCTTACTGGTGCCGATGAACCTGTCCAAGCACCGCTGTTTGCATTGATGTTGAGTTTAACGTTGTTTTGGGTGTTGACACCACCGTTAAATACGTCTGCAGCAAAGCCGATTTCAGTTACTTGCTCATTAGGAATTTGATAATAAGGCAAGCCTACTGAACCCCAGAAAGAAGAAGTTACTGAAAGATCATTGGTTGGGTTAGTAACTATTTTTACATCGTCGATATACCAACCGTAAGTGATCCAAACATTTGGGTTAGTTGCCGAACCCGGGAAGTTGGTGGTCCAAGAAAAACGCACCCAAATTGGGCTTGGGTTGGCAGTTAAAAAAGTAGCTAAATTGATGATTTTGGTATCTGGATTAGCATATGCTGCACCACCTGCAGCAGAAAGTACAGGTTTGTCGAGGTTACTGCCCACTGTTACCCATGTAGTGCCGTCAGTAGAAATTTGAATTTCTTGGAGGTCGTTGAAACGCGCACCGTATTGTTGAAATTGCAAAGAAACTTGGTTGTTCCCGCCTAAAGTTGCAATATCAATTGGTTGTGCTGTGGTGAGTGTATAAGTTACGTTAAGGGCTTGGGTAGCTGCTTGTGCGTCACCATTCACTAACTCAGCGTAGTTGCCACCTGAAGTAGAGGAAATGCCGCTGTTTGCCCACCAACCATCGTTGGTGCTGTTGATATTCCAGCCAAACTCGATGCCGCTCTGACCTGAATTGTCGAGTGTCCAGTTAGCAGGGTTTGCGAAATCGTCTGACCAGAGGGTAACGCCTAAAATTTTGTCAGATGTAATTGCCTGTGCGCCATCTTTGGGGGCCTTAACAAGCTCTTGGAAAGTTTGAACGCGCGGAGCTTTCTGAGCGTAAGCTACAGTTGCAAGTGCACTTACAAAAAGTAATAGTTTTTTCATTTTTGAGTATTTAGGTAATAAAGATAGTGAATTCTACGCGTCCTTCAAAAAAGGCAAACTTTTTCTGCCTTCAGTTAATGAATTTGCCGATAACTGAACAACGTAAAAACGCTCTTGTTCGTGAGGGGCTAACAAATAATTACCCAGCATATCAATTGTTTGGCTGTGGCCGTTATAAATCAAATCATTACCATCTGTTCCCACACGATTACATGCGACAACATAACACTGATTCTCAATAGCCCTAGCTTTGAGCAGTGCATCCCAATGTGAGCTGCGCTTTTTTGGCCAATTTGCAACATATAACAAAAGGTCGTATGCCGCAGTACCAAATTCATCTAGCCTGTTGCGCACGAGCTCAGGAAAACGCAAATCATAACATATCTGGAGATTGATTTTCCAATTTTTGTAGCTAACAATTGTTTCGCTTTTACCAGCTATGAAATATTGGTCTTCCCCACCAAGTCCAAATGCTTTTTGTTTATCATAGCAAGTAACTTCTCCATTGGGCGCTATAAATACACCGCGGTTGTAATAACCATCGTGATCCTTGACCATTAGAGACGTGTAAATTGCCATTGCTCGATGTTGTGCAAGTTGCTTCAAAAAATGTAAGCCTTCAGCGTCTGACCAGTTGTCTGCAAATTCAATATTCATAGAAAACCCTGTGTGGAACATTTCTGGAAGTAAGAGCAGTTCAACCTGTGGTTGCGCAGTTAGCAACGCAACAATGCGCTCAAAATTGGCTGTTTTGTCTTGCCAAATTTGATCGAATTGCAATATGCCAACACTTAAATCTTGCATAACACTTTGATTGCGGCTTGTAAGGTAGCATCTGTTTTAGCGTAACAAAATCTGATCAAGTGGCGGTCTTCACCATTGGCATTAAAAACGGATAATGGAATAGCGGCAACTCCAAATTCCTTGGCCAAGCGGATGCAGAAGTCGGTATCGGGCTCAGTTGAAATATTGGCATAAGATGCCACCTGAAAATAACTACCTTGTGAAGGCAGTAATTCAAAACGGCTATTCGCCATGCCCAACCTGAAAAGGTCTCGCTTCTCGCGATAAAACTTACTCAAACTTGCTACATCTACCCTTTCCAAATACAACGCTAGCGCATGTTGGGCAACACTGTTCACTGAAAAAACCAAAAACTGATGAACTTTATGAATTTCTTTCATGAGTTCAGAAGGGCAAATGAGGTACCCTATCTTCCAGCCAGTGATGTGAAAAGTTTTGCCAAATGACGAGACGATGATGGCACGATCTCGAATAAGTTCACGTTGATGTATCGATTGATATATGTCGGAAAATGCAATGAATTCATAAACTTCATCAGATAGCAAAAGTAAATTTGGATGCTCAGCCATCAAGGCCTCCAGTGACTTAAAATCTGCTTCATCCCATATGGTGCCACTCGGATTATGCGGGTTATTGATGATGAGCATTCGGGTATGAGACTTAATGGAAGATGAAATAAGCTTCCAATCTGGTTTAAAGTCTGGACATAATGGCAATCTTATTGGCAGCGCTCCACTTAATGTTACCGGTGCTTCATAACAATCATAGCTAGGGTCTAGAATTATTACTTCTTCTCCAGCATGCACAAGTGCTTGTATGATGGTAAATATAGCTTGAGTGGCGCCGGCAGTAACCAAAACGTCGGATATATCAATGCCTCTTTTATACTGCTTCAACACCAATTGAGAAATCTGTTCCCTGAGTGAAGATAGCCCTGCCATTGGTGCATACTGATGTGCATTCGCATTTGCAGCAGCTATTAAACAATCTTGAAGTTTGGAATCTATCTCAAAATTTGGAAACCCCTGTGCCAAATTGATTGCTCCACACTCTTGGGCAAGAGCAGACATCGTTGTAAAAATAGTGGTGCCGACATGTGGCAATTTACCCACAAAAATACGATTATTGACCGTTGAGATCTATTACATCAGTAGAGGCTGCGGTAGAAAACTTGAGACTCTTAATTATGAATTCTGTGCGACGATTCAAATCATGATCTGCATCTGAACATGGAGACTGTTGATTTCCTTCGCAAGGACAATTCGTTCTAAGCATAGATTCACCATAACCCATATAAGTAATACGATCAGAATTAGAAATTCTTGACTTGATATAATTCGCTGCATTTTCTGCTCGCTTATTGGAAAGTTTTTGGTTGTAATTCACCGATCCACGACAGTCTGTGTGAGAACCTAATTCTACCTTTATCTCAGGGTACTGATTCATGAACTTAACTACTTTGTCTAATTCAATAAGAGCATCGGATCTAAGATCAGCTTTATCAAAGTCGTAATAAATAGATTTCAGACCTAATAAAGCTGTAATATCCATTTCAAGATTTAACGGCTCAAGATCAATATTAACTAAATCTCTTACTTTGACAGCATTGGTATCTGCTGCACTAAAGTTAAAAGTTACCTCTTTAGATACATAACCATCTTTTGAAAGACTTACACGAAGATTTACATTCGAATTCAATTGCAAACTATCTAGCACAGCTGTTAGAGCCCCTAAATCAGATGTTTTTCCTTCAAATAAAAGTACACCAGTTGAGTCATCTATAATACGGATTGCAACATCAGAAAGCGGCAAGCCAGTTTTGGCATCATTGACAGCGAACTCAACAGGTACATCAACAAACAAGTTGATTAATTCAAATTCATAGATGTCATCTGTTACACCAATTGTGGCGCGATTAGATGTTAAAAACCCATGCTTGTCATCTGTAAAAATTATTGCTAAATCATCAAAGGTAGAGTTGTAATCAGTACCTAGATTTTTAACTTCCAAATTTTCAAAAACAAATAAGTCATAACCACCTATTGAATTATGTCCTTGTGATGTGAAATATAACTTACCGTTATGGATAGAAGGAAATATATCGTTTATAGCAGTATTTACTAACTTGATCGACTCTGCTTTACCGAACTTTCCATTTTCAAACTTTACTTTATACAAGTCCATTCCTCCAATGCCACCTGGCATATCTGAAGAAAAGTAAAGGGTATTCGTTGATTCATCCCAATAAGGGTGCGAAACATTGTAACTGTTATTATTCAGACTAAAAGGTTGTGGAGCACTCCACTGGCCATTTGCATTTTTTAAAGAAAAATGAATTGTAAGTTTCTCATGGTTTGCTGATGACTCATTGTTTGTAAAAAACAAAAGATCATTTCTACTATTTCCTGATAATGGTCCGTCGTAATAACACGTACTCATCAACATGGATTGCTTAGTTTCTTCACTTTGAAGTTGCGCAGGAACCAATTTACATCCTTCAACCAAATAGATATCAGAAAATGGTTTTTTTGCAAACTCATCCATATCCGCTTCATTACACGGATTGATCGCAGCAGATTGCACATATAATTGATTTCCAATTATGCGCGCAGCAAAATCATCATATGATGTATTAAAACATGACGATTTCAATTCAACTTTGTATTGTCCAAAAACAGCAGATACAAAATTTAAGCTCAATATGAGTGTTTGCAATAAACGCATAGAAATCAGTTATATCAATTGAAGAAACGCGGACCTTGGCAGCGAGTTGAGGTATTGAATTTGTAACGAAGAGCCACTTCATGTGATTGATTGGCAACGCGGCTCATGTTTGACAAAGGATAAGTATAAGAATACCCAACATAAAAACGGTTCGCAAAGTCATAACCAACTATAGCACCAATAGCACTATTTAACTGACAATTTAAACCAAGATCAAGACCCATCTTACTAGTAAAGATTGCATTCATGTCAATAGTCCAAGGTAAACCATCCATATATCGAACAACGACATTTGGACGCAAACTCCAGTTAGCACTCATTGGCGCTGTTCCGCCAAAATAACCAAGGTAACCACCACGATTGTCTACAAATAAAGTCATATCGCGGTCCATGAAGTCCGTTTGACCAACTCGTGGACGAGCAAAACCAAAGTAAAAATTCTTGTTGTATACTAAGAATCCATAACCAGCGTTAAACTGCAAGCCTGTTGACAAATTAGACATCATGTCAGGATCGACATTTGCTGTCTCAAGATCTGTTAAGTTAACTGATGTATTGCCTGCTATTGCACGCAAACCAACAGCAACATTCCATTTCTGATTGAGCTTCAAATGATAAGACCCATTCACTGCAAATTGGGTAGACTTAACTGGACCTGTCTCATCTTGCATTAAGGTAAGACCAAGTCCAAAATTTTTCATCAAATTAAAGTTGCCTGAAAGTGTCATGGTACGTGGTGCACCACTTAAACCTGTCCATTGCGTATTTGCCAATGACGTGATGTCATTATAACCATTTGCACCTGCTTGAGCTGGATTGAGCATCAAGGCATTGAACTGATTTTGACGGTAGTTAGGGTCTTGGGCGCGTAAACCAAATCCAAGGAGAACTACTCCTAAAGCCAAGACTATTTTATTGCTCTTCTTCATAACGTACTTTGTCAATAAATTACTATTGTTTTACTCGGTTAATGTAAACGTAACCGCTCATTTGTTTACCACCATCTAGATTCAAGATATAGTAGTATGTTGCATCAGGAACAGCAACACCGTTGCCCATAAATGTTCCATCCCAATCATTTTGATACTCAGCACTGTAATACACTAGTGTACCATATCTGCTATAAACAGACAACTGTTTTGTGTTATAACCTTCTAAACCAGCAATAACCCATGTATCATTGATGCTGTTTCCGTTAGGAGTAAACGCTTCTGGTACATCTGGGCCATTCCATGAATCAGCACCACACGCATCTGAAGCAATGACCAATACATTTACTTCGCCTGTTGAAACATTACCATTACCATCAGTAATCGTAACAGTTACTGTATTATTACCAACTTGGGAACAGTCAAAGGCGGCTGGGCTTAATTCAACTGAAGCGATGGTACAATTATCATAACTTCCGTTATCTACCTGCTCAAAGCTCAAGGTTGCATTGCCATTGGCATCTAATAAAATGGCTGTATTCTGTAGGTTTACAACCGGTGCTGTATTGTCAACAACGATTACATTTTGAGTTGCCGTAGTGAAATTACCCGCTGCATCAGTTACGGTCCAAGTAACAACTGTTGTACCGATTGGATAAACCGCAGGTGCATTATTCACAACAGTTAAGTCATTTGTACAGTTGTCTGAAGTTACTGGAGCACTTAATACAACTCCTGTAGCTTCGCAGCCCTCAGTTGTTGAAACCGTAACATCAAGTTGAACTTGTACTGTAGGCGCAGTTTGATCAACAACATTTACTAACTGAGTAGCTGTTGCTGTATTACCAGATGCATCTGTCACTGTCCATGTTACTGTTGTGGTTCCGATTGGGAAGATTGCAGGAGCATTATTCGTTACAGCTACAACCGAACAGTTGTCATCAGTTACTGGCGTACCCAATGCAACACCAATTGCTTCACAGCCTAAGTTAGGACTTACGTTCACATTTAATGGAGCAGTAATTGTTGGATTCACGTTATCTGAAATATTTACAACCATAGGTAGCGAAGTCACTGAACAACCATTTGATCCAATTACTGAAACGGTGTATGAACCACTTAGCGTAACCAAGATATTGTTTGTCAATTGACCAGAGTTCCACTGATAGTTAGGTGCATTAGAAGCAAATAAGTTAACTGTTTCACCAGGACATACTGAAGTAGGGCCACCAGCTGTAATCACTGGAGTAGCAGGACTGCTTAGAACAGTTACAGAAGCAGATACAGCTGTATTACATGCGCCGTTTGATAGCGTGTAAGAAATTACTGTAGTACCCGCATTTAAACCTGTAACTACTCCACTGTTGTTAACGGTTGCAGTAAATGTGTTTGAACTAGACCAAACACCTGCTGGCGTTGCAGAGGACAACGTTAAAGTAGATCCTTCACAAACTGAGTTCATACCTGTTAGAGGTGCTACTACTGGAGAAGGATTCACTGTCACAACAATAGCGTTAGAGTTTGTTGTACATCCAGCTGTGGTAGTTCCTTGAGCGTAATAAGTTCCACTTTGAGTAACAGTTAATGTTGATCCTAAAGTACCATTACTCCAAACGTATGAGTTAGCACCTGTAGCAGAAAGCGTAACCGAGCCTCCTGAACAGAAAGTCAATGGTCCATTTGCAGTTGCAACAACTACTGGGTTTGGACTTACTGTGACCACGTTAGAAGCAGTATTCGTACAGCCGTTTACACCAGTAACGGTTACTGTATATGTATTTGAATTATTTACTGTTGTAGATGGTGTGTTAGCACCATTTGACCAAGCATAAGAAACACCACCTGACGCCGTCAATGTAGTTGTACTACCTAAACAGATATTAGAACCTGTAGAAGCAATAGCTGCAGTTGGCAAGGCAAGAACGTTAACCACCACTGGAGCACTCGTTGCAAAGCAGCCATTGGCATTTGTAACTGTGACAGTATAATTACCAGAAGCGTTAACTGTAATCGAAGGTGTAATCTGGCCTGAAGACCACGCATAAGAAGTTCCGCCTGTTGCAGTCAATGTAACAGAACCGCCTTGACAGAAAGTAATAGGGCCACTAGCTGTTACAACTGGTACAGGTAAAGCATTCACCGTTAAAGATCGTGTTACAGTGGTCACACACCCTGCAGCATTTGTAACTGTATAGGAAATAGTCACTGTACCAGCACCCGTTCCTGTAACGACACCGTTAGCAGCGATAGAGGCAATACCAACGTTGCTTGATGACCATGCTCCGTTCGTAGTTAAGTTAGATAATGAGATTTGACTTCCTACACATACGGCATTAGGTCCGGCAATTGGAGCAACAGTTGGTACCGCATTCACATTCATTAAGAGTGAAGATGTAGTTACACAACCTGCCGCAGAAGTTACAGTATAAGTAATGGTTGAATTTCCACTTGTAACACCAGTTACCACACCAGCAGTACTTACTGTAGCAACAGCTGGAGTTGAACTTGCCCAAACACCACCTGTAGTAGCATTTGTCAACGTTACTGTAGAACCTGTACAAACTTGATTAGCACCTGCAATTGCAGCAACAACCGGTAGCGGATTAACCGTAACAACTTGTGAAGCTGAAATCGTTGAACAACCTGAAGCATTTGTAACGTTAACATAGTAAGAGCCAGATGCCGTTACTGTGATTGTTTGAGTTTGTGCACCGTTTGACCACAAGTAGCTTGATCCTGCAGATGCTGTAAGAACCACAGAACCGCCTTGACAGAAAGTAGTAACACCACTTGGTACAACTGCAGAGTTTGGAACAGCGTATAC
>JBIIBL010000092.1:0-7299 GCA_044239425.1 Crocinitomicaceae bacterium | reverse complement strand
ATTGATCCGTCAGGAAAATACCAGGTGAAATTAGCGGCCTTATTTGCCGTGGCTGAAAAACTCAATAAACTTGCGCCAGGAATACTCGAGTAACTTGCGCTTGCCTGCAGTGTGCTATCGCTATGAATGAGTTTCCAAGTTGAAAGGCTGTCCAAGACAACAGCACTTGCAATTTGCTGGATGAGTAAAGCATCGGCGTGGTCTATTCCGGGGTTGTAAGCGCTACCAAAGCTGCTTTTGTGAAATAAGGAGGTGTAAAATACACAAGCGGCTAAATAAGAACCCGTCAAACTTGGGTGGGAGCCATCTTGTTGGTATAAATTGATCACTGGATAGTTGTCGCGGACATATTTCCAGGCAACACCAACGGGTGAAACAGCCGCGTTGGCGGAGTCTGCAATGCGCAGGTAGGCGTCGCGCAAGCGACCATTCATTTTGTCGAAGGTGTTGATGGAATCCCATTGCGGATCTCCGTTTTGGCGCCCCCAGGTCATGAAATAGTTGACCTGACTACAAGGTTGAATGGCTTTGGCGCTGTCTGCGAGTTGCACGGCGTAGGGGAGCGTTTGTGTATTCACTTGTTCATAAGGAAAACTTGGTTCTTGGCTTTGGCCCTGCAAAATGATGTAATCCCAAGGTTGTTCTGCCATTTTTTGATAGTTAATCGGATTGGCTGCATGGTTCTGAAAGGTTTGGCCACCTGGTGTATTGCTATCGATGAGTAAAACATCTCCAAGAGAGGTGCTCAAGTCACTTACCATCGAAGGCAAGTTGTTAACCCCCATATAACTATTGCCAATAAAAAGCGCCCGGAGCGTATCTTGGGCAAGCAATAAATGAGAAAGAAGTAGGGTTGCAGATAGGATATAGAGACGCATTAGAATTGAATTTGAAGGATGGTAGATTTAAGGCGGATATCTTTGGAGGAACTACCAATTTGGATTTGAAATTGCGTGGGGTAAGCATCAGAGCCAGGCCCTGTCGGGATGCCTAACTTGGACAGCGGAATTTTATAGGAAACCAAGCCTATTGTTTCGCCTTTTTTGAGCGCGACTTTTTTGGTATCGATGAGGTATTGAACAGGTAAGGTTTCTGCGCTGTAAATAGGTTTGACATAAAACTGGATGGCTTCTGCGCCGTCGAACTGCCCCGTGTTTTGAAGGAGGAAGGAAAGTTCAATGGTGTCGTTTCCACTTGGTAAGGAGTAGGTGTTTTGTTCTATTTTTAATTGGCTGTATGCAAACTGGGTGTAGCTGAGTCCGTAGCCAAAAGGGTAAAGGGGCTCTCCGCTGCCGGTAATGTAATCGTCGCCGCGGCCCGTGGCTTCGTGCCAATAACTCAGGGGCAATTGGCCTTCGTGTTGCGGAATGGTAAATGGCAATTTGCCAGAGGGGTTCACTTTTCCGCTCAGTATATTCGCGAGCGCTAGGCCACCTGCTTCACCACTATACCAGTTGTAAAGAATTGCCGAGGCGTCGTCTTGCCATTCTTGCATGGTCACGGCGCTGCCACCAACAATGACCACCACCACTGGTATGCCACAGGCCTTGAGTTCCTTAATGAGCGTTACTTGCGCTGGTGCCAAAGCCAGAGAGGAGCGGTCCTGAAACTCACCTTCTGGATAATCCACTACTACAATCGCCACATCGCTGTCCAAATGTTTTTCTATTTCTAGATAGGCCTGGCTGACTTCGCTACGAGGCTCCTTGACGAACAGTTTGATCCGACCATTGCCTTGTGGTTCTCTGAATTCTATGCGCAATTGGTAGTGCTGCCCTTCGCTTACATTTATGGATACATTTCTTTGGTGAAAACCTTGTTTTTCCCATTGGTCTATGCGCAGGGTGTCGTTGAGATACAAACGAAAGCCATCGTTGCCAGCCAAACCGAGTTCTAGCGTAGTATTTAGCTTGCCAATCAATTGAGTTTCCCAGCGCGCAGCGTAAAAACCATTGCCAGTGAGCTCACTTGGGCCATAGAGTGTCCAGTGGTGGTCAATTTGATTTTCAGTTCTATTTAAAACGGGTACTCCTGACAGCGTGGGGTTGTTGAAGTAATTGGCGTCGAATCCGTTGAGAATCTCAAACCATTTATTTTTAGTTTCGAGTACCACTTCTTTGGTTGCCCAAGGTTTTTCAGGAAATGCAAAATAATGAACATTCTTGGTGCCAAAGGCATCTTGCAAACCTTCTTGGATGCTGACGTTTTGATAACCTTTGCCGCTATAGCCGCCGAGTTTGACCACTGCAGCAGCTTCTCCTAGTAGTAAAATTTTACTGTCTTTGGCAAGAGGTAAGATGGGTTGAAGGTCTTTTTGCAGTTCATTTTTTAATAAAACGAAGGAAGCTTCAGCGCATTTTTGAGCGATAGCGAATCCCTCAGAAAGCAACTTTTGAATTTCTTTTTCCTTAGGGATTGATATGTAAGGCTGCTCAAAAAGCCCGAGTTCAAATTTGACGCGCAATACACGAGCAACAGCTGAATCGATGCGTGCTTGCTCGAGTTCTTGTCCGAGTAAACTGGGTTCAAATAATTTAAAATGGCCGCAATCGGTCTGAAAAATAACGTCAAGACCAGCCGAAAGCGCGTGTTTGCCACTTTCGTTGTAAGTGCTCGCGGTGCGGTGCAAAACGAGCTCACCGCCCACTGCATTGGCATCGGAAATCACAAATCCACGAAAGGCCCAATCTTTTTTTAGGGTTTCGTTGAGCAGTTTTCCCGAGGCCGAACAAGCATTGCCATCTAACGAATTATAGGCGCTCATGACCGAACGCGCTTTGCCTTCGTGGAAAGCTGTGAGAAACGGCCGGTAATGGCTCATGTATAGAGAGCGTTCGCTCAGGCCAATAGGATAGGAGTCTCGGCCGCCGGCGCCAACGTTGGCTACAAAATGTTTGGGCGTGCACACCACGCCGGCGGCTTCTAAGGGCCGCACAAAAGCCAAGCCCATTTGGCTCACTAAGTAGGGGTCTTCGCCAAAGGTTTCTTCGGTGCGGCCCCAGCGGACATCCGAGGCTAAATTGAGCACTGGGCTCAGTACTTGCCTAATGCCAATGAGGCGCGCTTCGCGCGCAATTTGCTGCGCGGCAGTCTGGACCAAAAGCGGATCGAAAGTGGCGGCCAGTGCAATAGCCTGCGGAAAGCTTGTGGCTTGTGCCCGAACCAGCCCATGCAAGCCTTCGTCAAAAAAGATGATAGGTATGCCTAAGCGCGTGTTTTCAATGAAATGTTTTTGAATGTGGTTGGCCCGCGCAATGAGTTCGAGATTGGTGTTCGCACTTGAATAGTTCAGGATTTGTTGAGTGGGGTCTGATAGCGCCGAGGCAAATAACTGGATACCAAAAATGCCGTCGGTAAAACGGCATTTGGTGGTATCGAAGTCTGAAGGGACCATAAAGAGTTGCCAAGCTTTTTCTGAAGCAGACATGCGGCCAAGGAGGTCTGCAACGCGCGCTTCGGTGGGCTGGCTTGGGTCTTTGTAAAGTTGCGCCTGAACAAGTAGACTACAGGATAAAAAAATCAGGAGTAGCTTCATGTGCAGACAGGACCTTTCTAATTATAAGCCATTAGCGGCCATGCGCAATTTGAGGTCGATGTACGCTTGCTCGTAAGCTTCGCGTTGTTTTTTGTCGCGGTTAGAGATGTCCATACGACCCATTGTTTTGAGGATTTCGTCGGCGTCAGCTGTGTTGCGCAATGCAAAATAAGCTTCGAGTAAGTTGAAGTAGATGGCAACGGTTACATCTTTGTCGATGCGTGCTTTTTTGTTTTGGATATCAGACTCCTCGAGTGCTTTCTTCCAAATGGTAATGGCTTCGTTTAACTTCATAACACCTTGAGCCTCGTTAGTACCGAGCATTTTGAAGCCAAGATTAGCGGCATTAAAAGCATCTAGGATGTCGTTGTGCGACTCATCTTTGGACTTCACGAAATACATATCAAATGTTTCTTCAGTGCGCTCATAACCAATGCGGTCATTGACCATGTGGTTGATGGCTTTAAGGTTGTCTTGTAAGCATTTGTCTTCCATTGATTTGACAACCGCGCTCACATCCATTGAAGGCTGTGTTTTGGTAGCTGCGCCTTTGTACAATTTGAATTCTGTGAATTCGGCAGGAGCAGCAGCGTAAACTTCTTGGTTAATGGCGTTGGTAACGCGGAAACTCATGGGGTGGCGATACGTAAACTCGATGTGGTAGTAAGTGACTTTATTTGTGATGTTTGCGCCGTCTTTGCGCGTTACTTCATCCTTTACCTCAGTTATAATTTTGGCTGGAGTAGCTTCAAAACCTTGTAAAGTAACGGTGTAGTTGAGGGCATTGGCAGCTCCTTTTTGCAAACCATCGATAAAGAGGTAGGTAGAAGCCAGCGAATTGTAATCGTAAGCCGTTTTCATGACTGGCATGGGGATGGTGCGGCGGTAAGGTTGTGGTACGTAGTCTTTGACAGGCTTGTTGTTTTCGTTAAGGACTTGTTTTTCGATGATTTTTGATGCAGTAGATTTTTCGTTCCAAGCTTTGGTTTCTCGCTCAAATTTGTCGTCGGCAGCTTTTTGTTTGTTAGGAAGATCTGCCATGTCGCGTTGGTAGTCGGCTTCAGCTTGCGCTTTATCGGCCTCGTATTGCGCCATTAACTTTTGGTTCTCTACTTCATATGCAGCTGTTACCGTAGCGTTAAAGGTTATTGGCTTTGGCTGAACCGGGTTGGTTGGCAGTTTGGTGTACGTGTAAGTAATTTGCTCACTCTTTACCGACTGGGCAAAAGAGTTAAAAGCGAGGGAGATAACAACAAATAAGGTAGCTTTTTTCACGTGTTAAATTTTTATACCCGCAAAGGACGTGAAAATAGGGGATAATGTTGCTTTGAGTAGGTAATTTTTTTTCTGCTCTTATTTTACGCTTATGTATTTCATTTTAATTTTATATGAATTTTTTTTTTCATTAATTTTATTGCTTCAAAATTATGCAGAATGCAACAAATCATCAAAGTTAGCTTCCTTGCTACCGCATTGCTATTAAGTTCTTGTACAGCTTTTTTTCTACCAGATACACAGCAAGTAGTTTTTCTAACAGATTCTGATTTTCTTTTAAGGCATACCGAACCAAATACCACTCTTTTTGTTTAATTAAAAAACAAAAAGATGAAACAAAATACGCCAGTAGCTTCCCCAAACCATATAGATGTTTTAATTGACGAAATCGGTGACGAGCACGTCAGTACTTCCGTAGATACACCACTCCGAAAAGACGCTTTTGACCGTTCCGATGCCGAAAAAATAGAGCAAATTGCTCAACATTTTGGTCAAATCATGGACATCCTCGGCTTAGACCTCACCGACGACAGCCTAAGCGGAACACCGCAGCGTGTGGCCAAGATGTATGTTCAGGAAATTTTCTCGGGCCTCAACCCTGCGAATTTTCCGGATGTCAAACTCTTTGAAAACAAATACCAATACAACCAAATGCTTGTAGAGAAGAACATCTTATTCTACTCTAACTGCGAGCACCATTTTGTACCGATCATCGGCAAGGCACATGTAGCGTATATCTCAGGTGGCAAAGTCATTGGTTTGTCGAAAATCAACCGACTCGTGCAGCATTTTGCCAAGCGTCCGCAAGTACAAGAACGCCTCACTATGCAAATCACCAAAGCCCTACAAGAAGTACTTGAAACCCAAGATGTGGCCGTTGTTATTGACGCTACACACCTCTGTGTTTCCTCAAGAGGGGTGAAGGATGTGAATAGCAGTACGGTAACGGCTAATTTCTGTGGTCAGTTCGAGAATGAAGCAACCAAAAACGAGTTCTTGAAGTATATCGGTCTTTAGTTGTAAAGCAAAATGTAGGCATTTAAGCTTGTTGCAATACAAAGCCAAATCAGATAAGGTAAAACGGCAAGCGTCCAGCCTTTTTGTAGACGGTTAAAGTTAATGGCAATGAGCAGAACGTTGAGTAACAGACCAACTATTACTAAAAGCCCCATATCGGCACTTTGGGCGTAAAAGAACACCGGATTCCAAGCGATGTTCAATAAGAATTGAGAAACATACCATCGAAGGACAAGTTTTTTGTGTTTGCCGGCATTCATCCACAAGTGACCCATGTAGAATGAAAAACTGATCATCACGAAGGTCCAGGCTGCACCAAAAACCCAACCCGGTGGGGTCCAAGGAGCTTTTGCTAGATTTTGATACCATTCTGATGAAACAGCATTGCCAGTAAAAAGCCCGCCAATTGCCAAGGCAGCAAAATTCAAAAGCAGAAAAAGAGTAGTCGAGAGAATAGAATTTTTCATTTGGTTTTTTTCTAAAGTTACGGAATAAACATCTTTTCAAATTAGGATTATATTTGTAAGTATCCAAGTTTGTCCTTGTTTTGAATAGCTATATCCGTTTCTTTTTTTTGATCATCCCGACACTCTTTCAGGTAGTGCAGGCACAATCGACCTTCGATTCAATTGTGAAACCCAAGAAATTCATGGGTTTTGTGCCTTTGTCCGATACCATTTCAGAAGATAAAAACGGTTTTTTTGCACTACCCTTATTGTATTTTACACCAGACACGCGTTGGGCAGCCGGAGCAGCAGGCGTTTATTACTTTAAAGTCAGGCCATCTGAGGCACATGCTACACAACCAAGGATTTCTTACATTCAGTTTTTAGCGGACTACACCCAAAACAGACAACTCGATACCTGGGCTTCTTGGCATGTTTTTACCCAAGATGAAAACTATTTGCTCAAAGGAGATTTGCGTTACCGCGATTTCCCTGATCGTTTCTATGGCATAGGTAACGATACAGAGCTCGCGCAAAAAGAACAATATAGTTACCAACTCTTTGTTTTGAAATCACTTCAGCTCAAGAAGGTCAAACCCGGTTTCTTTTTAGGTTTTGATTACGAGTTGCGTTACGAGTATAATTTTAAGCATGCCAATAATGGTGTTTTAGGCAATGGAACTATTCCCGGATACAAGGGTGGAGTAGGCTCAGCGCTTGGTTTAGTTTCTATTCTAGATACCAGAGACAACATCATCAATCCATATAAGGGGCGCTATGCCGAATTCTCGACTTATTTTTACTCTCCTCTTTTAAAGAGTACTTTTTCTTTTCAGAGCATCAACGCTATCTATCAGCATTACTGGCAACTCAAGCCCAAACATATTTTGGCGTGGCAGACCAAAGCTAGGTTTACTTTTGGCGAAGTTCCTTTCTTAGATTTATCTACCCTTGGCAACGACGATATTTTGCGGGGCTATCCAAAAAACCGTTTCCGAGACCAGCATTTTTTTGCGACCCAACTCG